>CAYZAI010000257.1:0-7098 GCA_964476305.1 uncultured Myxococcales bacterium
CGACCTCTGGCTCGGCTGGCATCTGGATCCCGGGCTGGGCTTCGTCCACGCCCGCGCGCCAGGCACCGTCGTGGGCCACGACCTCCGTCCCGGTCTCGTCGTAGATATCCACGTCCTCGCCGTAATAACAGACCGTACCGTCCGGCGCCTGGACGAAGAAGTTGCGCGATATCTCCACGAGCACGTCGTCCTCGTACTCCACCTCCTCGATGACGCGCGTCGTCACACCGGCTACGTCCTCGGTCTCGTCGAGGACCGTGAACTCGACGCGTACGGTGGTGTCGCCCTCGTCGCCCTCGAGCACGAGCTGCCTCCCCACGGGCAGCGGGAAGTAGAGGTTGTCGACTTCCAGGGTGAAGGGCCCGTTCTCCGGCGCGCAGACCGAGATGTCGAGATCGCCGTCCCCGTCGGTGTCGGCGTCGGTGTCGGCGTCGGTCCCGATCCCGATACCGTCGTCGTCATCGTCGCCGCAGGCCGGGGTCCAGAGAGCCGCGAGCGGCACCAGCAACGCGAGAAGCCAGGTCCAGGTCTTCATCGTCGTTCTCCTTTCAGCACCCGCTGCACTCGTTCGCAGGCCTTCGTTCGGCCGCTATTGTACCACCGACCGGCTGCGCCGGGGCGGTTTCGGCCGCCGCAGCGGTTGACGCCCCGAAACATCTGCGACAACGTCGCTGGCGCCATCCCCCGGGTTGACGGATTCGGCCTTCTACGCCAACGTTCCCCGCGGCGACAGCGCCCGTCCAGGAGGCAGCGGGATGATCACGCAGACACTCATTCTGGCCGCGGGCAGCGGGACGCGCCTCGACCGGCCGGGGCGACCCAAGGCGCTGGTTGAGGTCGGCGGCAGGCCCCTCGTCTTCCACCTCGTGGAGCAGCTCGCCCGGGTCGGCATCGAACGGATCCTCGTCGTCACCGGTTTCGAGGATGCCCAGCTGAAGAAGGAGATCACCACCCACTTCGTGCCCGAGCTGGACGTGTCGTTCGTCGACAACCCCGAGTGGGAAAAAGGAATCGCCACGAGCGTCCTGGCCGCGCGTCCCTTCCTGACGGAGCCGTTCCTGCTCGCCATGGGAGATCACGTCTTCGACGGGGAGCTGGTCGAGCAGATGGCCCGCATCGACGTGTCGGACGGGCGGGTGACCCTGCTGGTGGATCGCCGGGATCCCGAGTCCTTCCCCGACTCCGCGGTGAGGGTGCTGTGCGAGGGGGGGCTGGTCCGGGAGACCGGGGTCTCCATCCCCAAGTGGAACGGTATCGACACCGGGCTGTTCGCCGCCTCCCCGGCCGCCCTCTTTGGCGCCCTCGAGGAGACGTACCTGCGGCGCGGCCAGGACTCCCTGTGGAGCGCCACGAACCACCTCGCCCGGCAGGGCCGATTGGACGCGGCGGACGTCGCGCGGGGCACGTGGAACGACATCGACACGCCGGTGGATCTCGTCCGCGCGGAGATCCGGCTGCGCCACGAGCGGCGGGTGGGGGCCGTGGTCGCGCCCCGGATCGAAGCGACGCGCGCGGCGGATGACGCGTATGACTTCGTGGCCGGGAAGATCGAGACCACCAAGATGGTGCTCATGCGCGGCTACTTCCGGAACCCCGGTGCCTTCGAGCTCATCCCGCGGGAGAGCGCCTCCTCGCCGGTCTTCCTGTTCACCGACGAGACGGTCGACGGCCTGTACGCCTCCGGCCTGGCCAAGGCCCTGAAGGCCATGGGCTACCACATCCACCGCATCGTGATGCCCGACGGGGAGGGCTCCAAGAGCCTGTCCCGCTACCAGCAGCTCACCGAGCAGGTGCTGAGCCTCGGGGTGGACGAGCAGTCCGTGTTCGTCAGCGTCGGCGGCGGGGTGGTGTGCAACGTCTGCGGCTTCATCGCGTCCACCATCTACCGCGGGCTGAATCTCATCCACCTTCCCACCTCGCTGATGGCCCAGTGCGACGCCGCCATCAGCCACAAGCAGGCGATCAACGGGCGCAGCGGGAAGAACATGGTCGGCTCGTACTACAACCCGCGGATGGTGGTCGTGGATGTCGAGACGCTGGAGACCCTCGACCCGCGGCTGATCCACGACGGGCTGGCGGAGGTCATCAAGCACGCGCTGTGCCAGGATCGGTCCTACGTGGACTACCTGGCGGGCTACGGGGGAGACTGCGTCAGCGATCTGGACTTCCTCGAACAGGTGATCCGGCGGAACATCGGCCTGAAGTGCGCTCTGTCGATCGACGATCCCAAGGAGCTGGCCGAGGGCATGGTCCTCCAGTACGGCCATACCCTGGGGCACCCCGTCGAGCACCTGAGCGGATACACCCTCTACCACGGCGAGAGCGTCGCCATCGGCATGGTGATCGCGGCCAGGGTGGCCCGGATCCTGCGTGCGTGCTCCGGAGACCTGGTGGATCTGCACGAGGAGATCATATCGCGCTACCGCCTCCCGACGAGGATTCCGAGGGGCATCGCGGCCAGGGACGTTCTCGATGCGTGCAAGTACAACAAGCGGTACCTCACGGAGGGTACGCGGATGGCGCTCCTGGAGGGCGTGGGCAGGCCCTGGGTCGTGAGCGGGCAGTACGTCGTCCCGGTTGCCAACGAGGTGCTGCTGGAGGCCATTGGGCTGACGATGGAGGTGTGAAATGGCACAGTGGACAGCGGTCGTCACGGGCGCCGGAGGCGGTATCGGCAGGGATGTGGCGCTCAGGCTCGCCAGGAAGGGGGATCGGGTGATCGCGGTGGATCGGCGCCGCGAGGCCCTCGACGAGATCGCGGCGCTGGCTGGACCGGGGGCCATCGTTCCCCTCGTCCTGGACGTCTCGGACGGCGCGGCGGTGTCGCGGGCCTTCGACGACGTCGGGATCGTGCACGCGGTCGTGGCCGGCGCCGGCATCTGCCAGCGGGCGCACCTGGCGGACGAGGACGCGGACGACGTCTGGCGGCGCGTGATGGCGACGAACGTGGACGGCGTCTGGTACCTGTTCCGTGCGCTGCGCGATCGCCTGGAAGACGGCGGCCGGACGGTCGTGATCTCCAGCGGCCTCGGCAAGCTGGGCCGGGCCGGGTACGGCGCGTACGCCGCCTCGAAGCACGCCGTGCTGGGACTGGTGAAGTGCCTTTCGAAGGAGCTCGCGGGGCGCCGGATCACCGTGAACGCGGTCTGTCCGGGCTGGGTGGACACGGCGATGGCCCGGGGCGACCTGGCCCTCTCCGCCTCCCTGGCGGGCACCACTCCGGAGGTGGAGTACGAGCGGGCGATATCGGGCATACCGCTGGGACGTTTCGTCGCCCCGGACGAGGTGGCGGCCCTGATCGGGTTCCTCGTCTCGGACGACGCCGGAGCGATCACGGGCCAGGCCTACAACATCTCGTGCGGGGAGTTCTTCGCTTGAGGCATCTGCGGGAGCGCATCGGGGCCCTGACGGTCCTCGCCGTGGGCCAGGTGACCCACGACCGGTACGGGGAGGAGATCAGCCCGGGCGGGTGCGCGTTCTTCGGGGCCAGGACCGCCGCCGCCCTCGGGGCCAAGGTCAACCTGCTCACCAGCGTCGGTGCCGATTTCCTGTGCGACGGCACCCTTCGCGATCTGGCGGTGGACGGCCCGCGACGCGGTCGCACCACGGTCTTCACCAACAGCTACCCGGATGGGGGCGCGCGGGTGCAACACGTCGAGACCAGGTCCCCTCTCATCGACTACGGCATGCTGGATGAAGCCTGGAAGACCCCGGACGCATTGTTCGTGGCACCGGTCCTCGGCGAAGTGGACCCGTCCCAGCCGTGGTTCAGCGCGATCGAGGCACGGGTCCGCGCCGTCTGCCTCCAGGGTTTCATGAAGGTCCCGCGGGGCGACGGGCCCGGGCGCAGGCTGGTGGAGAGGGGGCCCGACCTCGTCGGGTCGGATCGGTTCGCCGGGGTGGACGCCGTCTTCCTCAGCGAGGAGGACGTGGCGCTGTTCGGCTCGGACGCGCTCGTTCCCTTCCTCGCGCGCCAGGTTCGCCACGTCTTTGTCACGCGTGGTGCCGACGGGAGCCTGGTGTACGACGTCGACCGGGTCTCAGCCGTCGGGGTGTGCCCGGCCCGGGTCGTCGACCCCACCGGGGCCGGAGACACCTTCGCCGGGGCCGCTACGGTGGGCCTGGCTGCAGGCCTCTCCCCGGTGGACGCCGCGCGGCTGGGCGCCGCGGCGGCCGCGTTCGTCGTGGAGCACAGGGGCTCGGACGGGCTCGCCGACGTGGGCGGAGCCTACGATCGGCTCGGCTCCGTTGGCTGTCGGGACCAGGAGGGCGCATGACGGATCGCGGGCAAATCGAAGGACGCCTTCACGCCGCGGTCGAGGCGGGCGGCGGGAGCGAGCTGCCGCACCTGGTATCGGCCGAAGCCGCGCGGCTGGCCAGCCTGGGGCTGGGGCCCGCGCCCCTCGTCGAGGCGCTGCTGAAGCAGGGCCGGCCGGACCTCGCCCCGCTGGCCGCAGAGCTACACTCCCATGCGGTCGACGAGATCGCCCGCGATGCCCGGCAGCAGCTGGTCGCCGAGCGCTCGCCGGTCTTCGAAGGCGGCGACGCGGCGGTGGCCATGCCCGTGGGCGACTCCGACGAGGAGGCGCGTGGCCGCATCGCCGATCGCCTGCTGGCCCTGGTGCTGCGCTCCCGGCCCCGACGCGCACGGCTGGTCCTCGACTTCGCCGACGGCTCCGCTCGCGATCCGGCGACGTGGGCGGCCCTGGCCCGCGACCTGGAAGAGCAGGGCATTCTCTTCGAGGTGATCCCCTCGCCGCGGTAGATCAGGCTCTGCACGAAACCGCCACATTCTCTCCTCTCGATCCGCACCGGAGCATCTTTGGCCCGCAACATCCGAAGCGTCTCTTCTCGTGAACGCGGCGGCCCCCGATCCGGGACCGCGGCACGACACGAGGAGGAATTCGATGCTCAAGAGAATCGTGGCGATCAGCGTGATCTTCGCGTGCAGCTGGGTGGCCTGGGCCGTGCTGGGTCTGGCCACTTACCTGCGCACCGACGAGAAGACCGGGACCATGGGCGAGGCCGTGGGCGAGCTGTGGGGCACGGAACAGACCCAGCCCGCGCCGCGGGTGACGGCCCGCTGGAAGACCGGCAGTCGCCGCGAGGTGCGCCGTGCCTACGGCGGCGAGTTCGAGTACGTGGGACAGGACGGCGCGCCGGGGGCCGCGGCCGAGGCGCAGGGCGCCACGCCGCCGCAACTGCAGGGGGTTGTCACCGAGGTCACGAGCCGGCAGGTGGTCAGCGAGAAGGTGGAGGTGCCTGTGGCGGACGAGCCGGGGAGGCGCCCGGGGAAGGGCGCTGCGCGGACCGTGAAGGTCGACAAGCTGTTCGAGGTGCTGGAGCTGACCCACACCCTGGAGCTGCCCCTGGCGGCCAGCGACATCGACGTGAAGCTCTCCGTGGATCACCGCAAGAAGGGGCTCCTGTGGTTCGCCACCTACGGCGTGGACTTCGCCTCGGACTACGCGGTCGAGAACCCCGTGGGCGAGCCCGTGGAGGTCACGGTGACCTTCGACTTCCCGAGCGCTTCGGCGGTCTACGACGCCATGGCGATGCGCGCCCCCGGGCTCGAGGACCTCGACGTCCGTACCGAGGCCGGGCGCCTCGTGGGCCGGTTCACCATGGCCGCTGGCGCCGCGCAGCAGCTCGAGGTCGGCTACCGCTCCCGCGGCATGGACCGCTGGATCTACCGCTTCGGCGATCAGGTGAACCTGGTCAGGAACTTCCGGCTCGGGATGGCCACCGACTTCGAGGACATCGACTTCCCGGCGGGATCGATCAGCCCCGACGCCAAGACCCACCGGCCGGACGGGGGCTGGGACCTGGTCTGGGAGAAGGAATCCCTGGTCAGCGGACTGCAGATCGGCATGGAGATGCCCCACCGGCTCAACCCCGGTCCCCTGGCGGCCTCGATGAGCCTGCACGCGCCGGTCTCGCTGTTCTTCTTCTTCTTCCTGGTCTTCATCCTCCAGGCCCTGCGCTCCTTGCAGATCCACCCGATGAACTACTTCTTCCTCGCGGCGAGCTTCTTCTCGTTCAACCTGCTGTTCGCCTACCTCGTGGACCACGTGGATCTGCCCGTGGCCTTCGCCGCATCGTCCGTGGTCTCGGTGTTCCTGGTGGTCTCGTACCTGCGGATCGTGGTCGGCACGCGCTTCGCCCTGGTGGAGGCGGCCCTGGCCCAGATGGTGTACCAGGTGCTGTTCAGCCTGGCGCACTTCCTCGAGGGTTACACCGGGCTGACGGTCACCATCGGCGCGATCCTGACCCTGGCCTTCGTGATGCGCGCCACGGCTCGCCTGGACTGGTCCCGCCTGTTCCAGAGCCGCCCGGCCCCCGAGTCCCGCGAACCCGCCTGAGCCCCCGTCCCGCCCTTGACCCGCCGCGCCCTGGCGGCGCACAATCGATCCTGCCGAAACGGCCCGGAAGAGAAGGAGACCGGCCATGGACATGAACCTCAGGGTCCTGCACGTGGACGCGGCCAGCGGGTTCTACAAGATCGAGCGCTTCCCGGTGGGGAGGTTCTTCGGCCCGGTGGATCTGGGCCTGCACCTCTCCAGCGAGCACGACAGCCTCAACATCGGCACGGGCCTCTTGTGCGGCTCGATCTTCCCGGGCTCGAACCGGCTGATCTTCACGGGCCGGGGTCCGTGCTGGGACGGTTTCTACATCTCGTCCATGGGCGGCGCGGGCCTGGTCTTCGACAACCTCGGCGTCAACATGCTGGCCATCCGCGGCCGGGCGTCCGTGCCGTCGCTCCTGTACCTGAACCGCATGCACGGCGAGGAGATCGAAGTCGAGGTCGTCCCCATGGACCCGGAGCGCCTGTGGAACGACGGCCGCTGCGGCGTGTACTCTGTGATGGACGAGGCCGTCGCGCGCTTTGCCGGGCGCTACGAGGAGGACCCCCGGATCCTGGCTGTGGGGCCCGCGGCCCGGGCCACGGACATGGGTGCCGTCGTGTCGGTGCCCATAGTCAAGGGCGAGCTTTCCTACGTCGACACCTGGGCCGGGCGCGGCGGCTTCGGCAGCAAGATGTTCCAGCAGCACGGCCTGATCGGCGTGATCTACGGCGGCACCTACGTCGACGAGGAC
>CAYZAI010000258.1:0-7089 GCA_964476305.1 uncultured Myxococcales bacterium
GATCGCCACCCTGCCGTCGGGCCCCGCGACCAGCCGCGAGAACTCGAAACCCTGGTCCTCGCCGCGACCGTGGCGCTCGACGCCGGGAAGCGGAACCGCTGGCCGCGAGAGCTTCCCACCCGCGTCGAGATGGGCGATCTCGATCCAGCGCACGAGCCCAGGACCCTCCGCCGCGTCCACGTCCGAGTGCCAGGCGACCCACGCACCGCCCTCCCCGTCGGAAACCAGGGAGGGGCGCGCCGCGCAGCCCCCGTCCCGGCGCTCGAAGACCGCGACGGCCTTCCTGGCTCCCGGCCGGCGGACGAGGATGCGTGCCGCGCCGTCCGGGGAGAGCTCCTGCCAGGCGAGCCAGGGAGCGCCGTCGCCGCCCGCCGCCACGGCCGGGTGGCCGAGAACCCCGTCGCTTTCGATCCGCTGTATCTTCTTCGTCACCGCGCCGCCGCCATCGAGCAGGGCGCCGGCGATGCGCCACCGGCCGGAGTCGCGCTCGACCCACGCCGCCGCGAAGCCCTCTCCCGCGGCGCACAGGGCGACCTGCGACGGCCCGCGGGTGTCCTTCGCCTCTCGGGCGCAGCCGGCTCCCGCGGCCGTGTGGCGAGCGAAGCGCAGATCGAGCGCCCCGGCCCCTCCCGAGATCCAGGCCGCGAGCACGCCGTCAGGCGCCGGCGCCAGGGCCACGACCGTGACGAGGAGGCTCCACGCGGCCAGCGGCCGGGCATCGTCGAAGGCCGATTCCCCGCCCCCGGATGTTCGCGCCAGCATCGGCCGCTCGCCGTTGGGCCCGCCGGCGACGAAGGCCAGCCACGCCGCGCCGGTTCCGTCCACGGCCAGCCGCGGCGAACGGCAGTACGCGCCGCCGTCCGGGATCCGGACCGCCACGACACCGGGCCATATCGTTCCCTCTTTGCCCGTGCTCATGAGCGCCGTCTTACCACGGTCGCCGCCGCCCAAGCGAGATCCCCGGCACCTGCCGGAGCCCAAGTGGCGGCTGGCCGCGGAGGCCCTTGCCCCCCGGCCTGCGTTGTGGCTAGGATGGCGCCTTGGACAATCACCGACAGAGGCTGCTGAAGGCCCTGAGCGCCGTGACCATCGCGATCACGCTCGGCACGTTCGGTTTCTGGCTCATCGAGGGCGGCGAGGCGACGTTATTCGACTGCTTCTACATGACCATCATCACACTCTCGACGGTCGGCTACGGCGAGGTGATCCCGCTCGACGTGCCCGGAAGGATCTTCAGCGCGGTGCTGATCGTCTTCGGTATGGGCTCGCTGATCTACTTCGGCTCGACGGTGCTCGCGTTCTGGGTCGAATTCGACCTTCGGGGAGTCCGGCGGAGGAAGAGGATGCAGAAAACCATCGATCGGCTTTCGAATCACATCGTGGTTTGCGGGATCGGCGTCACCGGGCACCAGGTCGTGCGCGACCTCCTGGAGTCCGGGACACCGTTCGTGATCATCGACGTGGACCACGACAAGATCACCCACGTCTGCGAGATGCATCCCGGAGCCGCCGAAGTCATCCCCTATGTCCACGGCGACGCTACCGAGGACTGGGTGCTCAAGCAGGCCGGGATCGAGCGGGCGTCGGGCGTGGTGGCGGCGCTGCGGAACGACAAGGACAACCTCTACCTGATCCTTTCTGCGCGCCAGCTCAACCCCGCCCTGCGCATCGTGGCCCGGGCGATGGAGAAGGACGCGCCACCCAAGATGCTGCGGGCGGGGGCCGACCGGGTGGTGGCGCCGAACCTGCTCGGCGGCATGCGCATCGCCTCGGAGATGATCCGCCCCGACGTTGTCGAGTTCCTGGACGTGATGCTGCGCGACCGGGAGCAGAACACCCGCATCGAGCAGGTGAGCCTGCCCCCGGGCTCCGCGCTCGCGGGCCGAAGGCTGGCCGACACGAGGATCCGCAAGAACACCGACGTCCTGGTGATCGCCTTGCGCGATGATCGGGGCGCGTTCGTCTACAACCCGGGCCCCGAGACCGTGCTCACCAAGGGGGCGACCCTGATCGTGCTCGGCGCCCGTGACTCCGTGGTCAAGCTGCGCCACTCGCTCGAGCGCGAGGAGGCGGGCCTGGTCCAGCACCCCTGACGGGACCCTCCGCCTCCCTCTTGGGACGTTTTGCGCCGGGCACCTCGCCGTTGCCAGCAGACGCGCCGGGCTGGTATATTCTGCCCGATCGCAACCGGAGGAGACGCCCATGACCCATTCATCGAGCCTGTTCGCCGCTGCCGTGCTGCTGGCTTGCGCCTGCGGGAGCAACGGCTCGCCGCCTCCGGGGCCGGTGCCTCCCGCCGTCGAGCCGGCCGGGGCCGCGCCCGGGGCCGCGGGGATCGCCAACCCGGCCTCGGTCAACTGCGAAGAGCGGGGCGGGACCCTGGAGTTGCGCGAGGAGCCCGCCGGGACCGTGGGGATCTGCGTGTTCGACGACGGCTCGCGCTGCGAGGAGTGGCGTTACTTTCGCGGCGAGTGCGCCCCGGGGGCGTGCCGCGCACCGGACGGGAGGTGTCAGGCAGCGCCGTGAGGCGGACCGCGACGTGGCGGAAGCCGTCTTGTCTTTTGGGAATTGTCGATGGATAACGGAACGATGATGAATGGCGCCGCGACGACACTGCTGCTGATCCTGGCCGGTTTCGGGTGGCCGGGCTGCGCAGAGCCACCTCCGTGGTTCGATGCGGGCACGCAGCCGCAGGATACGAACGGCGATGCCTGCAACCCCACGGTCCAGCCGAACTGGGGCGAGAGCTGCGCGCCCTACGAGAACAGCTGCCCGGCCAACACCTCCTGTCAGACCATCGCGGAGCTGGGCAACTCCCAGGGCATCTGCTCCACCGAGTGCTGCGGGCCCGGAGATCACGACCATTGCCCGGATATCGCGCCGGGCCTCGAGAAGTGCGTGGTCGAGGACACGTACTACGGCAAGTGGTACTGCGCCGTGATCTGCTACGACAGCTCGGAATGCACTGGCGGACAGACGTGCCAGCTCGCGAATACCATGGACCGGATCTGCTACCCGCCGCAGCCAGGCGATTGACGCGAACGGAGTGACCCCGATGCGCCATCTCACCTTCCCGATCGCGCTCGTCCTGTCCACCCTGTGGTGGTTCCCGGGTTGCTTCCGCCCTGTGCCCGCGGCTCGCGAGGCCGAGCCGACCGGCTGCGTCAACGATACCCAGTGCAAGGGCGAGCGGATCTGCGAACAGGGCACCTGCGTGGGCACGACCAAGTCCTTTACCGTGGTCCCCGGGGCGGAGCCGATCCTCGGTGAACCCGAGACATCCCAGACCGGCTGCGAGGATGGCAACCCCCAGGCCTGCTACGAGCAGGGCATGCGGTACGTCTTCGGCGTCGACGTCCCCGAGGATCTCGGCCAGGCCCGGGCCTACTTCCATCGGGCGTGCCGAGCGGGCCACGTCTACGCCTGCATGAACCTCGGCCTGCTGCTCGAACCCAAGCCAGGGGCCGGAGTCGATGCCAGGAAGTGCCGCGTCTTCGCGGTGGACTCCTACGACAAGGCCTGCGAGCAAGGGCACGCGGAAGCCTGCTACAACGCCGGACGGCTTTACGAAGGGTTGCCCTTGTACACGGTCCCGCGGGACCGGGATCGCTCGCAGAAGCTGATGAAGCGGGCCTGCAACCTCGGCTCCCAGGAAGCGTGCAAACAGGTCAAGGACTGACGCCAAGGCGGCGCGAGACACCGTCAGGCGGATCGGAGGACCAAGGCCGAGGCTAGCTCCTCGGCTGGCGCGACCCTGACGAGAACCGCGCCTGGGTTCGCGAGAACAATCGGCAAGTAGCCGGTCGGAATCACTCGAAGACGATCACCCGCGTGCCCGGCTCGTCCGGGATCGCCAGGTTTTCGCTGTCCTCGGGCCGCGAGAAGGGCTGGGCCCACTTGTAGGCCCAGCGCGCGTCCGGAGGCGGCAGGTTGACGCAGCCGTGGCTCACGGGCCGGCCGAAGTCCTGGTGCCAGTACGCCGCGTGGATCGCGATGGAGCGCCGGCGGTCGTAGTACATCACCCACTGGACGTCCTCTACCCGCAGGTGCCCACGCCTCAAGAGCATCGTCTGCAGGCGGCGCTTCCACTCGACCCTGTAGCTGCCGGCCCGCGTGTTGCCCGCGGCCCCGGTCGAACATGGGACCACCCGCACCAGCCGCCCACCCTCATAGGCGTGGAAGAGCTGTTCCTTCACGTCCACCGCGATCCAGCACTCGTCCGGGCCGAGATCGGGAGGCACCGGCGCGGGCCGCACCCTCGCGACATCGTCGTCACTGACGAAGCCTCCGGCGCGGAGCGGGAACCAACCGTCCGCGCCACCCTCTGCGCCGATGTCTTCCGCCGGGAACACGCTCCACCGGGGCAGCGGCCGTGTGACCTCGGCATTCTTCTCGGGCGCGGCGCGCACCCCTGCCTGGCGCCCGACGACGACGCCCCACGGGCCGCCATCCCCGACATCGATCGCCAGCGAGCCGAGGGCCGGTTCCAGCTTCTCGGTACGCTCGGCACGGGCGAACCAGCCCTCCCGTGTCTCGAGGTAGGAGGTCCCGTAGCGGTCGACGGTCCGGCGCACGGCGAGCACCGCTCCCTTGAACAGCAGGATGAAGGGCCGGCGCCGATCGATGTGCTTCAGCTTCTGGAAAAGCGGGGATCCGCCGCGGAGCACCCGGTAGCCGTCGATCCCCTCGAGCAGCCCGGGCAGGTCGAGGGGGGACGGCCGCGGAACCGTCTCGTCCGTAGGGGCGAGCCGGTCGGAGCAGACGAACCCGCCACCCTCGCGCTTCATCCAGCCGCCGCGACAGCCCCTCCCGCGCCTTTCCCACGTGACCCGCAGCACGGCGTCCCGCTGGACGCGGGCGATGATCCGGCTCGCGGATCGCGGCAGCGCGTGGACCGGCGTGACCGTCTTCGTGCGCATCAATGTCGGGAGCGAGCGCGACGGGGTGTCGTCTGCGATGCCCGGGAAGGAAATCGAAAGCAGCAGCGCGACCAGCCCCGGCAAGAGGATCGGAACGACTCCGGCCGTACCGGGGATCAGATACCGAAGAAGAGCTCCGCCTTCGCAGCCTGGGCGCGGGCACCGGGAGGTGCGAGGGCCTCGACCCGTCGCCAGTCCTCGCCGTCTTCCTCGGGGGTGTCGCAGATCAAGCACTTCCAGACCTGGGCCTTGTAGCCGGTATCCGTATCGCTGTCGCTGTCGCTGTCGGCGTCCGAGTCCGCGTCGCTGTCGGCGTCCGAGTCCGAGTCGCTGTCCGAATCGCCATCGCTCGAGCCGTCGTCGTCATCTTCGTCTTTCGGATCGACGACCTCGCTCGAACCGCAGCCCGACGAGGCCCATGTCAAGGTTACCAGAACCGAGGCAAAGAACAGAAGAAAGAGACGAGTGAACATGTGCCGACTCCTTTCGGTTTTTTTTCCTCGGCCGTGTCGCGGTCGATGTCAGTATACACGAAGCCCTCTTGTCCTTTACAGTGTTTTGTCACTGGTGCCCCGGGACGCGAACCCGGACGGAAAAAAAGGACGATATCCAGAGGCTCACGAAGGACAGACGGATGACGATGAGGCTCCTCGCTATCGACGGCGCACCTCGCCCGACGGGCTATACCCGCGAGCTGTTCGAGTTGTTCGTCGCTGGCGCGGCCGAGGCGGGGGCCGAAGTGGACGAGGTCCACCTCTCGCGCCTGGACGTGCGCCCCTGCCGCGGGTGCTACGCCTGCTGGCACGCCGCCTCGCCGGGCCGCTGCGTCCAGCGAGACGACATGACCGCCCTGCTCGACCGTTTCCTGAGCTGCGACGCGCTGCTGCTCGCCACGCCGGTCTACTACTACTCGTTTTCCGCCCTGCTCAAGGCCTTCGTCGAGCGCCTGCTGCCGACCACGGAACCCGGCATCGCCCGGGGGCGGGCCACCGGCATCGGCCGCAACAAGCTCCGCGAGCCCGATCGAGGGCCGGACCGCGCCGTGCTGCTCGCGGCAGGTGCCCATCGGGACCCGGCGAACATGACCGGCCTGGTGGCCTCCTTCCGTCTCGTCTGCGAGGGCATCGACGCCGACTGCGCGGGCGTGCTGCTGAGACCGGAGAGCTACTTCCTCGATTTCGACGCGAGCAAGCCCGTCACCCATCTCAAGGTCCGCTCCGCTTTCCGGAGCGCTGGCCGGGAGCTGGTCGCCGAGGGGCGGGTGCGCGTCGAGACAGAGGAGGCCGCGCGCACGCCACTCACCACGGGTCAGGAGATGTTCGGCCGCCACTTCGGCACCTACTGGGACATCGCCCGGGAGATCGAGGCGGGCACCTCGGACCGGGAGCGGCTGCGGGAGGCGGCGGCCACGGACCTCAGGATCCTGATGCCCGAGCTGGCCGCCTGCTACAACACCGCCGTGGGCGATGGGCTCGAGGCGCGCATCCTCTTCGTTCTCGGCGACGATCCGGCCTGCCACTGGCACCTGGAAATAGCGGGAGACGCCTGCCGCGCGATCCAGAGGACGTGCCCCCGGCCCACACTGACCCTGACACTGGCTCCCGACACGCTCGTACGGCTCGTCCTCCAACTGTCGGACGCGCGAACGGCCATTGCGCGAGGCGAGATCCGGGTCGACGATCCGACCTCGTTGCTGCCGCGGTTCCCGCGCCTCTTCCCCCCGCCGTCGACATGAGCGGCAGGAGCCAGAAGCTCCCGGGCCCGGGAGACGACCCCATCGTCCTCGTGGCCGATACCATCGGCGATCTGTTCTCGCGCTTCGGCCTGCGCCCGACCCTGGGAAAGGTCTGGGCGGTGCTCTACCTCACGCCGGCACCCCTCGACGCCCACGGCCTGCTCGAGCGCCTCGACATCTCCACGGGCTCCCTGAGCATGGCGCTCGGCGAGCTCGTGGAGCTGGGGCTCGTCGAGCGCTTCTCGCCGCCCGGGGCCGGTCGCGCGTTCCACCGGCCCGTGACCGAGACATGGACCTTGATCAATCGCATCTTCCGAGGCCGGGAGCGCCCTCGGCTGGCGCTGATCCAGGAGCGGCTGGAGCGCGCGGCGGAGCTGCTGGCCGAACGCTCGATCCTGGCGGAGGACGAGGAAGCCCGGCACGCCCTGGACCGCG
>CAYZAI010000259.1:0-7042 GCA_964476305.1 uncultured Myxococcales bacterium
CTGGTACTGGCGCCGGCGCTGACCCTGGTGCTGATGTGGCTCGTCCGGGCATCGCGCGCCGCGAAGGGTGCCGGCCGGGAGGGGCCGGCGGCGATGGGGATCCTCTGGCCGGCCTGGACCACGGGTGTGGTACTGGCCGCGCCCCCCCTGCTCGGCCTCGGTCCGGAGCCCGGCGAGGTCCTCTGGGTGCTGCTGGGAACGGCGGTAGCGGTCCGCGCGATCCTCCGGGGGGCGGTGCCCCACCTCGGAGTGCGCCGGCGCTGGCGCGCCCACTTCACCACCCGGATCGTCGCGGCATTCGTCGTCCTGTTCCTGGCGGTGCCCGTGGCCCCGGCTCTCGTCACCCGCGGCCTGCTGGGCGTTTCCGGCGAGACCGCGCCGCCGCCGCCGGCGCCCGTGGAGTGGCCGCTGCCGCCGGCGCCCGGGTGGTGACGATGGCAGACACGAGCGGAATACCCTCCCCGCTCTTGGCCTCGGCCGACAGCGGAGCCTCACCGCGGAGCGCGATGTGGAAGCTCGCGATTCTGGTCGTCAGCGTCGTCGCCGTCCTCCTGGTCGCGGTCCTCGACCACCTCACCGGCGTCCAGATCAGGGTCTTTCCCCTGTACTATCTGCCAATCACCCTGGCGACCTACTTCCTGTCACCGAGAGTGGGCCTTTTTCTGGGTGTCCTGAGCGCGGCGTGCTGGCTGCTGGCCAACCGGCTCTACGGAGGAGACACCCAGGGGCCGGTCATCTGGGCGATCAACACGGGTGCGATGGTCCTCTCTTTCGCGGCTGTCTCTCTCCTTCTCGGCAGGCTCAAGCGCGCGTTCGAGATCGAGCGGAGCCTCAGCCGCAGGGACCAGTTGACGGATCTTCCGAACAGTCGCGCGTTCCTCGAGAATGCCAGGTTGCTTTTCAACGGAGCCCGCCGCTACGGGAAGCCCTTCACCATCGCCTACTTCGATCTCGACAATTTCAAGACCGTGAACGACGAGCTCGGGCACCACGAGGGCGATCTCGTGCTCGGGAAGGTCGGGAGCACCCTGATGCAGGTGCTGCGGTCGAGCGACGCCGTGGCCCGCATCGGTGGGGACGAATTCGTCGCGATGTTGCCCTCCACGGATGCCGGGGATGCGCGGGCCCTGCTCGAGCGCGTGCGAAAGAGGCTGGCGGAGGAGATGTCAGGCCGGGGCTGGCCGGTGACCATGAGCATCGGCGCGGCATCGTTTTCCAGAGCCCCGGCGACTCTCGAGGAGGCCATCCGCGTGGCGGACGATCTGATGTACGAGGTGAAGAGGTCGGGAAAGGACCACGTGCGCGTGGCGTGCGTGGACGGTGGAAACCCGGGCGGGGGGATCCCACGGATCGCCGACGCGGGTTCCCCCGGGCCGTGACCGGGCCCGGGGGGTTGTGCTATCGTCCACCCGTGGTGGCCGATGAGCGATGACGATTCCGAGCGCGGAGGGGGCGGGAACGGCGAGGAGCGGCTGACCCTCGTGCCGAGCCTTTTCCCGGGCGTCGATCTCTCGCGCTTCACGTTCGATCCCGAGACCGAGAGCCTGCTGGCGATGATGGACGGCCGGATGAGCATCGGCGACCTCGCCGACCTGGCGGGCGTGGACGCCGGAACCGCCGTGGAGCGGTTGGAGCGGCTGTCCCAGGCCGGGATCGTGACCTCCATCGCGCCCGAGGACCCCGGGGACGGCGGAGCCAGGGGCCGGGGCTCGGCGATCGCCGTGTTCGAGGATGCGGCGAAAGAGGGTTTTTCCGGGGCGATCCGTTTCGAGCGCGACCGCGTCCGGATCGCCGTCCACTTCGAGAAGGGCGCGCCGCTGGCCGTTTCCTCCGACGATCCCGCTCACGACGTCGGCGCGATATTGTCCGCGGCGGGCAGGATCGACGACGCCACGGCCGCAGCCTACCGCGAGGCGGTGGCCCGGGGCGTCGGGAGCCCGGCGCTGGCCCTGTTCAAGGCCGGGGTCACGGAGCGGCGGGATCTGGGCCGGCTGCTCACCTGGCACGGGAGCATGGTGCTGAAGGAGCTCGGCACCTGGACCGGCTTCGTCTCCGAGGCGACGCCGGATGAGCCTTTCCCGGCGGCGCTGGGGCGCTGCCCGCTGGTCGTGCCGCGCAGGGCCGAGGCGGGTGCCGCGGCGACACGGCCGCCGGTCCCCTCCATGGCCGGCTGGCGCGACCGGGAGCTCGACGAGGCCGAGGCGCTGGTCCTCGAGCAGTCCCGGCCCCGGTACATGGTGGCTTCGCCCCGGGCGGGGCAGATCATCGCGAGCTTCGGCCTCGGCGACCGCGAGCAGCGCCTCGTGGATCACCTGCTCGGGACGCCGACACAGGTCTCCCGCGCCATGGCGATCTCCTCGGCGTTCCGCTCGGTGACCCGCCGGCTGATCGTCCGGTTGATCACCTCCGGCGCGTTCGACCTGCACGAGACCAACCCCGAGGGCGACACGCCCCACGATCTCGAGGACCTCGAGCCCTGCGCCCGGCGGATGGCCAACGACAACTACTTCGATCTGCTCACGGCCCACGCCATCTCGAGCCCGGTGGAGATCCGGGAGCGTTACGAAAAGAGGCGCCACGAATTCGATCCCACGCGCTACCCGGGCGCGACGGAGGAGCAACGGCGCGCTCTCGACGACATCCGCGCGCACCTGGATCGCGCCTTCGCCGTGCTCTTCGACAAAGAGAAGCGCCGTGCCTACCGGAGGCAGGTCTGTGGCCCGGACCAGATCCAGAACTTCCTCGACCTGCAGCTGCGCAAGGCCGAGGTCGCGCTGAAGATGCGCGACGATCCCAGGGATGCCCTGGCACTGGCCGAGTCCGTGCTCGACATCGAGCCCGCCGAGATCACGGGGCGGTTGCTCAAGGCCGGGTCCCTCGCCCGGCTGGGTCATGTCGCCGAGGCGCGGGCCCTGTTGTCGTCGATCGGCAGCGTGCCGCAGCGCATGGCTAACGATCTGAAGGAGATCCGGCACATGGCGGGGCTGACTTGAAAGGGCGGCTCGAATGACGGCACCCGCGGACGGCGAGCTCACCCCCGCTCTCGAGGGCTACCTGTGCGCCATCGCCATCCTCAGCGAGCGGCACAAGGTCGCCCGGGTCCGGGACATCGCCAGGGAGCGAGGGGTGAAGCCGGGATCGGTCTCGCCGGCCATGGGGCGGCTCGAGCGGCTGGGTCTGGTCCGCTACCGCCAGCGGGAGTTCATCGAGCTCACGCCCCGGGGCGAGGCGATCGCGCACCGGGCATCGCGGCGGCGGAGGATCGTGTCGCGGTTCCTCGTCGACGTGCTGGGGATGGATCCCACGACCGCGAGCCGCGATGTGCTGACCCTGGATCGCGCCCTTTCGGAGGAGGCCGTCCAGCGCCTGGCGCGGCTCGTGGAGCCCGCGGGCGAGGGAGTGCCGGCTCAGAGGAGGCGGGTCTCGGCGCGGCGGAAGCCGAAACGCGTCGTCCTCGCAGAGCTGCCGGACGGTGCGACCGGAACCGTGGCGGTCATCGACGCGTCGCCGGCCCTCGGGAACCGGCTGCTGGACCTGGGGATCGTACCGGACGCGATGGTGCGGATGGACAGCAAGGGTGGGACTGGGAAGCCCTTCGCCGTCAGCCTCTCCGGCTTCCCGGTGAGCCTGACCGCGGCCGAGGCCCGCGCCGTGCTGGTGGATCGCTGAAAGGAGCGCCTCGCCGTCAGCAGGATTTCCGGCGGGCGCGCTCGGCCTCCAGCTCCTCGCGGGCGGCCTCGAGACCCGACTCGAGCCTCCTGGCCGTTGCCAGCTGCTCGCTCGCGGTCTCGATGCGCTCCTCGGTCCTGGCGAGATGCAGTCCGATCTCGCGGCGCCGTTCCAGGCTCTCCCGGACCAGCCTTTCCAGCGTGCCGATCCGCCTCAGGGAAGCGGTTCCCGAGCCGGGCCCGAGCAGGAAGCGCAGCGCGGCGCCGTGGCGCGTAAGGCGGTAGAGCAGGGAGGCCCGGGCGACCAGGTGCGACTCGATCTCGCCCGCGGCCCGGCGGGCACCCTCCAGTTCTTCGCGCGCGGCATCCAGATCGGCCTCGATCGCCTGGACCCTGGCCCGGGTACGCTCGAGATCGGCCTGGCGCGCCGCGATCTCGCCGTCCAGCTCTTCGTCGGAGACGAACGAGAGGTCCTCCGCGACCGCGACGGCCGGGCCCTGAGAGAGGATCGCGAGCAGCGGCAGGAACGCCGCGGGCACGGTGCGGCGGCGGGGTGGCGGGATCATCCTCAGGACTCCTCGAGCCGCCGCAGGGTCAGCCGGGCCCCTACCAGCCCCGCGGCCACCCCGCCCAGGCAGAGCGCCAGCAGGGCCGTCGCGCCGGGCCGGACCAACGCGCCACCGCCCACGAGCGGCAGCAGCGATCCGGCCACGGCCTCGATCCTGCCGAGCAGCACGTGCAGCACGGCCAGCGCCAGACCCAGGGCGAGTGCGACCTCCAGGACGCCCTCGATCAGGAACGGCGCCCGCACGTAGCCATCGGTGGCGCCGACGAACCTGAGCACCTCGATCTCCCGGCGTCTCGCGACCACTCCCGAGCGCACGGTGGCCGCGACCACCAGCACGGCGACCACCAGCGCCAGCAGGCCCAGGCCCCAGGCCGACGCGTGGCCGATCAGCCCGAGAGCCGAGAGGCGCTCGAACCAGTCGTCGTAGATCTCCACGTCGCCCACGCGCTCGACCCGTTCGAGGCGGGCGGCCAGGGCCCGTCTCTGCCCGGCGTCCCCCGCCGGTCCCGGGGAGAGGTGGACCTCGAGTGTGGAAGGGAAGGCCCCCGCGGGCAGGTCGAGGGCGAGATTGTCGCTGATCCCCAGATCCGCTGCGAATCGCTCGCGAGCCTGTTCGGGGGTCATCGTCTCGACCCGCGCCACTCCGTCGACGGCGGCCACGGCGGCGGCGAGGCGCTCGACGTCCCCGGGGCTCGCGCCGTCCTCGAGGTATACGGTCAGCTCGGCGTCGCCCATCCAGCGCTCGAGCAGCGCGTCGAGGTTCTGCGCCGCCGTGAACGTGGCGACGAAGCTGAGGAACGCGGCCGCGAGGGTGAGCACCGAGAGGGCGTAGATCAGGGGCCGGCGCCGGAAACCGCCCAGGGAGCGGAGAAGCAGGTGCCAGGCGCTGTGCGGACGGATGGTCATCGCTGTTCCTTCCTCAGCTGCCGAGGTCCCCGGCCGCGATCCGCGGCGAGCCCGTCTCCGCGGGATCGGTGCCGCAGCGGGCCGGGGCCGAGCGGCGGGATCCGCCCTTGGAGGACATTCCGACGAGTCGCCCGCGGTCCAGCACCACCGTTCGGTGCGGGTGCGCGGCCATCAGCATGCGATCGTGGGTCGCCAGCACCACCGCGGTCCCGCGGGCGCACAGCGATTCCAGCAGCTCGACGATGTGGTCGGCGGACCAGGCGTCGAGGCTGCCCGTGGGCTCGTCCGCCAGCACGATGTCCGGTTCCGCAGCAATCGCTCGGGCGACAGCCACCCGCTGCTGCTCCCCGCCGGAAAGGCCGCCGGCCTGCTCCCGGCCGCGCCCGCCGAGCCCTACGAGATCCAGCACCTCCGCGGTGCGAGCCCGGATCGTGCGGGTCGAAGCCCCTCGCACCTCGAGGGGCAGGCCCACGTTCGCCTCCACCGACAGGTCTGGGATCAGGCGGAAGTCCTGGAAGACGACGCCCATGGACCGGCGCAGGACGGCCACGACCTCGCGGCGAAGGTCGCGCACGTCGTGACCGGCGAACAGCAGCGTACCGGTGTCGGCGATCTCCGCGAGGTGCATCAACCGAAGCAGCGTGCTCTTGCCGGCGCCGGAGGGACCGGCGACGAAGACGAACTCACCCCGGAAGAGGTCGAAGCTCACGTCGAACAGGGCCGGGCGATCGGGCCGGTAGAAGCGGCTCACCCGGTGCAGGCTCACCAGCGGCGTTTCCTCGCCCGTGTCCGCGGGCCTTGTCGCGAATCGCGTCATGGACTCGATATTGTCCGGCCCGGCTCCAGATCGCAAAAAAACGGTTATAATGGCTTCCCGGACCCCGATCGAAAGGAGCGAGATGCCCGACTTTTCCTGGGAGCCCATGATCAAGCTGGCCGTCGCCGCGGTCCTCGGCGCGGTGATCGGCCTCGAGCGCGAGATTCACGGCCGCCCCGCGGGATTGCGCACCAACGCCCTGGTCTGCACGGCCTCGGCGCTGCTGATCATCGTCTCGCGCACCGGCGCGATGTCCGGCCTTGTGGCCGATCGGGAGTTCATGCTGAACGTCGATCCGGCGCGCATGGCCGCCGGGATCGTCACCGGCATCGGATTTCTCGGCGCTGGCGCCATCCTGCGCATCCGCGAGAGCCTGATCCGCGGCCTGACCACCGCCGCGGGGATCTGGTTCGTGGCCGCGGTGGGTATCTCGGTGGGCCTGGGCGCCTGGACGATGGCCCTGACCGCCACCGCGCTGGCGGTGATCGTGCTGGTGGGATTGCAGCACCTGGAGCGGGTCCTCGACCCGGCGGTCTACCGCACGCTGACCGTCACGGTGGTCCACACCCTGCGCAGCGAGGTCGAGAAGACGGTGCGCGGGATGCTGCGGGACCGGAAGATGCGCCTGCAGCAGGTGACCTACCGCATCGACAACGGCAACGAGCACACGCGCCTGCTGTTCGCCCTGCGGGCCGACAGCAAGCACGACGACGGTTCCTTCGTGTACGAGATCGCGGGCATGGACGGGGTGGTCCGGGCGAAGTGGTACTGAGCCGTCGAATGATGGAGCGGACACTGGCTTGAAAAAGGTGTACAATTCGCAACAAGGTTTTTTTGCAATGGAGGATGAAGATCATGGGTAGGACGACGATGGCATGGCTCTTTGCGTTCCTGTTTTCCTGGCTGGGGACCGCGGCGTGCGGCGATTCCCCCACTCCCGACCTGGACGCCGGAACCGACGCCGACACGGATGCCGACTCGGACGCGGATTCCGACGCGGACTCCGACGGCGACAGCGACAGCGACACCGACAGCGACAGCGACACGGACAGCGACAGCGACACCGATGGTCTCATCCTCCCC
>CAYZAI010000260.1:0-7033 GCA_964476305.1 uncultured Myxococcales bacterium
TCTCCTTCGCTTCCAGTCCAATCCCATCTTTGGCGAAAGCCCGCCCGCCGTCAAGCATCGCGAAATGGGGGGGAAGTGTCAGACCCGGACGCGGCTTTCGGCGCTGCGCTCGAGGATCTCGGCGAAGGGCGCGAGGCGGGGGCGGACGACGTCGGCGAGGAAGGCGACGGCCTGGCGCTCGGCCAGGCCGGTGAAGCGGGCCGGATCCCCGGCCGCGGCGGCGAGGTCCGCGGCGTCGAGGGGCAGGCGCGGATGCGCGGCCAGCCGGTCGAGCAGGTCGTTTCGGCGGCCCTCGTCCTTGACGAGTCGCGCCACCTCGAGCGAGTGCTCGCGGATCACCTCGTGGGCCTCCTGGCGGCTGGCCCCGCGCTCCACCGCGGCCACGAGGATCTCCTCGGTGGCCAGGAACGGAAGCTTGGCCTCGAGCCTGGCATGGATGGCGGCCCGGTTGGCCGACAGCCCGCCGCCGACGTCCGCCAGCAGACCCAGCACCGCGTCCGCCAGCAGGTAGGCCTGGGGGATGTCCATCCGGCGGATCGCGGAGTCGTCGAGGGAGCGCTCGAGCCACTGGTTGGCGTGGGTGGCGTGGAAGTCCGCGGGCAGGTTCATCAGCTTGCGCGCCAGCGAGCACATGCGCTCCGAGCGCATGGGGTTGCGCTTGTAGGCCATGGCCGACGAGCCCACCTGGGCCTTGCCGAAGGGCTCGTCCACCTCCTCGAGACCGGCCAGCAGCCGCACCTGGACCCCGACCCAGTGTGCCGAGGCGCCGATGCCGGCCAGGGCCTCGGCGATCTTGGTGTCGAGCTTGCGCGGGTAGGTCTGGCCCGTGACCGGGAACGCGGCGTCGAAGCCGAGCCTGGCGCAGACGCGCCGGTCCAGCTCCTCGACCTTCGCGGCGTCGCCCCGGAACAGGGCGAGGAACGAGGCCTGGGTGCCGGTCGTGCCCTTGGCACCGCGGGCCGCGACGCGCGCCGCGACCCACTCCACGGCGTCGAGGTCGAGGAGCAGATCCTGGAGGCCGAGGCAGAGGCGCTTGCCCAGGGTCGTGGGCTGGGCCGCCTGGAAGTGGGTGGCGCCCAGCACGGGCAGGGCGGCGAAGCGCTCCGCCGAGGTCGCCAGCCGATGGATGGCCACGACGAGGTCGTCGCGGATCCGGGCCAGGGCCCGGCGGTGGAGGATCAGGTCGGTGTTGCAGACGACGAACTGGCTGGTGGCGCCCAGATGGATGATCCCGGCCGCGGCCGGGCACTGCTCCCCGAAGGCGCGGACGTGGGCCATCACGTCGTGGCGCAGCTCGCCCTCGAGGCGGGCGGCGGCATCGTAGTCGATGTCGTCGGCCCGGGCCCGCATCTGTTCGAGGGCCTCCTCGGAGATCATGTCTGTCAGCCCGAGCTCGCGCTGTGTCTCGGCCAGGGCTACCCAGCAGCGGCGCCAGAGGCGGAACTTCGTGTCCTCGCCGAACAGCTCCTGCATCCCGCGGCTGGTGTAGCGGCTGACCAGTGGGTCGCGGTAGACGTCGGTGCTCATGTCCCGGAGATATACCGGATCGCCCTCGGGAGTACCAGCATCGCGTCGCCGTAGCTGTAGAAGCGCATCCGCTCGGCCACCGCGCGCCCGTAGGCCGCCAGCACCCGTTCCCGGCCCGCCAGGGCGGACACCAGGCACAGCAGGGTCGAACGCGGAAGGTGGAAGTTCGTCAGCAGGCCATCGACCACCCGGAACTCGAACGGCGGCGCGATGAACAGGCCGGTCTCCCCGGTGCCGGGCTCGAGCCGCCCGCCGCCCGCCTCGGCGGCGCCTTCCAGGGCCCGCACCACGGTGGTGCCCACGGCGATCACCGGTCTTCCTCCTTCCCGGGCCGCGCGGATCATCGCCACCGTGGCCGCGGGGATGTCGTAGCGCTCCGCGTCCATCACGTGGTCCGAGAGATCGTCCGCGGCGATCGGTCGGAAGGTCCCGGGCCCGACGTGGAGGGTCACCATCGCCAGCCCGTGGCCCTGCGCCGCCAGCCGTTCCGCCAGCTCCGGCGTGAAGTGCAGCCCGGCGGTGGGCGCGGCCACGGAGCCGTCCTCCCGCGCGAACACGGTCTGGTAGCGCGATCGATCCTCCGGCTCGGGGGGCCGTCGGATGTAGGGAGGCAACGGCACCTCCCCCATGGCGGCCACGTGCTCCCGGAAAGGCGCGGAGCCCAGGTCGATCCGCACCAGGACCTCGCCGCGCTCACGGCGCTCGACGATCTCGGCCCGCGGCCCGCCGAGGTCGACCGCGTCACCGGGGCGGAGCGGCTTGTTGGCGCTCGCCAGGGCGATCCAGCGGCAGTGGTCCCCGCCCGTCTGCACCTCGCGCACCAGCAGCAGCTCCACGGCGCCGCCGGTGGGCCGGCGGCCACGGAGACGGGCCGGGATCACCCGCGTGTCGTTGGCCACCAGCAGCGATTCCGGCGGCAGCAGCCCGGGCAGATCCGCGAAACCGGCGAGGGCCGTGTCGCCGCTGTCGGGATCGAGCACCAGGAGCCGGGAACCGTCCCTGCGCGGGGCCGGGTGGAGCGCGACCAGGTCCTGAGGCAGGTGGTAGTCGAAGAGGCCGGTCTTCACTGGAAGGTTATCTGGTAGGGCGCCTCGGCGATCGCGCCCTGCACGGTTTGGACGATGTGCGCGGTCCGCACTCCCACGCAGATCGGCCCCGGCCCGGCCGGAATCGCGGCGACCGCGCCTTCGCCCGTGGGGTTGTCGCCGAAATACAGCTCCTGGCCCTCGGGGCCGACCACCGCCATCAGGCCGAGCGCGCGATCCGCGACGGGGCCGGCCCGTACCGAGGAGACCGCCTCGCTGGCGGGCAGGCAGTACCAGTCCGCGTCCTTCTCGCTGGACAGGATGCCGCTGATGGGTGTTCCGCGGGTCGCGGGTGACGCCGTGGCCCGGGTGTCGTTGGGCTCGCTCTCGATGTACGTCGGATCCCACACCCGGTAGGTCAGGCCGTAGGCCGCCTGCGGAAAGCTGCCCGGCGGCACTCCCGGACGCCGGACCTCCTGCACCATCAGGTACACGGAATCCGCCGCCACCCGCAGCGGCGGGATGGCCTCGCCCTCGCCCTGGCCGCCCCGGTTGGCCACGGACAGAGGTTCGGTCCGCGTCGGGTCCACGAGCTGGAGCGCCACGTCGAGCCCGGGCACGCCGGTGATCTCGACGGACAGCCCCCAGGCCGAAGGCGCCGCGCCTCCCGTGGCTCGCGGGAACGGCGACACCAGGCGGAACCAGTCCACGTCGCCCTGCTCCCCGCCACCGGCGACCGTGCCGACGAGCTGGACCCCGGCCGCGAGGATGCCGGCCCGTTCCGGCGTGTCGTTGGGTTCGCTCTCGACCGTGGGCGAGCCCTGGTCCGCGCCGCGGGAGAAGAGGACCCAGAACGTCAGGGTGCCGGCAGCGGCCAGGGCCAGGACCCCGGATATCACGCCGGCGAGGATCCGTCGGCGGCGCAGGCGCTTCTCGAACGTCAGGAAGTCGGTGCGGGTGCCCACCGCCATCTCGCGGGAGCCCACGGTGGTGGTGGAGATGCGGCTGCGGCTGAGGGCCTGGGGCCCGGTCCCGGGCCGGGAGGGGCGCGCGTCGTCCGGGAGCGGGAAGGAAGTCACCACCGGCGTCTGGTTGGGATCGGCCGGAGCGGCGATCACCGGGATCCAGGCCTCGCCGGCCGAGGAGAACCGCTGATCCGAGGAGGACGGGTCGAGGCGTACCGCCATGTCCGCCAGGGCGCGCCTGAGCTCCTCGGCCGAGTCGTAGCGCCCGTCACGCTGCTTGGACATCGCCCGCAGCACGATGGCGTCTGCCTCGGCAGGGATCCCCAGCTTGGGGAAGCGCCGGGAGGGCGGGTTCACCTCCTCGGTGAGGTGCTTGGTCAGCACGCCCATCGGCGTGTTGGACGAGAAGGGCGTCTCGCCGGTGAGCAGCTTGTACATCACCGCGCCCAGCGAATAGATGTCGGCGCGGGGATCCACGGCCTCGCCGCGGATGTGCTCCGGGGCCATGTAGTAGGGCGTGCCCACGAGGTTGCCGTCCCGGGTTATCTTCGTCTTGTCGCGCAGGTCCTTCAGCTTCGCCAGCCCGAAGTCGAGGACCTTCACGAAGTCGGGGTAGTCGAACTGCTGGGAGACGAGGATGTTCTCGGGCTTGATGTCGCGGTGGATGACGCCCTTGGAGTGGGCCTCGACCAGCGCGGAGCAGACCTGGACCAGCACGTGACACACCCGCACGGCGGCCAGCGGTCCCGTTTCGCGCAGCACGTCGGACAGGTCCTTGCCGTCGATGTACTCCATCACGAGGTACATCATCCCCTCGTGGGACCCGAAGTCGAAGACCGAGACCGTGTTCAGGTGCGAGAGCCGGCTCACCGCCTCGGCCTCGAGCCGGAAGCGCCGCGCCACCTCCTGGTTGTGCGAGAGCTCCCCGTGCAGGAGCTTGATCGCCATCACCTTGCCCATCTGGGTGTGCTCGACGCGGTAGACCGAGCCCATCCCGCCGCGGCCGATCAGATCGATGATCCGGTAGCGTCCGTCGACCACGAGGCCGATCAGCGGATCCGCCGGCGTGACGGGCAGCGGGCCCTCGGGCAACCGGGCGCCGCAACCGCCGCAGAACGCGGCCGCGCCCTCGAGGCGCGTGTGGCAGTTCGGACACTCGACCATGCGCGGTTTTGTAACACGAGCCCGCGCCGCGTGTCGAAAAGGTTGTCCCGGCGTCCCGGAGTTCCGACCCGAGTGACCTACAGTCGGAAGCGCGCCAGGCCGGTCACGACCTCGAACGGCGCGCTCCCCGCGATTGACAGGGCGGCCGGTTCCTGGGTACGCAACCGGCGATGGAGGTGCCTTGACCGAGGGACGCACACGGATGGTGGTCACCGGGATCGGCGCGGTGGGCGCGTTCGGGCCGGACGCCACCGCGCTGCTCGAAAAGCTCGAGCGGCCGGTGCGGGTCTTCGGCCCGAGCCGCCGCCAACCCCGCCTCGGCTTCGAGGTCACCGTGGGCGAGGCGCGCGAGGAGTGGTTCGCCGGTCACGACCACGCCGGGCTCGACAGCGACACCGGCCGACTGTGCCTGGCCGCGGCGCGGGAGTGTGTCTCGGGGACAGGCCGGGAACCCGCCGATGGGCTCGTCCTCGGCACCAGCACCGGAGGCCAGGCTCGCAACGAGCGCGCCCTCTTCGACCTGCTCGAGGGCCGGATGCCGGAGGGCTACAGCTACCGGCGCCAGGGCGCCATGTCCGCCCCTGCAAGGCTCGTGGCCCGGGATCTCGGCATCGTCGGTCCGACACAGACGATCTCCACCGCGTGCACGTCCGCGGCCAACGCCATCGCCCTGGCCGCGACCTGGCTCCGAGCCGGCCGCGCCCGGCGCGTGCTCGCCGGCGGTGGCGACGCCCTGTGCCACACCACCTTGTCCAGCTTCCGCGCCCTGGAGCTGACCGGCACAGAGCCCTGCCGCCCCTTCGGCCCGGATCGCCCGGGCATGACCCTGGGGGACGGCGCGGGCTTCCTGCTGCTCGAGACCGTGGACGGCGCGATCGAAGCCGGACGCCGGCCCCTGGCGGAGTTCCTGGGCTTCGGCCTGTCCAGCGACGCACACCACATGACCGCACCGCCCGCGGACGGCGCCGGCGCGGAACTGGCCATGCGCCGGGCACTGGCGGACGCAGGCCTGGAGCCGGGTCGTGTGGACCACGTGAACGCCCACGGCACGGGAACGCCGCTCAACGACGCGGCCGAGGCTGCGGCCATCTCGCGGGTCTTCGGCCCGCGGGTGCCGGTGATGTCGTGCAAGGGGCTCACCGGCCATACCCTGGGCGGCGCCGGCGGGCTCGAGGCCGTGGCCGCGGTGCTGGCCGTGCAGCGCCGCCGGGCCTTCGAGAACCTCGGCGCGGCCGAGCCCGCCGCGGACTGCCCGGTGACCCTGGTGGGTCCCGGGGGAGCCGACATTCCGGCGGATGCCGTGGTGCTGTCCAACTCCTTCGCCTTCGGCGGCAACAACTGCGCGCTGGTCTTCCGCGCCTGGGACGGCGAGGCGGCGCGATGAGGCTGCACGTGCACGGCGCCGGCCGCATCGCCCTCGGCCGGGACGAGCCCTTCGGGGTCGAGCCGGGCCGGACCCTCGGGCGTCTCGGGGACGTGCCGATCAAGCAGCACGCCAGTCCGGCGGCCTACCGCCGCTACGGTCGCCTGACACGCCTGATGGTCGTGGCAGCGGCCCGGGCGGTGGCCGACGCGGGCCTCGCAGACACCTCGTCCCTGGCCGTGGTGACCGGCACCGCCTTGGGCGAGGTCGCCACCAGCCTGGAGCTGCTCGAGCGCGTCCACGGAAGCAGGGGCGCAGCGGTGGGCCCGGCCCTGGTGCCGGGCTCGGTACACAACGCGCCCGCGGGTCACCTCACCATCGGGTTGAAGAGCCGCGCTCCGTCACTGGCCGTGAGCCAGGGCGCGCTCTCGGCCGAGGCCGCGCTCCTGGCGGCGGCGGACCTGGTCGGCGGCGGCGCGACGGAGCTGGCCCTGGTTGTCTGCGGCGACGAGGCGGACCCCGCCTGGACCGCGCGGCTGGAGTCCCTCGGCGCCGGCGGGCTGGCATCGGCCCTCTCGGCGGAGGCCTTCCAGGAGGGAGCCGCGGCGCTGGTGGTCGGCCGCGAGCCCGGCGGTCGGAGACTGGGCACGGTCGCAGCAACCCTGGAGCGGCAGCCGGCCCTGGAGCGCGTCGGAGAGCTGATTGAAGGCATCACGGGCGGGCCGGTGGCGTCGGAGACCGAGTGGATCACCAGGTCGGGAGCCGGCGGCGAGGGGCTGGCCGCACGGCTGAGCGTGATCCTCGGCCGCCCGGTGGCGTGCCGCGATGCCGGACGGGGAGCGTCCCAGGCCGGGGCCCTGGCCGCCCTGGCCGACGCCCTGATCGACGGGTCCGCCCCTGCGGGCGAGCTCGTGCTCCTCGGCCGCGAGCTCGACGACCTCGGCGCGATCCACTACCGGCCGTAGCTCTTCGGATTGGCCGTCACCGCC
>CAYZAI010000261.1:0-7032 GCA_964476305.1 uncultured Myxococcales bacterium
GGTGCTACTGGGATCCGGCTCTCGGTGGGGACTGCGCGAGTTTCTGGTCAGCCTCCCCGAGCCAGATGCTACCGGGCTACAACTGGACCATGGACTTCGAGAGCGCCCGGGCCGACCGAGCGTGGAAGAGTGGTAGCGACAAGGCCCACGTCCGTTGCGTGCACGATCTCCCTTGATCCGGTGTAACGTTTTGCCGTCCTCGGGGTCTTTCCAGGTGTGAGAGCCGGGCCTTCCCCATCGCTGACCGCGCGTGATAACTTCCGGGGCTCGACCGGAGGGACGTGCCGTGCTGTTTCGGAAGCTCCTGCAGCGGATCGAGAACGGGGTGCGCTCCGGCGCGCGAGCGGTGGTCGACTGGGCCGCCCGCACCGAGCCGGAGTTGCTGGGGGCGCTTCTGGACGGCGACGCCGGGGCCGGCGAGTGGCTGGTGCGCAAGCACTGGAAGAGCATGCTGCGCGTGGCCCGGGGCTTGTTGCGCAGCGAGGCCGTGGCCGCGGAGGTGGTGCAGGAGACCTGGGAGGCGGTGTTCAGGGGGCTTGCGGGCTTTCGCGGCGAGGCCTCACTGCGCGGCTGGATCTACAGCATCCTCGTCAACCAGGCGCGGCGCGTGGGTCGCCGGGAGGCCAGGCAGGTACCGTTCTCGGATTTCGCCCGCACGGACGCCGAGGGCCGGGAGCACGACCCCGTGGACGAGTTCACGCGGCTCGGCCGGTGGAGGAGCCCGGTCCACGGATGGCGCCTGCTCGATACCCGCGACGAGGCCATGAACCGCCAGGGACTGGAGATCATCGCCGCGACCCTCGAGACCCTGCCCGAGACCCAGCGGGTGGTGGTCACGATGCGCGACGTGGAGGGCCTCGGCTCGAAAGAGGTCTGCGATCTGCTGGGCATCTCCGATGCCAACCAGCGGGTGCTGCTGCACCGGGGCCGAACGCGGCTGAGGCTCGCCCTCGAGGCCGCCGAGCGCGAGCCGGGCGCCAGGGGGGGTGCTGAATGATGAACTGCCCCAAGGTCCGCGCCCTGGTCACCGAGTTTTTCGACGGCGCCCTCGGCGCGGTCACCTGTGCCCGGTTCGAGCTCCACACCTGGTGGTGCCGCGACTGCCGCGTGCACGTCGTCAAGATGCGCCAGCTGATCGAGGCCACGGGCCGGCTGCCCGCGGCCGAGGACCTGCCCGAGCACCTGCGGGAGATCGTCGGGCGCGGGCCCGGGGAGCCGCCTACTCGGGGATGACCGGGTTGATGGTCTGGAGGTCGAGGCCGCCGGTGTAGCCGTACGAGACGCGGCCGCCGTAGCCCCAGACCGTGATGCCCACGGGCTGGGCTGCGTCCACGGTGTGGGTGAAGTCCGGGATCAGGCAGCGGGTGATCTCCCAGTCCGCGCTGAACCACTCGCTGATGCAGTTGGCGTTCGACGTGACCGACTGGCCGTCCAGGTTCGGGTACTGGCCCGCGGAGTGCGTGATCACCACGTAGTCCGTCAGGTACTTCTCGGGGGCGAGGAACACGTAGTTGGACAGGAACTGCTCAGTGGGGGGCAGCAGGGCCATGGCCGGGTCCCCGCCCGCGCTCTCGAAGGGTACGTCCGTGGCCTCGTGGCCGGTGAGGTACTGGCCGACCATGATCGGCTCGCTGGCCGAGATGGTGAACGAGTGGTTCACACCGACCTCGATCACCTGTCCCTTGTTCATGGTCACGTTGCTCAGGCCCGTGATCGCCGGGTAGGTCTCGATCAGCGTGCCGTCCTCGCTGGCGATGACGCGCCAGTAGTCGTTCTCTGGCGTGATGTTGATCGAGCGGACCACCGAGCGCGCGGCCACGAACTCCTGGCCCCACGTCGTGAGGGGGAACATCTGGTGCTCGATGTGGTCGCAGTAGTAGACCTCGCTGGGCACGAAGGCGCAGGTGTTGCCGCCGAACACGGCCACGGGCTTGTCGGTCTGGATATAGGTACCCGAGATGTCGTAGATGATGTCGGGGTCCAGCCCGGTTTCGGCGTTCAGCTGGATGACGTCCGCCTCCTGCATCGTGAAGTTGTACTCCTGGCCCGCATTCATGGCCGCCAGGCTCCCCCCCGCCGAGATCGACGTGGACGGCCGGATCATGATCTGGGTGTTGTCCTCGGTGGCGATGATGTTCGCCGACCCGGACCCGGCGTTGTTGGGGTAGCCGAGCACGTAGTAGAACTTGTCGAGACCCGAGCTGGCCAGAAGCAGGGTGCCGTCGTTGGTGCAGACGTCCGAGTTGTCCGCCGACAGGCCGGCATAGGGGTTGAACTGGTAGGCCACGACCGGCAGGTCCGAGGTCACGCGGAAGGCCTGGCCCGTCAGGTGGTAGGTGCCCTGGACCGTGGTGTCGCCCAGCATGAAGACGTGGGTCTGCTTCGAGGGCAGGTCGGCCTCGTCGAGGATCTGCCATGTGCCGCCGCTCTTGCGCTCCACGATCACGTGCACCGTGGCCGCATCGAGGTTGCTGACCACGATGGCGTAGGGCTGGCCGGGGGTCGTGTTGTCCATGTCCACGGCCCAGTACTCGCAGCCGATGTTCGACTTGTTGGCCATGGCCTCGCCACAGGCGTTCGGCGTGACGCACATGCCGTTGATGCACTCGAGCGGGCTCTCACAGTCCTCGTGCAGCACGGACTGGTTGTCCGGGCCGGTGCACTCGTAGACGTCGCCGTCCTGGCAGAAGAGCTCGCCGGGCTCGCAGTCCGAGTCCGCGTCGCTGTCGGCATCGCCGTCACTGTCGGTGTCGCCGTCGCTGGCGCCGTCATCGTCATCGTCCGTGTGGAAGCCGTCCGCGGACTCGCAGGCCGAAAGGCCCATCGCCAGCAGCGCCGCGAGCAGGAGAATGCCTCTGTTTCGCATCATCGGAAGCTCCTTTTCTTCTCAGCGGGGGCATGCCCCTCTCAATCCGAACAATATAGCCCAATTCGCCCCGCCGCGGTTTTTTTTGTCGGCCGCCGGCTGCAGGTTAGACTCGGGCGCGACCGGTCGCGGCGCGAGAGGAGGCGGGCGTGCGCAAGAAGATCCTGATGAACGTCCTGAAGGTCTCGGTGACGCTCGCGATCCTCTACCTGATCTTCGAGCGCTTCCAGATCGGGTTCGACGACATCGTCGCGTCCCTGCGCAACCAGCCGTCCTGGTTTGCCGCGGCGCTGGCGGCCCAGATCGGCGCCATCACCTTCTCGATCCTGCGCTGGAAGGTGCTACTCGCCGGCCAGGAGCTGCGGGTGCCCTTCCCCCACGCGATCAAGACCTTCCTGGTGGGCCGGTTCCTGGGCACCTTCACGCCCACCGGAGTGGGCCTCGAAGCGTACAAGGCCTACGACATCGCGCGGTACACGGGCCGGGCCGAGGCCTCGGTGTCGGTCGTGCTGATCGAGAAGCTGATCGGCACGTTCTTTTCGCTGGGCCTGCTGGTGCTCGTCACCCTGCCGTTCTTCATCGATGCCCTGGACGCGAAGTTCCTATACGTCTTCGGAGCGTTCTTCGCCGTGCTGCTGGTGCTGGCCCTGGTCCTCCTGTTCAGCCCGGGGCTCCTTCGCTCGCTGCTGAAGCTGCGGTTCCCCTTGAAGTCGAGGCTCGAGAAACCGCTGTCCCGCCTGGTGGACGCCTTCACGATCTACAGCCGGCGCAAGGGACACCTGCTGGCGGCCGTCGGCCTTGGCCTGGTGGTCTACCTGTGCTGGTTCCTGACGTACTATTCCAACAACCTCGCCTTGGGCGCCGGGCTGTCCCTGGAACAGGTGCTGAAGGTCGGGCCGATGACCCAGATCGCCACGATGATACCGCTGTCCATCGCTGGTATCGGCCTGCGCGAGGGCGCTTTTCTGGGGCTGCTCGAGATCCTCGGTGCGATGGAGGGTGCCACGGCCGGCGCCCGCACCGCGATGATGCTCTCCGCGACGATGGTCTACTTCGTCTCGATCTCGCTGAACGTGGTGGGCGCGATGATCTTCCTCACGCGGCGCACGGACTACAGGCGCCAAGTAGACGAGATGAAGGCCGGCCGGTAGCGGGGTTTCAGAACCGCTTCACCCTGTCGTGGCAGATGGGGAGGGTGCCCTTGCGGGCGAAGTAGTCCTGGTGATAGGCCTCGGCCGGCCAGAACGGGCCGGCCTCGCGCAGCTCGGTCACGACGTCGAGACCCTTGTCCCTCAGCAGAGCGACCAGCTTCGACGCTACCTGCCGCTGCTCGTCGTCCATGACGAAGATCGCCGAGTGGTACTGCTCGCCGATATCCGGGCCCTGTCCATCCGCCTGGGTCGGGTCGTGGGTCTCGAAGAACAGCCGCGCCAGCTTCTCGAACGTCGTCACGGCCGGGTCGAAGGTCACCTCCACGGCCTCGAGGTGGCCCGTGGTCCCGGAGCAGACCTGCTCGTAGGTCGGCGAGGGCACGTGGCCGCCGGTGTAGCCCGATGTGACGCCAAGCACGCCGGGCTCCTTCGAGAAGTGGTGCTCGACGCCCCAGAAGCAGCCCCCGGCGAAGATCGCGCGGCCAGCGGCCGTCGACGGCGTGCGGACGAAGTCGAGGGAAACCGAGTTGACGCAGTGGCGGACGTTCTTCGGCGTGTAGCCCTCCGCGGTGAATACGTGGCCGAGGTGGGCGCCGCAACCCGCGCAGACGATCTCGGTGCGCATCCCGTCGGGATCGGGCAGCTCGCGCACGGCGTCGGGGATGGCGTCGTCGAACGACGGCCAGCCGCAGCCGGAGTCGAACTTGTCCGAGGATCGGAACAGGGGCCTGCCGCAGCGCTTGCAGGAATAGGTCCCGTCCGCCGAGTGCTTCACGTACTTCCCCAAGAACGGGGCCTCGGTGCCCTTGTGCACGATCACTCGCTCTTCCTCGGGGGTCAGCTTCTTCATCTTGCCCTGCTCCTCGGCCTTGACACCGCGTGCGGACCCGACCAATGCCAGCGCGAGCGCCGCGGCCACGACCGTCGATATCCCCACGACCCACAGCCATCTCCCGCGTCCGTCGCCGTCCATGAGATGCCTCCTCGCGCCTCGCCCACGCAGGGTAACGATAGCGCGGATGGCCCCGGCGGCAAGGTGCTCCAGGAACACGTCATGGGCTCTCCGCCGTCCAGCGCATGACGCGCTCGATGACCGGCGACCAGTGGCGCCAGCCGTGGCCGCCCGCGAACAGCTCGAATTCGTGGGGCGCGCCCAGGCATTCGAGCAGGCGGTGGTAGGCCGCGGTCGTCTCGCGGAAGAACGGCTTCTCGTCCCGTCCCGCGGCGATGAACAGGCGCGTGCCCAGGTCCGCGCCCCGCTTCCGGGCGATGGCGTGGGGGTTGTGGGATTCCAGACGCTCACGGTCGGTCCCGTCACCGAAGATGCGCTCCAGGTCGACGAACCGGCGAACGGGCGAGGTATCGAGGTGCTCCACGGCCTGCGTCTCGTCCATGATGGGGCCGGAGAGTGACGCGACCGTGGCGAACAGCCCGGGGTGGCGCAGGCCGATCTGCAGGCCGCCGATGCCGCCCATCGAGACGCCGATCAGGTGCCGGTGCTCTCGCGGCACGTCCAGGCCGAGCAGGCGTTCCGCCGCGGGAACCACCTCCTCGACGAAATAGCGTTCGTAGGGTCGCGACCCGTCGTACCAGTCGATCCAGAAGCCGCGCTCCCCGGCCGGCGCGACGACGAAGGCTCGGGGCAGGCTCCCGGCCTCCATTCCCCGCCACAGGCGTCCGGCGACGCCAAACCGGTCGAGGGCCAGGTGGGAATCGCCCAGCCCGTGGAGCAGGAAGAACACCGGAAGATCGGCATCGAGCCTGTCCCCGGGAGGCGGGCGCAGGATTCCGCAGGGCATCCGCCGGCGAAGCAGCGCCGAGTCGATGCCGGCGGTTTCAAGGAGGCGGGGACGGCCGAAACCGAGAAAGCCAAGCAGGCTCATTTTGTCTGCTCCGCGAGCCGCGCGAGGACCGCACGCTCGGTGTCGTCGTCGGCTTCGGGTCGGTGCCCACGGCCGAAGCGCAGGCCAGCGCTGACCGCGGGCTGGCGGATGCCCAGGGCCTCGGCCGCCGCCTTCTGCTCGCCCCCGAGGCGCTCGCACCAGATCCTCGCCACGAGCCGTCGCCCGCGGCTGACCTCCCGTGAGCGCCCCGCGCCGCCGAGGGCGCCCCGGGCCATGCCGAGCTCGGCCTCCACGGCGCGTACCACATCCCCGATATTGGCGCGGACCGCCGGTCCCGGCCGCGGCTTTGCCGGTCCGCCGCCGTGTCTCTCGGCCGTAGTGCGAACGACGAAAGCGTCGCCACCGAGGATCGGGTGGTTCGGGTCGTACCGGCCGCCGGTCAGGGCCCGCAAGCGCCGGATGTCCGCCATCGACTGCTCGCCGACCAGTGGCGGGCAGCGCCTCGCGCGCCTCGTTTCGTTGACGAAACCGTCGAAGCGGGCACGGGCCCCGGCGCGCTCCGGACCGAAGTGGCCGAGCACGGCGGCTGTGTCGAGCCAGCCTGGGGCGGGCTCCAGGCCGACCAGGGCGCGATGGCTCGTCCAGGGACTGTCGTGGGGCCTGCCGACGAGCCGGGCCCGCACGGGGTTGTTGTGGACGTAGCGGACAATTTCCCAGAGCAGTGGCCCGTCCTCGCAGAGCACGGCCAGGGGCCGGCCCGCCAGCACGGCTCCGGTTCGCCCGGCGCCGCGGTTCAGCCGCGCGGCCCAGGCGGTGTGTGCCGAGCGCAGGATTTCCCCGAGGGACGACCGGCGGAGCCGCAGGACCAAGTGCACGTGGGTAGACATCAGGCACCACGCCAGGACAGTCGCGTCCCCGTCGGAGAGCGCCCGGTCCAAGGACTTGAAATAGGCATCCCTCGATCCTTCAAGGTCGAGCAGCGGCTTTCCGTCGTGAAACCGGGCTACCACGTGGTAAGTCCCCGGAATCTGTTGAGGCCTTGGGGTCCTAGCCATCTTGGGGAGCATACACCTCCCCATCGAAAAAAAACAATAAAACGAAGTCCGTCCCCTAACTGGTCCCCAGTTTGAGGGAACAGGCGAAAGGCCGGGCACGGGTTCCCATTCGAACG
>CAYZAI010000262.1:0-7025 GCA_964476305.1 uncultured Myxococcales bacterium
TCCGATTCGGACAGCGACGCCGACACCGACGCGGATGCCGATTCCGATTCGGACACGGACACCGACACCGCTACGTTTTTCCCCCAGGACTGCGCCGGTGGGCGCTACGACTCCGTGCGGGACCTGTGCTGGCAATACCCACCGCCGGACGAGACCCTGGACTGGGAGAACGCCGTGGACTACTGCGACGACCTGGACCTGGCCGGCCACACCGACTGGACCCTTCCCGGCCGCCAGGACTTCGTCGATCTGCTGGGCGGTTGCGACGATGACGTTCTCGGCGGAAACGCGGGGTACTGCGACTCGTGCGCGGACAGCTCCACGTGCAGCTCGCTCTTCGGCCCCGACGAGGACTGGTACTGGTCCTCGTCGCCGGTGGGCGGCGCCAGCGCGTGGTTCGCGTACTTCTACAACGGCTACGTCGAATGGCTCCTGATAGACAACGAGGGCTCCACGCGCTGCGTCCACCCCGGGCAGTAGCGGACGGACCGACCCTCATCCCTGCCCCTCACCTCGGCCGGTAGCGATCGGCGCGGAGATCCAGGGCGGCCCGGAAGGCCTGATAGCGCTCCTTCATCATCGACAGGCGCCCGGGATCGGCCCGCGAGAGGTCGTTCGTCTCGCCGGGGTCGGCCTCGAGGTCGTAGAGCTGGAAGCGGTTCCCGACAAGCGAGTGGATCAGCTTGTCACCGCCTGCCACCAGCCCATACATCTCCTCGATGTACTGCCCGAGGGGCTGGTCGAGAAAGACGGTGTGATCCGGCCCGTCGGCCCCGCCGAGCAGCGGCACCAGCGTCGGCCCGCGGATGTCCGGCGGCGGATCGACGCCCAGGAGCTCGCACAGAGTGCGCACCAGCGAGACCTGCGAGACCCGGGTCCGCACCCGCCGCGGCGCGATCCCCGGCACCGCGATCACGAGCGGCACGCGCACGACCTCCTCCCAGAGCCGCCGGCCGTGGTAGCGGATGTCGTGCTCGCCAAAGGCCTCGCCGTGGTCCGCGGTCAGGACCACGATCGTGCGCCCGGCGAGACCCCGGCGTTCGAGGACGTCGAGCACCCGGCCGAGGTGCTGATCGGCGAAGGCCACCTCCCCGTCGTAGCGATCCCTGGGCGCCGTGCCGAAGTCGAACCCCGTGTGGGGCAGGTAGTCCCGGTGGGGATCCATGAAGTGCGCCCAGAAGAAGAACCGTCCCGCGGTGAGATCCGCGTCCTCGAGCATCGCGATGCCGGCGTCCGCGACCCCCGGGCTGGTGATCTTCTGGTCGAAGTCCACGTCCCCGGGAGGCAGGATCGTCTGGAAGCGCCCGAAGCCCTGGCTGACGCCGCCCCGTTCGAAGTACGGGTGGGACCCCACGCCGAAGGTCGAGAAACCCTCCCGGGCCAGCACCTCGGCCAGTGTGAGGTTCTCCTCGCGGTAGCGCGTGAAGTGCCCCGCATCGCAGCGGGTCTCGGACGGGTAGCGGCCGATGAAGATCGGCAACAGCGCCCGCCCCGTGTACGACGACATGGCATAGGCCCGCTCGAAGACGACGCCCCGGGAGGCCACCTCGTCCATCCGCGGCGTTGTCCGCCGCGCGTACCCCATGAAGCCCGGCTCGTCCCATCGCATGGCGTCCACGGTCAGCACCACCAGCGACAGATCGCCCGGCAACGCCATGGGCCCGGCGTCCGCCCTCGCGACCTCGGCCGCCGCCGGCGGGCCGCCCGCCGCGACCACGACCGGGGCGTCGTCGCCGGAGCAGTCCTCGTCGATCCCCGAGCCCGGGACGTCAACCGCCGCCGGGTTGCGCGCCGGATCCCCGTCGTCGCAGTCGCCGCCACCGAACAGCGCCGAGAAGCCGTCCCGGTCGCGATCGGTGGCGACCCGCGCCAGGCCGAGCAACCGCCTGGCCAGGGGCGCGCGGCTCGCAAGGGCCTCGGTCGCCGTGGGCGGAAGATCGTCGAAGCCCCAGGCCAGCCGCCCGAAACCCGCCGCGGCGACACCCAGCAGGACGAAGGCGACGGCGATCACGGCCGCCAGCGTCCGGCGGCCCGCGCCGCGCCGGGCGAGCAGGAACGCCGCCGCCGCAGCAGCCATCGGCACCGCGGCCAGGCCGATGTGGGCGAGCTCCAGCTCCTCGCGCCTGAGCAGACCGAGGAAGCCGAGCGCCCCCTCGCCGTTCGGAGGGGCCAGCAGGACGAGCAGCGCGAGGATCGCCATCGGCAGCACCGGCGCGCCGATGCCGGCCGCACCGAGCACGGGACCGGGCAACCCGAGGAGGATCGGCTCCAGGACGCGAACCAGGGCTCTCGCGGCAAGCGCCGCGACCACGAGCAGCGCGAAGATCGCCGCGGTGAGCAGCAGCGCTGCCAGCCCGGCGTGGTGGAAGGCCGCAGCCGAGAACCTCGTACCGTGGAACACGGCCGCCGCCAGCGCCACGCCGGTGACGGTGTACACCGCGACGCGGGCCGTCACCGCCGCGGCCACTCCCGCCTCCCGGCGGCGCAGGGCACGAAGGCCGCTGACAAGTGCGTCGAACGCCCCGGCGCCGTCCACGGCGAGCAGCACGAGCAGCGTCGCCAGCCCTGTCGCGGCGCCCGCGATGCCGGACAGGCCGGCGGCGCCGAAGGCCGTCTCGAGTCGAGTCCCGGGTTCGGCCACGGCCAGGCCCTCGAGCAGGCCCGTGAGCGTGCCCGCCGCCGCGCCGCAGGCCGTCACCAGGATCCAGGGAACCGTTGATCGCCCGCCGCTCAACTGGCGCCGGCCTCCGGCCCGCCGGCTGGTGCCGGTGCCGGATCGGCTTCGTCGGTGTCGCAGGTCCGGTACAGGTCGCTGGCGCGGTACTTCTCGAGGGTATGGCTCACCAGGATCTTGAGCACGGCCATGGTGGGCACGGCCAGCAGCACGCCGAGAAAGCCGAAGAGCTCCGCGCCCGCCATCAGGGCGACGATGATCCACAGCGGCCGCAGGCCGAGCTTGCCGCCGAGGATCTTCGGCGTGATCAGCACCGCGTCGAGCACCTGGACCACGCCGAAGACGATCAGGGCGCCGAGGACCGAATTGAACCCCCGCATCTCGAGGGCGGACAGCAGCAGGGCCAGCACCAGGCCCGTGGCGGCGCCCACGTAGGGGATGAAGCACAGAAGGCCCGTCAGCAGGCCCACGCCCACGGCCACCGGCACCCCGACGATGGAGTAGCCCACGGAATAGAGCGTGCCGAGCACGAGCATCACCGTGAACTGCCCGTGCAGGAAAGCCGAGAGGCTCTTGTCGACCTCGCGGCCCACCTCGCGGACCGCCTCGCGGTTGCGCTCGGGGACCAGGTCGTCGATGGCGGCGATGATGCGCGGGAAGTCCTTGAGCAGGAAGAACAGGAACAAGGGGAACATCAGCGTGCCGAGAACGGCGAACAGCACCGAGTAGGTGCGGCCGACGATCCCGCCGAGGATCGAGGAGGCCGGGCCGATCAGCTTGGACCCTTCCCCCTGGGCGTAGGCCACGATCTGGTCGAAGGCCGAGCCGAAGGAGTCCGGCACCGCGACGCCGAGGTGCCGCTCGATCCAGGGGATCACCGTGTCCGTGAAGCGCTCGGACAGGGCGGGCAGGCGGGTCAGGAACTGGCGGATCTCGCCGACCACCTCGGGGATGATCACGAACAGCACCGCGAGGATGCCCACCAGCAGCCCGGTCAGCGTGATCAGCGTGGCCGAGGTCCGGCCCAGCAGGCGGATCCGGGCGAGCCGCGTGACCAGGGGGTTCAACACGTAGGCCACCAGGAACGAGAGCAGCACCAGGGTCGCGAGGCTCTCGAGCCTCCAGGCGAGCAGGATGAAGAGCGTCAGCGAGCCGAGGCCCCAGAGCCAGCGCTGGACGAGCTGTTTCCGGAATGTCATGGCGCCTGAGTCTAGCGCGAAGTCCGCCCCGGGGCCAAGAGGGGAATCACCGCGTGGGAATCACCGCGGGACCTTGCCCTCGATGATCACCAGCGTCCCGGGCTTGCCGTCGGCGGCGGCCACGCCGTGCCAGCCCGCCGGCAGCGGCGGGTCGCTCCAGTCGAAGAGGAAGCGGGCGTCCGCCGGCGAGAGGTTGACGCACCCGTGGCTCTTGGGGCTGCCGAACTTCGAGTGCCAGAACGCGGCGTGCAGGGCGATGTTGCGGTGGATGTACTGGACCCAGGGCACGTCCTCCACCGAGTAGGACTCGTCGTCGCCCACGGTGCCGGCCATGTTGTCCGTGACGTGCTTGAACGTTACGTGGAAGCGGCCCGTGGGCGTCTCGGTGGGTGTCTCGAGATCCGGGTCGTCGGGAATGCCCGAGGAGATCAGCGTCACGTAGACCGGCGTCGATCCCTCGTAGGCCTCGAGGGTCTGGTGCGTGAGATCGACGTGGATCCACTTCTGCCGCTCGGACACGCCCTCGGGCGGCTGGCGGGGAAGGAACAGCTCTGCCTGGCCCTCTCTGAGCCAGCGCTCTCCATCGATCTCGTAGTAGGCTGGCCCCTTGCCCGATGACACCTCGTGGACACGGTAGACCGCGAGCCGATCCACCGGCCCCGCCCCTCGGTACTTGCCGGCCCGCAGCTCGAAGAAGGCGGCGTTCCGGGAGGTGACGATGGCCGCGGGCAGCGGGCTGTCACCGAGCACCTCGTAGCCGCGGAACCGGGGCGGGCGGACGAGGTGCACGGCGTTGCCGGGCACGTAGTCGCCAGTGATGGTCTCGTAGTAGTACTCGCGGGTCGTGTCGTCGAACAGGCGCTCGGAGACCGCGACCCAGAAGCCCCGGGTCAGGAGCGCCCGGATGGCCTTGAACTTCCGCCTGGCGTAGGCGTGGTAGTCGACGGTGCCCTCCTCGCCGTCCGCCGAGTGCGGGATGATCTCGGGCTCCGCCGTTCCGGCATCGGCCTCGAGGCCCCCGTCGGGCTCCTTCTCGGGGGGCTTCCACATCTCCTCGGGCAGGGGCAGCCGCTTGTAGGCCGGGGTCCAGTCCTTGCGGATGAAGCCGTGCCGGTAGGGATCGAGCTCGTCGGTGCGGGGCGGCGGCGGCGCGCGGCGGATGGCCCGCGGCTTCGTGCCCACCAGCATGCCGCGTCCCTGGCAGACGAAGCCGCCCTCGGGGAGCCTGTACCAGCCCTTGGGGCAGTCCTCGGTGGCGTAGCGCGGGTCCCCCAGCCGGGTGCGGGCCCCCTTGCGGAAGTAGCCCAGGCGCGGCGACTCCATGTCCGGCGCGGACCAGATCGACACGCGGTCGAACCCGGCCCGGCCGTGGAGGTCGTAGGACGTGACCTCGCTGGGCTTGCCGCCCAGGGGCGCCGCGGCCATCCCGCCGTCGGCCGTGTCCCACTCGACGGCGGCGTCGGCGGCCGCCGATCCCGCGGCCCGCCCGGCGTCGGTCGCGCCGGCCCCGGGGCACGGCGGGCACTCGGGGCACTCGCGGCAGGCGGCGAGGAGCAGCGCACAGGCGGCGATCCGGAGCGCGTTCGACATGGGCGGCTGCATACCAGACCGCGCCGCCGGGTTCAACCGTTCCCGGGCGGGCTTCCCGCCGGCCCGGGCCCGGCGCCGTCGCTTCCCGGGCGCTCCGGAGCCTCGGCCTCGAGGCGGCGGACGCGGCGGCTGACCTGTTCCAGCAGCTTGCGGTTGGCGCCTACCAGGTCCGCGAGCACGCCCACCAGCCCCACCTGGAACGCGGCCAGCACCAGGATCGCGGCCAGGATCAGCGACTGCGTGTGCCCCGTCGGGCTCGCGGTCGTGAAGAAGAAGTACAGCCAGCGGCCGCCCAGGACCAGCCCGCCCAGCAGCAGCAGCAGCGCCGCGGCGAGGAACGAGCGCAGCGGGTGGTACATCGTGTGGATGCGCACGATGGTTCCCGTCGAGCGCCGGACGTAGGCCCAGATGCCCTTGAACAGCCGGGACTTCCGGACCTGCGGGTTGGTGCGGATCGGCACGGCGGTCACGGCCAGCCGCGCGGCCCCCGCCTGGATGATGGTCTCCAGCGTGTAGGTGAAATCGCTGGTCACGGTCAGCGACAGGGCCGCCTCCCGGCTCAGGGCGCGGAAGCCGGAGGTCGCATCCGGCACGTCGAGGTCCGAGGCCTTGCGCACGACCCACGAGCCGAAGCGCTGGAGCCGCTTCTTGGTCGCCGAGAACTCCGTGGAGCGGTCCACCTGTCGATCGCCGATGACCATGTCCGCCCGGCCCTCGAGGATCGGCCGCACCAGGTCCGGGATGCACGACGCGTCGTACTGGTTGTCCGCGTCCGTGTTGACGATAACGTCGGCGCCCACGCGCAGCGCCGCGTCGAGGCCGGCCATGAACGCCCGGGCCAGCCCGCGGTTTCCGGAGAAGCGCACCACGTGGTGGACCCCCAGCTCGCGGGCCACGTCGGCGGTGCGGTCCCGCGAGCCGTCGTCAACGACCAGGATCTCGACCTCGTCGAAGCCCTCGACCCGGCGCGGCAGGGCCGCCAGCGTGGCGGGCAGGGTCTGCTCCTCGTCGAAGCAGGGGATCTGGATCACGAGCTTCATCTGTCGCCAGGACTACCAGATCCCCGGCCGGGAGTGAAATCGAAGCCCAGAAACCGCCGCCCCTCGGGCCGACGGCCCTTGCCTCGTCTGCCTCGATGGCCGATCATGGGGTGTACCAGAATGACAGAGCCCATCCTATGACTGAACTAGCTTGCCAGCCCTGGTTAGAAGCCTGAAAAACTGAACAAATGTGAGGTAAAAGGGCTTTCCTACGGCAGGTTCGGGGCTTCCTGCGGCAGTTTCGGGCGTCCCCACGGGGGGTCCTGGCCATCCTACGGCACTTTGCGGGCATCCTGCGGCGGGTCGCGGTCGATCCTGCGGCTGGTTCGGCCCATCTTCTACAGTTGTCTGATCAAAGCTGAATGATAACGGCACGATACGGTGTACGATAAAGTCTTTGGCACTACATATCGATAGCCGGTCGATACTGTTCTCTCGCTCACGTGGACACCTCTCGGAGGGTCGGCGGCAGGGCCACGCCCACGGCCTGGAACACCTTCCCGCACCAGCCCTTGGCCTCGG
>CAYZAI010000263.1:0-6949 GCA_964476305.1 uncultured Myxococcales bacterium
TCACGCCCACGAGCCAGATCGTCGGCGTGCAGGCCGTGTTCAACGTGCTGATGGGCCGCTACAAGATCGTGGGCAACGAGACGAAAAACCTCGTGCGCGGCGGGTACGGCCGCACCCCGGCGCCCATCGATACGGAGTTCCAGAAGATGATCCTGAAGGGCGAACCGCCCATCACCGAGCGCCCGGCGGACCACCTCGAGCCCGAGCTCGAAAAGCTGCGGGCCGAGTTCGAGCCCACCGGCCTGGTCCGGCGGCCCGAGGATCTGCTGACCCTGGCGATGAACCCCCAGGTGGGCCGGGCCTTCCTCTCCGGGCAGGTGAAGCCCGAGCCCGCCCCCTGGGAATCAAAGGGCTGATCCCGACCCGGGTTTCCTTTGCCCCGTCCGGGAACGGCAGCATTTCCGGGTGCCCGAAAGACGGAAAGAACCCTCGCGCGTGGCCAAGGCCGAGGTTCACGCCCCGGCTACTCCCACACACACTCCAGGTCGTCCTCGAGCCAGGTGCAATCGACCGACTGCAGATCCGGATCCTCCAGCTCTTCGCAGGTCAGGCCTTCGATCTCGTCGAGGCAGGCCTGGATGTCGTCGACGGAGATGCTGGCCGCCCCGGTGTCGCAGAGCTCTTCGCAGTCCTCGGCGGCCATCACGGCCGGATCGCCCAGATCCATCCCGCACTCCTCGTTCAATTTCTCGTAGGACGCGGCAAACACGGTCTCACACGCGTACTGCCCGTTGCCCATTTCGCACTGCTCCGCGGCGCAGGGCATGATGTCCTCGCAGGGGGTCACCTCCAGGAAGCAGGGCAGGCACTCCCCGGGGATGTCCGCGTAGTCGTCGGTGCACCAATCCAGGCAGCCATCGATCGAATCGCCGAAGAACTCGTCGAAGCCCTCCTGTCCGTACGCCTCGACGAGCTCCTCCTCGCAGTCGAAGGAGTGGGCACAGGCTTCCTCGCACCACGCATCCGCGTCCGCGTCGGAGTCCGAATCGGAGTCCGAATCGGAGTCCCCGTCCGTCGAACCGTCGTCGTTGTCGTTGTCGTCGTCGTCATCATCGTCACCGCAACCCGCGAGGCCCAGTGACAGAAAGCCCACGCACAACCCGACCAGCAACATTCTCCAGGACATCTCTCGCCTCCTTGCCCCTCGTGGCAGTTGAAGAAAAAATCTTTTCACGAAGACTTCAAGCTAGCACCGCGGCGGATCCTTCGCAAGAGTCGCGATACCCTTCGAAAGGCGGGTTCGAAGGACGGCGAACGAGACGTCGACCCGATAGGCGAGGTCTGTCTCCGGCGACCGGACCTGCGCAGGCTAGCGCGTGGCCGGGCCGAAGGGGGTGCGTGGCGGCGGAGACGACGGCGGGCGCCGCGGGGTCACGTGCGGTTCGGGCCGGGCCTCTTCGCCATCGACCATCTTCCCGAGGTACCCGGGCAGCTCGACGCCGGCCATGCCCGCCAGCTCGTGCAGGGGCGGAAGGCTCTTGATCAAGTTCGAGACGAACCCCGCGGTGGAGCTCTTGCCGTCGCTCGCGCCGCTGTCCCAGACCGTGATCTTGTCGATCTTGAGGTTCTTGATCGCCTCGACCTGATGGGCGACGAGGTTCTCGATCTTCTCGACGAGAAGCAGTGTGGCCGCGGACTTGGCGTCCCCCCGGCAGCTCTCGACGAGGGCCCGGTAGCCCTCGGCCTTGGCGTCCAGCACCTTGCGCACGCCCTCGGCCTCGGCCTTGTATTTCGCCAGCACGGCGTCGGCCTCGCCCTGGGCCTCCTTGCGCAGCTTCTGGGCCTCGGCCTCGGCCGCGATCTCGATCTTGCGCTTGTCGATCTCCTTGCGCACGACCTCCTCGGCGTTGAGCCGCTCCTGCTCGGCCTTGTACTGGGCCTTCTGGATCTCGACCTGGGCCTCGCGCCTGGCCACCTCGCCCACCTGGAGCGCCGAGGCCTGGCGCTTGGCAAGGGAGGCGTTGTAGTCGGCGATGTTGGCCTGGGCCTCGTTCTCGCCCTTGACCGCCGTGGCCTCCTGCCCCTGGACGAAGACGCGGCGGTCGGCCTCGGCGGCCTTCTTGCCCTTCTCGGCCTGGGCCACGTTCTCGGCCACGCGGATCTCCCGCTCGCGGATGGCCTCGGCCTCGCCCACGGAGCCTATCTTCTCCTGCTCGGCCACGTCGACCTTGGCCTTGTTGATCGCCTCGGCCGCGGCCTTCTTGCCGATGGAGGCGATGTAGGTCGACTCGTCGGTGATGTCCGTGATGTTGACGTTGATCAGGTACAGGCCGATCTTGTTCAGCTCGGGCTCGACGTTCTTGCGGATCGAGGCGAGGAACGACTCGCGGTCCTGGTTGATCTGCTCGATGGTCAGCGAGGCCACCGTGAGCCGCAGCTGGCCGAAGATGATCTCCCGGGCCATGCTCTCGATCTCCGGACCGCTGAGGTTGAGCAGTCGCTCGGCCGCGTTGTTCATGATCCCCGGGTCGGTGGAGATGCCGACGGTGAACGTGCTGGGCACGTTGATCCGGATGTTCTGCAGGCTGAGCGCGTTCTGCAGCGGGATCGGGATCGTCATCGGCGTCAGGCTCATGTAGCGGTAGTCCTGGACCAGCGGCAGCACCAGGGCGCCGCCGCCGTGGATGCAGTTGGAGGACTGGCCGCGGCCCACCTTGCCGTAGATCACCAAGATCTTGTCGGACGGGCAGCGCTTGTAGCGCTTGATCAGGTAGATCAGCAGGAACAGGGCGAGGAAGGCGAGCGCGGCCACGGCCGCGATCACCAGCCAGCTGTCCTGTCCTTCGGTCAGCGCCACGGGAAGCTGTTGCAGGGGAATCATGTCTCGCTCCTTGTTTTTGCCTGTCCGACGGGTGTGCGCCGTCAGATCTTCTGGACCACCATCGTGTTGCCCTGGACGACCCTTGCGACCCTGACCCGCGTGCCCGTGGGCAGCTCCGCGCCGTCCTCCGTCACCGCGTCGAAGACCTTCAGGTGCTGCTGCACCGTGACCTGCACCTTGCCGGGCTGGTCGGCCTTGATCGTGAGATAGACCGCGCCCTCCTGCCCCACCGCGTTGGCCAGGTCCATCGTGCCGCTCGACTGCATCCGCTTGAAGCCCTGGAAGACCTTGGCCATCAAGAGGTTGGCGATCACGCCCGCGGCGAGGCCCAGGCCCACCGAAGCTGCCGTGCCCAACCCGAAGGTGCGCCCCGCGGCCAGGCCGACCCAGCCCAGCATCATGAAGAAGGCCACCGTGCCCTGCACCGAGAAGACCTTGAACGCCGCGTCCGAGTCGGCGTGGGTCATGTGGCCGTCCACGACGTCGGCGGTGTCGGCGCCCGCGTCAGCGTCAGCCATGTCTCCGACATGGCCGGCGTCCGCGTCGCCCTCGCCGCCGCCGATCAGCATCATCAGCAACTGGATGACGAACAGCAGGCTTCCTATCAGGGCAAAGGCGAACAGCATCTGATCGAGGATCGTGAGCTGGCCGAACCACTCGAACATCGCGTCCCTCCTGGAGGCAGCGCCGCCTGGCCCCGCCTCGACGACTCGTTTCGTTCGCGGGGCATTATCCCCGCCGCGGGGCTGTCGTCGCAAGGGGAAAAGGTGGAGCACGCGGGAAGTGTTGGTTCCGGGTGGGGTGACGATCCTCGATCCGCGACCTGCCGCGCGGGTCGGCTGCGCTTCGCTCCGTCGTCCCAGCACGCAAAGAAAGTAATCGTACTTGTTCCGAAGCCTTCGAGGCATGCCGGGACTTTGATCGTACCTGTTCCGGACTTTTCGAGGCACGCCGGGACTTTGATCGTACCTGCTCTGACCTTTTTGAGGCACGCCGGGACTTTGTTCGTGCCTTTTCCGAAGTTTTCGAGGCACGCCGAGACTTTGATCGTACCTGTTCAGAACTTTTCGAGGCACGCCGGGACTTTGATCGTACCTGTTCCGAAGTTTTCGAGGCACGCCGGGACTTTGATCGTACCTGTTTCGACGTATCAACCCAGCGCCCCTTTGTCACGCCACGGCTGTCATGACACAGTGTCTGAAATCGGAACAGCACGAGGTCCTGAGCGTCTTCGGTGATCTTGAAACCGAAGACCCCGCTCAACCTAGCCTCCGGCCTTGAAAGTCCGAACAGTTGAACCGTTCGGGATCGCACTCCTAAAGATGTGAATCTGGGTACCAAATCTGGGTACCAGGCACTTCCAGTTTCCAATTAATTGAACCCGATCAACGAGACTTGGCGGAGATCTCGCCCGGCTCGAAGATGCGCACGGTACCGTACTGGCCGTCGAAGCCGCCCTCGACGGTGAGCTCGCCTTCGCGGACCCGGCGCACGGCCTCGGCCAGCAGCGGACCGCCGGCAAGAGAGAGATCCTCGATGGGCGCCTGGCGCAGGCAGTAGAGCTCCGGCCCCACGCGCTCGAGCAGCACCTCCACCAGGCGACGGACGCGCTTGGTAGCGGGGCCCACGCCCAGGGACTGGCCCGCGACCTCGTCCAGGGGCACGAGGCTCTCGAACGGCGGGTCGCCGCCGGGGCGCTTGCCCTCCTCGCGATCGGCCAGGTCCAGCACGCGGCTCAGCACGCCCACAGTGATCGGCTTGCCGCAGACCGGGCAGCGACCGCCGAGGCCGCGGGTCTCCCCGGGTTCCAGGCGCACGCCGCAGGCCCGGTGGCCGTCCAGGTGGTACTTGCCCTCCTCGGGGTGGAACTCCAGCGTGCCCAGGAAGCCCGCCTCCGCGGTCCCGGCCTCGATGGCCCGGCGCAAGGGCTCGAACCCGGGCTCGATGTCCAGCAGCGTGGCCTCGCGGCCGAGCTTGCCCGGCGAGTGCGCGTCCGAGCTGGAGATCAGGGTCAGCCGGTCGAGGCGCGAGACCCGCCTGCACATGGCCGGGTCCGCGGAGAGGCCGGTCTCGGCGGCGAAGACGAAGGAAGCCAGATCGCCGAAGCACTCCTCGACCGAGTCGAAGCCCGACTTCGAGCCCAGAAGCGAGAACCAGGGTGTCCAGACGTGGGCCGGCACCAGGAAGGCCAGAGGATCGATCCCGAGCACGATCTCGAGCAGATCCCGCGCGTCCAGGCCCAGGATCGGCCGTCCGTCCGAGGCGAGGTTGCCGATGCGCGCGAGTTTTCCGGCGAACCGCCGCGCCGCCTCCAGCGATGGCAGGTAGACCAGGCTGTGGACCTTGCGCACCCGGCCGCCCCGCTTGTAGATGCCGCTGATCTCGGCCTGTAGCACGAAGCGCACCTCACCGCCGCAGGCCGCGGGAAGGCCTTCCGCCGCTTGCCGGGCGAGATCGGGCCGCAGGCGCAGGAGCCCGTCCTCGGCGGGCTCGAGCTGCTTCGCGATCTCGTCGAGCCAGCCCGGGTGGGTGCAGTCCCCGGTTCCCAGCACCCCCAGACCCTTCTCGCGTGCGGCCCGGTGCAGGGCCGGGAGATCCAGATCGCGGCTCGTGGCCCGCGAGAAGCGCGAGTGGATGTGCAGGTCGGCGATCAGCCTCATCGGGCCGGGGCGTCGAACTTCCAGACGCGCAGCCAGTTGATGAACATCTGCTTGTCGCCGTCTTCCCACGTGCGGGCCGCGGCCAGCATGTCGAAGGGCGGCCAGGGTCCTTCGCCCCAGAGGTTCAAGAGCAGCAGGCCCGCGTGCCAGGCCGCGCCGCCCTCGCCCTGCCCGGCGATCCAGGCGTGCAGCCTGGCCGTGTCCCACGGCTCGAGGCCAAGGGCGCCCTCGAGGCAGGGAAAGCGCAGCGCCAGGGACGGCAGGCGTTCTTCCAGGCCGAGGTCGGTGCGTTCGTAGGAGCGGATGGAGGAGACGGTTGTCATGGGAGGGAGCTTCGATCAACCCGCGGCCCGGTGCAAGTTTCCGCTGCCCGTCCGGGGGCGCGGCCCTCAGGCGTCCGCGACGGGCGCCAGGATCCCGTCCATCTTCTTTTCGATTTCCCTCTCGATGGTGGGCTTCAACATCCTGCCCATCAGCCCGAGGGTGATGTCGAGGGAGACGTCGGCGCCGCCCATGCGCAGCACGGCCTGCTTGATGCCCGCACCGCTCAGGTTGCAGGTATCGCCCGTCCAGCTGGCCTTGAGCCCGTACTTCCGGGCGAGCCCGCCGACCAGGTCCTCGAGCCTGCCGCGCAGCACATCCCTGGCGACGGAGTGTTCCCGGCGCACGCTGATGTCGGCCATCATCGAACCCTTTCTCCGGCCCGCGCGGGGCCGATCCGCTCATTCCCTGCAGACATCCGGCCGCCCATCGTCCACGTCCTGCTCCGGCGCCACGGGCCGCTCGCAAGCCGCCACGGGGTTCCTTTCGCAGTAGGCCGCGACGATCCGAGCGGCGTCGCGCCCCTGCATCTCGTAGTGGTCGTTCACGATCCAGCTCGGGCTGCCGGCCACATCCAGGTCGTCCGCGAGCCGGAAGGACTCGGCGAGAAGCCGGCGGCCCTCGGGCCCCTCGGCGCACTTGCGGATGCGGGCCGCGCTCAGGCCCTTCGGCACGCACCGCTCCCAGTCCGCCGTTCGGGTTTCGGCCGCGCGGCAGGTCACGTATCCCATGAAAGCGTAGCGCCCGGGGTAGAGCTTCTGGGCGCAGATCATCCGCAGATCCTCTTCCACCTCGCCCGGGCCGTGCATCGAGGTCAGCTCTCCGCTCTCCTCCACGGTCCCGATGAACCGAAGCTCGAGATCCACCGCCTTGCGGTCGCGGCCGAAGTGGTCGAGGAAGTGGTCCACCGAACCCATCATCGCGGTGGCGAACGGGCACTGGCTCATCACGAACAGGTCCAGCCTGCCGGGTTGCTCGGGCCGGCAGGCCAGCCGGCCAGCACACGTCGGGTCGGCGCAATCCGCGAGACCGTCGCCCGTGTCGTCCTTCATGTTGTCGCAGATCTCGGCCGTGGGATCCCAGCCCTGGCCGAGGGGCATCAGGTAGCCCCGGCCGAAGGGCAGCAGGTAGTGCTTCATCCGCTCCA
>CAYZAI010000264.1:0-6942 GCA_964476305.1 uncultured Myxococcales bacterium
CGGGCTATCTTGAAACAGACTATCGGCTGTACGAAGATTTCGGAGGGAACCTGCACGCCAACCTGTACGTCTGGGACACCTTCTCCTGCACTCCCTGGCCAGATTGTGTGCCAGATTATGCAGAGACCAATGGCATCATCCTCGTCCTCGAAACCGACCAGGAAGTGACCGCCTGTCTGCTACCCCACGAGCCGTGCGACTTCTAGCGAGACCGGTGTCAGCCCCCCTCCCTACGCACTTTCGTCGACAGCCATTCCATTGGCGCTGACAAGGCGGGCGCGGGGCGGGGTGCTGACAATGGACTGAAGGGACTGAAAGGACAGAAGGGGCGCCCCTGCGTGGGCCGGGATCCGGAAGCCCCCAACTCGCCGGGCTCCGAAAGCGCCGGACCGGCGGGGGTGGATTTCGCCCCCAAGGGGCGTATAGACTGCCCGCCGGAATCTGCGAACGGAGGACGGATTGTTCAGCTACGTGGATCAGAGGATAGGCGCCGCCCTGGAACGGGACGGAAAGATCGTGCACCTCGATCGGGAGGGGAACCGGGTCGGCCACGAAGAGAAACCGTACCTGTCGCTGCTGGGTCCGATCCCCATCCCCCGGCGGTTCGGCGACCAGGAGCGCGTGCTGAGCTGGTACCCGTTCGTGCGCCACGTGGAGCTCGACGAGGTCCTGGGTGCGGCCGCCGGATTGGCCGGGGGAGGCCCCGAGGCCCTGCGCGCCCTGCTCACGACCAACATGTCCGTGAACTCGGTGCTGGCCTGTCCGCGCTTCCTGGAGACCCCTTCACCCCTGGTGCGCATCCACTCGTGCTGCATGACGGGGGACGTGTTCGGCAGCCTGCGGTGCGAGTGCGGGCCGCAGCTCGAAACCGCCTTCCAGCGCATCTTCGAGGATGGTGGCGGCGCGGTGGTCTACATGTCCGGCCACGAGGGCCGCGGCATCGGTCTTTGGGCCAAGGCCGTGACGTACCTGCTTCAGGACGGAGGCCAGGACACCTACCAGGCCAACGTCTCGCTGGGTCTGCCCGAGGACTCCCGCGACTTCACGGACGCGGCCGTGGTGCTGCGCCACCTGCTTCGCGGCCGCCCGATCCGGCTGATGTCCAACAACCCGCTGAAGCGCCTCCACCTCGAGCAGGCCGGCCAGCCCGTGGAGGATTTCGCGCCGCACGTCGCGGGTCTCTCGGAGCACAACCGGCGCTACCTGCGCGCCAAGCGCGGCCGGGGGCACCTGCTGCCCGACGATATCTGACTTTGGTTCCCGGTCAGAAGCTGCCGCGATCCTGCTGGGTCTCGATGAAGCGCTTGCGCCGTTCGACGCCGGGATCCTTCTTCTCTTCCGGTTCCCGGACCGGCGGCTCGGCCTCGGTGGCGGGCTGCCCCTCGCGGCCGATGCGCAGGCCCGCGACCACGCCGAAGGCCAGGGTCCCGGGCAGGAACCGCTGGTCGTCGATCCATGGCACGGGCTGGAAGAACCTGGCGTAGACCCCGAGCCACCAGGACCGGTCGATCCGGAGGCCGGCGAGCACCCCCGCTGAGACGACGAACTCGGTGAACGTCTCGGTCCCGGCGCCCTCCATCCTCGTGAAGTGGTGGAGCAGCGCGAGCGGCACGAGGTCCGCGCCGGCGATCACGTGCTCACCCGCCCAGATCGCCCTGGCTCCCAGGCCCCAGTGGAGGCGGTGGTTGCCCGCGCCGTCGACGCGCCCCTCCCCCTCGGACACGACCCCCTGCAGATCGGTCTGGTCCCCGGTGTCCGCTTCGTCGTCGACGGGGAATCTGGCTGTGGACTCGAAGTAGCCGTAGCCGATGCGCGCCCCGAGCACCAGCCACTCGGCGACGTGGAAACCGCCGTCGATTTCCAGGTCGAGGGCCGGTGACACGTTGTCGTCGCACTTCGGGTCGTCGGGACCCGGGCGGTAGAACCACTCCTGGCAGAAGCCGACGCCGGCCCGCGCGCCGATGGCCAGCGGCCCTTCCGTCCCCTCGACAACCGCGGCCGGCGGGATGGAAGCGGTCGGTTCCGGAGGGACCGGTGGCGCCGCCGGTTCCGGCTCGGCCTCCACCACCGGCTGTGCCGGTGCGGGAGGCGCGGCCGCGGGCTCGTCCTCCGGGTACGGGGCGATGACGACCGCGGCACCAGAGGCGGCCGCCCTGTTCACCCCGGAGAGCACGACGAACGCCTCGAGGCCGTCGCTGCAAGGCCGGAGCTTGCCGTCCTCCTTCCCGGAGGCCAGCAATGCGCTGGCCTGGAAGTCCACGCAGTCCGTGCGGACATCGTCGAAGCTCGCAGCACCGTCAGCGCAGGTGGTTCCCCGCCGCCGATCCTCGGATCCGTCGATGCGGCTGACGAGGAGCTCGACCTCGACGCCGGCCACGGGCGCTCCGGCCGCGTCGAGCACGTGCACTACCGCCGTGGCCAGTTTGACCTTCGGCTTGCGCCGGGCGGCGGCAGCGGATGCCGTCGAGATGGCGATCACCAGCGCAACGCCGAACCACGCGAATCGCGCCGCCATCAATCGGCCTACGCTGTCGGGAAGGGAGTTCATCCCCTCGTTTCTACCACGAACACCGAGGTCTAGAACAGCTCTCCCCGGGCCCACTTGACCGCGAACGGACCCAACAGCACCAGGAACACGCAGGCGAAGATCAGCATCAGCGGCCCCATCAGGAGGATCGCGGCCCGCGCCGCCTTCTGCTCCGCGGCCTGGGACCGGCGGGTCCGCATCACGCCGGCCTGGATGGCGAGGACCTCGGCCAGGGGCGTGCCCTGGCGGTCGGCCTGGATCACCGCGGCGGCGAACTGCCTGACCTCTGGCGCGGGAACGCGCCGAGCCAGGCCGGCGAGGGCCTCCGCTCGGGAATGGCCGAGGGTGACGAGGTGCAGCAGGCGATCGATTTCGATACGAAGCGGCTGCTCCTCAGAGAGCCTGCCGGCCACCTGGACCAACGCCCCGGGCAGATCGAGCCCGGCCTGCATCGCCAGGGCGGCGAGATCGATGGCCTGAGGCAGACCCCGGCGGATCAGACGCGTGCGCCGGATGGCCGACTCGTCGAGCTTGATCCAGGGGTAGGCCGTCCCGGCCAGGAAGCCGACGACAGCGCCGGGAACGGCCGTTCCGAGAGCGGACGCCGCGAGGGCGCCGCCCAGCCCGGCACCGGCGATGGCCCCCAGGACGGCTGCGGCGATGAGCTCATCCCCTCCGAGACCCAGTGGATGGCCGGCAAGCTCGACACGGCGAGCGATGGCGGCGCGCAACCCCGAAAGAGGCAGGCACGCGACGTGGACCGCCATGGCGCCGAGCGCGGCCTCCAGAAACCGGAACCAGCGGTGACGCCTGCGCGCTCTGCGGCGTTGCAGACCGGCTTCGCCTCCCTCGGCCGGCGCCGGAAGGACCCCCGGGACAAGCGCTCGGGCCAGTGCCGCGAGCGCGGCGCCGAGCACCAGCGCGGCGACCACCGCTGCCGTCCGAAGACTCAAAGATCCACCGCCATGATGCGCCGGATGAGGGCGATGGCCGCGATCTCCGTGACCGCGGCCGCACCCAGAATCGCCCAGCCGATGGGATCGGACCAGAGCGGCGCCAGCCAGTTCGGGTCGATCCAGTCCAGGGCCGCGATCAAGAGCGGCGGCACCAGGCCCATCACCACCGCCTGGCCGCGGCCCTCGGCGGTCTTGGTGCGAACGACGCCCTCGAGGCGTCCAATCTCGCGAAGGCTGGCCGCCGTACGACGCAGGATCTCGGGCAGATCGCCACCGGTGCGCCGGCCGGTGATCGCGGCCGCCACCGTGGCGTCCAGTCCCGGCAGCGATGCGCGGGAAGCCAGGTCCAGCAGCGCCTCGTCGAGAGTGCGCCCCAGGCGGACGTCGGCCAGCACGCGCCTGAGCTCTTCCTGCATCGGGTCCGGCTGGGTTCCCACGATGGACGCGAGGGCGTCGCCGAGGTTGGGCGTGGCGCCCAAGGACCCCGCCAGGGCGGTGATGGCCCCATCGAGTTGGTCCGCGAGCAGCCTTCGCCGCCGCGTGGCGGCCCTGTGCGCGAGCAACCGGGGCAATACCAGCACCGCCGTGGCCACGACCACGAGCCAGGGGGTCCGCAGCCAGAGCGCGGCCAGAGCCAGGAGCGCCGCCACCGGGATTGCCAGGGTAGATCGCATTCCGAGGATCCTGGCCACCCCTCCCGCGCCAGCGACCAGCACCCCTCCAAGGGCGATCGAGGCCGCAGCGGCGAGCAACGCACCCGCGATCACCGACGTCCTCCTGCGAGGAAGGACGGCAGCCAGCCTGTGGGCTCGAAGCGGCCCGACGCACCGGCGTTTCCCGGGGGGATCCAGCGGACCACGTCCCGAAGGCGGACACGCCCGTCGTCCTCGAGCCCGCAAACCTCGCTGACACAGGTGATCCGCCGCGCCCCGTCCGCGAACCGCGTCTGCTGCACCACCAGGTTCACCGCCGCCCCGATCTGCTCGCGAATCGCACGGGACGGCAGGTCCAGGCCGGACATCAGGCACAGGGTCTCGAGACGCGTCGCCGCCTCGGCCGGTGAGTTGGCGTGGGTGGTCGTCATCGACCCGTCGTGACCCGTGTTCATCGCCTGCAGCATGTCCAGTGCCTCACCGCCACGGCACTCGCCGACCACGATCCGGTCGGGGCGCATCCGCAGGGCGTTGCGCACCAGATCGCGGATCGTCACCTGGCCCCGCCCCTCGGCGTTGGCGGGCCGCGCTTCCAGCACGACGACGTGGGGCTGCTCCAGGCGCAGTTCGGCCGCGTCCTCGATGGTGACGATCCGCTCCGCGTCGGGGATCGAGCCGGCCAACGCCCCGAGCAGGGTGGTCTTGCCCGAGCCGGTGCCGCCGGAGATGACGATGTTGCGTCGGCCGGCCACCGCGCGCTGGAGCAACTCCGCCGTCGGCTCGTCGAGGCTGCCGAAACGGATGAGGTCGTCGATGCGAAGCGGGTTGCTCGTGAACTTGCGGATCGTGATCGCCGGCCCCTTGACCGCCAGAGGCGGAATCACGATGTTGACCCGCGACCCGTCCGGTAGTCGCGCGTCGACCATCGGCGAGGACTCGTCGATGCGCCGACCGAGTGGCGTGATGATCCGCTCGATGATCGCCCGAACCGAGTCGGCTCCTGTGAAGCGGAGCCCCGTGAGCTCGAGCCGTCCGCGGCGCTCGGCGAAGACCGTGGCCGGATCCACGACCATGATCTCCGAGACCTCTGGGTCCTCGAGCAACCGTTCCAGCGGCCCCAGTCCCAGCGCCTCGTCGGCGAGCTCTGCGGCCAGCCTGCCGATCTCCCCTGGCGGAACGTCCTGCCGGAAGGCCAGCCGCTCGAGGACGGCTTCGACCCGCGGGCGCAGCCCGGCACCGCCCCGCTCCACGGCGGCGAGGTCCACCTCCCCAACCAGCCCATCGAGCAGCATCCGGCGCAGGCGCAACTCAGCGTCCCTCCCACTCTCCTCGACCGCGCTCGCGACGAGCACGTCGTAGCCGCCGATGGCGAGCCGTGTGCCATAAGGCAGCCGGCCTCCCGTGACGGGACGTCCGCCGGACGTCACTCCCGCCGGCGAGAGCACGGTGAGCTCGAAGCCATCGGCGAAGGCGGCGACGTGGGCGTGGCGCCTCGAAACATCCCGGCCGTCGAGCGGGATCTGGCAGTCCGGTGCGCGGCCGATGGTCGCCGAAGTGTCGATGGGCAGGATCTCGGTGCGGATCAGCTCGCGTCCGCGGAAGACCTCGATGGTGGCGCCGTCACTCACGGGAGCACGGGCAAAGCAAGCCCGATGCCAACGACCGGTCGTATCCGTGCCGCGCGGCGACGCGGTATATCGGGAGGCGACTGGCGGCGGCGGCCGTCGGTCGGCGGCGGTCCGTCAGTCTCCGGTGCGTAGCGCCGTGCGGGATGCCTTCCACACCGCGAACCGGGCGAGAGCGAGCGAGCAACTCTGCCGGGCGCCACAGGCAATAGAGAGAAAGATCCGCCGGGTCAGAAGCAACGCGCGACTCCGGGCCAGCCCCAGGGTGAAACGCTCAATCCTCGACCGCGGGCCGTCGGGAAGGCGCGCCCAGGCCCCTCTCGCGATCGACGCCAGGACGCGCGCCGCGAGCGCCAGGAAGGCGGCGAGGCAGCGGACCACAGGGCCGGTATAGCGCCTCACCTCGGCCACGGCATCTCGGATGGGCCGGGCCTTCCACTCCTCCGGGTCGAACTCGTCCAGCGCTGCCGCCTCCCCGCCAAGGACTTTCATCATGACACGCAGGGTGCCATCGCCATCGGGGGGCTCGATGGCCGTCACGGTGGCCGAGAGGATCAGGCCACCGGCGTCGATTTGAATCCGCTGCCCCTCGGCGAGAACATTCCCAGCGGGCGGCGTCGCCCGCGCGAGCGTCTCCGGTTGTTTTCCCGTTTCGTCGAGGCTGTCTACCAGCCTGAGGCCGACCTCGGCCCCCTCGCCGTAGAGGTCGCGAGCGCTCCAGACAATGCACGCGGGCTTGACCACGGGTTCGCAGCCGTCTTCCAGGTAGAGGCGGACGAGAAGGTTGGCGCTCTGACGCTCGTCCAGGTCCTCGACCCTGGCCCGAAGCCCCTCCTCGCAAAGGTTTCGGGTGAAACCCGTGGTGATCTCTGCGCCCTCCCGGTCGAGGAGCTCGACGGGGCGACTCACATCGATGCGTTTGGCGACGACCCTGCGTTCCGATTGCATCGGATCCTCCGGATGGCAACGCCAGACCACGACGCGACGTCCAGTCGCCATCAAAACCGATCTACAGGATGGCTCGGATCAATCAAAGAAATCGGCTGGCGGGAAAACGGGAAGCGGGGTGGGCCGTCGTTAGGACGTGGCGCTGTCAGTGCCGGTGCCCGTGTCGGTGTCCGCGTCCGTGTCGGTGTCCGTGTCGGTGTCCGTGTCGGTATCGGTGTCCGTGTCGGTATCGG
>CAYZAI010000265.1:0-6927 GCA_964476305.1 uncultured Myxococcales bacterium
TGCCCGTGTCACCCCATCGTTTCCGCCGGGGCATCACCATGCGCAAGGGGATGATCCTCACCTCGGTGGCCGGCCCCGCCTCGAACATCCTGCTGGCGTTCCTCGTGGCCGGGCTCTCGATGTTCCTCTTCGCCGACCTGCTCTCGGAGCTCGCCCGGACCCCCAGCGTGGGCTCCCGCACCTTCGCGTTCCTGCTGCTAGGCAACGACAGGTTCGTCACGAGCAACGCCGCCCTGCTCGCGGCCCAGGGTTTTTCCGGGGCCATGCCCATCGCGGCGCTGCTGCTCAGCCGCCTGTTCCTGATGAACATCGGCCTGGCGATCTTCAACATGCTGCCCGTGCCGCCCCTCGACGGCAGCCGCCTGCTGCCTCAGGAATGGCAACGGAAGATGTCGCGCTATACCCTTTTCGTGTTCATCGGCTTCATCGTGCTGATCAACGTCGCCGGCGAGGCGCTGTTCGCGCCGGCGCGGGCCATCGGCGACATCCTGCTCGGCGCATGGTCGCTGGTGTTCTAGGAGGGGAGAGGACCCGTGGACGAACAAGGCCAGCCTTCCGCGGACAGCCGCTACGTCGTCTCCCTGGAGATCTTCGAGGGCCCCCTGGACCTGCTGCTGCACCTGATCCGCAGGCACGAGATCGACATCTTCGACATCCCCATCGCCTTCGTGACGCGCAAGTACCTCGAGTACCTCGACCTGATGAAGGAGCTGAACCTCGACCTCGCGGCCGAGTATCTCGAGATGGCCGCGACGCTGCTGCACATCAAGTCGCGGATGATGGTGCCCTCCCCCAACGAGGGCGAGGACGACCTCGTCGCCCCGGAAGACAGCACCGACCCCCGCGAGGAACTGGTGCGGCAGCTCCTCGAGTACCAGAAGTACAAGGTCGCCGCCGAGTCGCTGGCCGCGATGCCGCGCCGGGGTCGGGACACCTTCCCCCGCGGCACCCCCGTCGAACCGCCCGGCGACGGCGCGGAGATCGCCGCACCGGGGCTCTATTCCCTGCTCGAGGCCCTGCAGCAGGTGCTCGCCCGCACCGGAGCGGACCCGGCCACCGAGATCTCGGTCACCCGCATCTCGATCTCGGCCCGCATCTACCAGCTGCTCGACCTGATCCAGCGCTCGGAACGGATCGGGTTCCAGGATCTCTTCGGCGAGCGCCTGACCCGGTCGGATGTGGTCGTCACGTTCCTGGCGCTGCTCGAGATGACCCGGCTGGGGCTGACCCGGGTCCACCAGGCCGGCCCCGGCGGCGAGATCCACATCAGCCGGTTGCTGGACGCATCCGAGGCGGCGCGCGTGCTGTCCAGTGCCGATCTGGAGGACCAATGAACGACGACGAAGACAGGGAAGACATCCCCACCCCGCTGGCCAAGGTCGTGGACGGCGAGCCCGACCTCCCGGAGGAGGTCCTGATCTCACGCCTCGAGAGCCTGATCTTCGCCTTCCCCGAGCCGATCACGGTCCGGCGCCTCGCCCGGCTGCTCGGCCTCGAGGGTCGCCGGGTCCGCGCCCTGCTGGACGTGATATCCGCGCACTACGCCGAACGAGGCATCGTCCTTTGCGAGATCTCGGGCGGGTACCAGTTCCAGACCCACCCGGACAACGCGCCGGTGGTCCGAGAGGCCCTCAAGGTCAAGCCGATGCGGATGAGCCGCCCGGCCCTCGAGACCCTGGCCATCGTCGCGTACCGGCAACCCGTCACCCGCGCCGACGTGGAGGACGTCCGGCGGGTGGACTGCGGCGGCACGCTGAAGTTCCTGTTCGAGAAGGGGCTGGTCCGCGTGCTCGGCCGCAAGGAGGAGCCGGGCCGGCCGATCCTCTACGGGACGTCCCAGGAGTTCCTCGAGCTGTTCGGCCTCAAGTCCCTGAGCGACCTGCCCTCCCTGCGCGAGTTCACCGAGCTGTGGGACGAGCACCAGGATCTCGTCGACGAGCTGGAGGGGCAGGACGCCGAGCCCGGCGCTGACGAGGCCGACGGGGCCGCGGAGGCCCCGCCAGAGGGCGGGGAGGAGGAGCCGGCATGACCCGCCTGCACGTCAACGTCGACCACGTGGCCACCCTGCGCCAGGCCCGGGGCTGCGAGTACCCGGACCCTGTCCCCGCGGCCCACGTCTGCGAGCTGGCCGGGGCCTCGGGCATCACGATCCACCTGCGGGAGGACCGCCGCCACATCGTCGATCGCGATCTGCAGCTGATGCGCCGGATCGTGACCACGGCCCTGAACCTCGAGATGGCGGCCACCGACGAGATGCTCGGCATCGCGTGCGAGACGAAGCCCGACATCTGCACGCTGGTGCCCGAGAAGCGCGAGGAGCGGACCACCGAGGGTGGGCTGGCCGTGGCCGCCGCCCCGGCCGCGGCGGGGCGGGCCGTGCGCCTGCTCCGGGACGCCGGCATCCGCGTCAGCCTCTTCGTCGATCCCGACCCCGGGGAGATCGCCGCCAGCGCCGAGGTCGGGGCCGAGATGGTGGAGCTGCATACCGGCGACTTCTGCAACGCGCGGGGTCCGGCCCGGAACGAACAACTCGACCGCCTCGCCCGTGCCGCGAAGCAGGCTGCCGGCCTGGGGCTGCGGGTCGCCGCGGGCCACGGGCTGCACTACCACAACGTCCGCGAGGTCGCCGCCCTGCCCCAGGTCGAGGAGCTGAACATCGGCCACTCGATCATCGCCCGCGCGGTGTTCGTGGGCCTCGACGCGGCCGTGCGCCAGATGCTGGCGGCGATGGGCGAGCGGTGATCGTCGGCCTGGGCATCGACGTCTGCCCCGTGGAGCGGATCGCCGGGATCTTCGAGCGCCACGGCGACGCGTTCGCAAGAAGGGTGTTCACCGATGTCGAGCGGGCCCATGCCGGGGACGGCGTCGTGCGCGACGAGCGGCTGGCCGCGCGCTGGGCCGCCAAGGAGGCGGCGATCAAGGCCCTCGCCGCCCCGACGGGCCTGAAGTGGCACGATCTGGCGGTGGTCAACGACGAGGCGGGCGCACCCTCCCTGGTTCTGTCCGGAGCCGCCGGGGAGCACGCCCGGAAGCTCGGCGTCCGCCGGATCCTGCTCAGCCTGTCCCACGCCGGCGGCATCGCCGTGGCCGTGGTCGTGCTGGAGACGTGATCCCCTCCCGCCGTCGCGGGTCCGCCCTGGCCACGGCCCGGGCCGGCTGCTATACTCCGGCCGTGGGAATCGAGGAACGAAGCGAGGCGCGCCGCAGGCGCATGCTGACCCACCGCGCCAAGGACTGGGACGACGCGGAGGCCTGGGATCTGGAGTTCTGGCAGCGGCTGACCCCCCAGGAGCGGCTCTCCGCACTGGTGGCCATCCGCCGGGACGTCGAGAAGGTGCTCGCCGCCCGCGATCGCGGGCGCGAGGGCTAGCCCGATGGAGAGCATCCGCGACTTCGAGGACATGCTCGAGTTGCTGGACCGCCACGGGGTCCGGTACCTGATCGTCGGCGGGCTGGCGTTCATCTACCACGCCAGGCCCAGGTACACCAAGGACATGGATCTCTGGCTGGACTTCACGCCGGGAAACGTCGAGCGCGCCAACCGCGCCCTCGCCGAATTCGGCGCCACGACCCTGCTCGGCGCCGATCGGGACGACGAGATCCTGCAGCTGGGGTTCGCCCCGGATCGAATCGATTTCCTCCTGCGGATCGAGGGGATGAGCTTCGACGAGGCCTGGTCCCGGCGCATAGAGGGAGCCTACGGCGGCGTCACCGCCAACTGGATCGACATCGACAGCCTGATCGCGATCAAGAGCGCCATCGACCACCCTCGGCACCAGGAGGACGCCCGGGTGCTGCGGCAGGTCAAGGAACGCGGCTGACCTCAACTCGGCGGGGAAACGGACGACAGACCGCTGGTGACCGCGTCGGCCTTCCGTGGTAATCCATCCCGGTACCCAGGAGGCGAGATCATGACGTGGAACCCGATGATCTTCATGACCCGCGAGCAGATCCGCGAGTACGACCGCGTCGCCGTCGAGGAGGCCGGCGTGCCGGGGATCGTGCTGATGGAGAACGCCGGTGCGGGCGCGGCCAGGATCGCACGGGAGCTTCTGGGAGCCGGGCGGCGGGTGGCCATCGTCGCCGGGCCCGGAAACAACGGCGGCGACGGCTTCGTCATCGCCCGTCACCTGCTGAACGACGGCTTCCATGTCTCGGTGTTCCTGGCCACGGCCGCCGCGAAGATCGCCGGCGATGCCCTGGTCAACCTGCGAATCCTCGAGAGCATGTCCGCGTTGATCGAGGACGTCTCCGCCGCGGAGGCCGCTTCCGGCCTGGCACGGCGCCTGCGGGACCACGGGCTGGTCGTCGATGCGCTGCTCGGTACGGGCGTGTCACGTCCGCTGGAGGGGCACCTCGGCGCGCTGATCGACGCGATCAACGGGTGCGGAACCCCGGTGCTGGCCGTGGACATCCCCTCCGGCCTCGACTCGGACAGCGGGCAGCCACTCGGAAAGGCCGTGCGCGCCGCGGCCACCGCGACCTTCGCCCACCTCAAGCGCGGCCTCGTGCTCCACCCCGGAGCGGAGCTGGCCGGCCTGGTGACCGTCGTTCCCATCGGCGCACCGGGGTACGTGTCGGACCGCGCGGGCCGGGACGGGGAGATCTTGGACGGCGGCGAGGCCCTCGAGCAGTTCCCCGGCCGACCTACGGCGGCTCACAAGGGCACCTTCGGCCACTTGATGATTCTCGCGGGCTCCCTGGGCAAGACCGGCGCCGCGGCCCTGGCCGGCGAGGCCGCCCTGCGCGTCGGGACGGGTCTGGTCACCGTGGCCACTACCGGAGCCGCCCAGCCGGTGCTCGAAGCCCGCTGCCGCGCCGAGTTGATGACCGAGCAGGTCATCGAGCGAAACGACGCACCGCTCAGCGAGCGATCCCTCGCCCGGCTCGCCGAGGTCGTCGAAGGCAAGTCGGCGGTGGTGATCGGCCCCGGGCTCTCCACCGCTCCCGGGATCTCGGGCCTGGTCGCGCGGCTGGCGTCGACCATGACCGTCCCGGCGGTCATCGACGCCGATGGGCTCAACATCATGGCCGCGGACCCGGCGTCTCTCGGCCGTGTCGTGTCGCCGCTGGTGCTGACACCCCACCCGGGGGAGATGGCCCGGCTGCTGGGCAAGAGCGTGCCCGCGGTCCAGAGCGATCGGATCGGCACCGCCCGCGAGGCCGCGCGCAAGCTCCAGGCCGTGATCGCGCTCAAGGGCGCGCGCACAGTGGTTGCCACCCCGGACGGCCGGATCTGGGTCAGCACCACGGGCAACCCGGGGATGGCCACGGGAGGCACCGGCGACGTGCTGGCTGGCATCATCGGCGGGCTCCTGGCCCAGGGGATGCCCCCCCTCGAGGCGACCCTGCTCGGTGTGTGGCTGCACGGGACCGCTGGCGACCGCGCGGCGGCGCGCCTCGGCGAGCCCGGCCTGCTGGCCGGCGACCTGCTCACCGAGCTGCCCGAGTTGCTGCGGCGGCGCCCCGCCGTCCAGCCCTAGGGAGGCTGCCGCGATGCCCGAGCCGACCTCGAGCGCGACCCAGTTGGCCCTGATCCTGGCCGGCGCCGCGGCGGCCGCGTACCTGGCGGGCTCGTGCAACTTCTCGATCGTCGTCTCCCGCGTGCTAAGACGGGGCGATCCCCGGGCGGCGGGAAGTGGAAACGCCGGCGCCACCAACCTGCTGCGCACCCTGGGGCCCGGCCCTGCCCTGCTCGCGCTCGCCCTCGACCTCGGGCGCGCCGTGGCGGTGATCCTCGGCGGGCGGCTCCTCGGCCTGGGGGATCTCGCCACGACCCTGGCCCTGCCCCTGCTGCTGGGCAACCTCTTTCCGCTGTTCCACTCGTTGCGCGGCGGCAAGGGCGTGGCCGCGGCCGCCGGCGCCATGCTGGCCATCGACCCGGCCGCGATGCTCTGCGGCGGAGGCCTGTTCCTCGTGTTCGCGGCGCTCACGCGCCGGGCCTCCCCGGGCTCCCTCGCCATGACCGCATCCTTCGGCCCCTGGCTCTGGCTGTTCGACCGCCCGCCGACCGTCGTCGCCGTGGGGGCGGCGCTCGGGCTGGCCGTCGCCCTGACCCACCGCGCCAACATCCGTCGCCTGCTGGACGGCAGCGAGCCGCGCCTGGGAGCGCGCGCGGAATGACGGTCCGGGACGTCCTGTCCGGGGCGATCCTCGCCGGGGTGGCGGACCTGCGGCGGCGGGCCGGCCTGCTGGATCGGATCAACGTCTTCCCCGTGGTGGACGCGGACACCGGCACCAACATGCTGCGCACCGTCGAGGCCCTCGCCGACGCCTTCGGGCGCGGGGATCCCGACCCGTCCCGCGCCGTGCTGCTGGGCGCCCGGGGCAACTCGGGCGTGATCCTCGCCCAGTTCCTGGTGGGGCTCCTCGACCGGCTCTGGTCGATGGAGGACCTCGACGCCGCGCGGCTTCGCGCCGCGATCTCCCACGGCCGGGATCTCGCCAGATGCGCCGTCTCCGACCCGGTAGAGGGCACGATTCTCACGGTGATGGACGATCTCTCGGGGTTGCTGGCGACGAACGGCATCGCGGACCTCGAGAGCCACGCTGGCCTCGAGAGCGACCTCGCGGCAGCGGTGGCACGTACCCCGGAGCTGATGCCGCGCCTGGCCGCGGCCGGGGTCGTGGACTCCGGGGCCCTGGGCTTCCACGTGCTGGCCTGCGGGCTGACCCTGGCGCTGCCGTGGCTCGGCGGAGACCGACGGGCCGAGGATGCCATCCGCGGCCGGCGGGCGGGAGAGACAGGGGCGCCCCTCGCGGGGATCGCCGACCGGATAGACCCGGTGTTCCTCGCCACGATCGCGGAGCAGGGGACCGATCGGCGCTACTGCGTCGACGTCGTGATCGAGTTGTCCGGCCCGGCCCCGGAGAATCTCGCGGCCCGCTTCCTCGGTGTCGGCGGTTCCGTCGACGCGGTGACGCGCG
>CAYZAI010000266.1:0-6867 GCA_964476305.1 uncultured Myxococcales bacterium
GGACCTCGAGGCCCTCGGCCCAGCCGTCCCGGTCCATCCGCGAGAGGTTCCAGGGGTTGGAGTTGGTCTCCATCCCCCGCAGGGCCGTGGCCAGCTCCGGCGGCGGCTCGCCGCGCCCCTCGACCAGGTCGCGCCGCAGCTTCACGATCTTGTCCACGTAGCTGATCGTCACCGGGCACTCCTCCTCGCAGGCCCGGCAGGTCGTGCAGCTCCAGATGACCTCGGGATCGACGACCTTCGGCACCAGCGGCGTGACCTCGAACTTGCCGCCCACCAGCTCCTTCTCCCGCAAGTAGAGGTGGTCGCGCACGCCCGTGAGGAACGTCTTGGGCTTCAGCGGCTTGTCGGTCTTGGCCGCGGGGCAGTTGTCCGTGCAGCGGCCGCACTCGGTGCACGAGTACATGTCCAGCAGGTCCTTCCACGTGAAATGCTGGATCTCGGCCACGCCGAACACCGGCTCGTCGTCGCCGTCCTCCTCGCGCAGCACCTTCTCGATGTTCTCGTCCTTCGGCAGCCGGCCCGGGGCCTCGAGGCTCGAGAGGAAGACGTTGGGCAGCGACGTGATCACGTGGAAGTGCTTGCCGTAGGGCAGCAGGTTCAGGAAGATCAGCACCAGGAGCGTGTGGGACCAGTAGCCGATGGTGCCCAGCGTGGCCACCAGGCCCGCGTCCATCCCGTGGAAGACGCCCGCCACCAGCGTGGCGAAGGGCTCGGCCGGCCGGAAGCCGTCGATACCCTCGGTCGAGAGCTGCCAGCCCCAGTAGGCGAGATCGCCGATCATCATCACGATGATGATCAGCAGGATCAGCGCCGCCTCGAACGACGCGGTGAGCCGGGCGGGCCGCAGCACGACCCGGTGGAGCAGCGCCAGGCCCGCGGCGCAAAGGACGATCACCGAGAAGATGTCCTTCACGAAGCGGTAGGCGTGGCCCAGGACGTTGTCGCCGAGGATCCACAGGTCGAAGTGCTCGTCGAAGCCGCGGCCCCAGAGCATCATCGTGTTGGCCAGCAGGATCAGGAAGCCCCAGAAGATGGCGATGTGGATCGGCCCCATCACCTTGTACTTGGGCATCTTGCGCTGGAACAGGGCGATGGTGATCATCCGGCCGAGCCGCCGGCCGAGGGAGTCCATCCGCTGCTCCGGAGCGCCGATCATCAACAGGCGCCACTTGCGCCAGGCCGACCACGCGAACACCAACAGCGCGACGACGATGCAGGCTGTCATCGGGTAGGGACCCATGTCTTTCCTCTCTTTCGGAAGGCGGCCGGCGGGCCGCAGTGATCCAAGTCCGGCCGGGCTACTTCGGGAGCTTGGCCTCCAGGAAGGCCTTGAGCTTGATCAGGTTCTTCTCGTCCTTCGAGAAGCCCGGGGACTGGTACTCCTTGACGAAGCCATCGGCTTCGGCGGCGAACAGCTTGAACGTCCCCTCGTCGTGGAGGATCTCGTCGACCATTCGCCCCCGGGCCGCGCCCTTGCGCAGGTCGCGGACGTACTTCTCGAGGCGGTTGTACAGATCTTGGCCGAGCAGCTCCCGGACCAGGTCGCAGTCGTTGGACATCCGGCCGAGCTTGCCCATGGTCTCGCCGTCCAGGCCCTGGATGTCGAGATCCAGCGCGGCCCGTGCCGAGAGCCGGAGCACGAAGGCGTCGTCGAGGTAGCCGATGTCGTCGATGCCGTCCGGGATGAGATCCAGGCTCTTGAACAGGTAGTTGATCCCGCCGGCCAGGAACTTGCGAGGCTCCTCGGACACGCCTTCGGCGCGCAGGGTCGTCAGCACGGCCTGCACGTCCTCGTCGAGGGTGCGCAGCCACCCGGGGAAGACCTCCAGGCACTTCTCGTTGATGTCGCTCATCTTTTCCACCTCGGTTTGGTTGGGTTGTCGAGTGACCTTTTTACACCGAAACCGGGGGCTTGAAAACCACCTGATCACCCCGTGGCTCCCGGGCGGCGGTGGCCCAGGTCACGGCCCAGGGCAGCAGGCGCCCGCGACCCGCGCGCTGGCCGATCTCGCCGAAGCCCGCGGCCATCGCCCACGAGCACAGCTCGTGCCGCGGACAGGCCGGGACCATGCCCCGGGCCAGGGGCGCCGCCAGACGGGCCAGCCTGCCGCCGAAGCCCTCGGTCGTCGAATGGACCCAGATCAGCAGCCCGCCGGGAGTCAGCAGCCCGCGCAAGGCCCGCAGCGCCTCCGCCGGCTGTGCCAGCTGCGGCAGCCCCCGGGCCAGCACCAGCGCGTCGAAGGCGCCGGCGCCGAGGGGCAGCTCCGTGAATCGCGCCTCGAGCAGCACCACCGGCCCCCGCGGCCCCGCCCCGAGCCGCCCCTGGATCGCCAGCAGCGGCCGGAAGCGGTCGCTGACCACGGCGGTGCGGTGGCCCTCGGCCGCAACGGCGGCGGCCAGGGGGACCGTCCCGCGGCAGAGCACCGCCACCCTCAAGCGTCGGTCCCGGACCCGCTCGCGCAGGGTTTCTAGCACGATGGTGCTCGGCTCAGGCATCGCCCCGGTGGCTCGGGTCGGTGGCCAGCGGCTCCCCGGTCCGCCGGACCTCCAGGCGCTTGACGCGGCGCTTGTCGGAATCGACGACGAGCAGGTCGAGCCCTGTGGCGGATATCACCGTGCCCTTCTTGGGGATGCGACCGTAGACGGCCACGGCGAAGCCTCCCACCGACTCGTAGTCGCCGGTGTCGGGCAGCACGATGTCCGTCGCGTCCTCGAAGTCGATCAGGGACAGCCGGGCGTCGACCAGCCAGCGGCCGTCGCCAAGCTCCTTGATCAAGGGCTCGTCCGGATCGAACTCGTCGCGGATCTCTCCCACCAGCTCCTCGATGATGTCCTCGAGGGTCACGAGCCCGGCGGTGCCGCCGAACTCGTCCACCACGGCGGCCATGTGCAGGCCCAAGCGCCGCATGTCGGCCAGCAGCGTGCTGATCTTCTGGGTCTCGGGCACGAACACCACCGCGTCGCGGATCAGCCCGCCGATGGTCTCCTCGGCCGACGGCCCGCCGGCGCAGACCCGGGGCAGCAGGTCCTTGGCGTAGAGCAGGCCCACCACGTGGTCCAGGTCGCCGTCGTAGACCGGGAGCCGCGAGTGCCCGCTCTCGACCACCCGCTCGAGGGCCTCGGCCACCGGGGCGCCGCGCTCGACGCCGACGATGTCGGTCCGCGGCACCATCACCTCCTTGACCAGGGTGCCCGAGAACTCCACCACCGACATCAGGAGCTCGCCCTGCTCCTGCTCCTCGAACACCTCGCGGTCCACGCCACGGCGGATGTGGAACTCGATCTCGTCCTCGGTGACCACGGGGTCGCCGTCGTCGGCGCCGGTCCTGCCGATCAGGCCCGGGATGCGGGAGAGAGGCCACGACAGGGGGAAGAGCAGCTTCTCGATGAGCCAGACGATCCGCATCACGGGCACGGCGAAGCGCTCCGCGTGCTGCATCGCCAGGCTCTTCGGCGTGATCTCGGAGAACACCAGCACCACCAGGGTCAGGCCGAAGACCGAGACCGCCTCGGCGAAATCCGGCAGGAAGCGGATCGCCAGCCGGTAGCCCAGCACCGATGCCAGGATGTTGACGAGGTTGTTGCCGACCAGCAGCGCGGACAGGATCCGCTTTCGCCCCTTGAGCCAGAGCTTGAGGATGCCGAAGCGCCCCGGGTCGCTCTCGATCAGGTGCTCGGCCCGGTTGCCCGAGATCCGCGTCAGCGCGGTCTCGGCCCCCGAGAAGAAGGCGCTGGCCACCAGGCAGGCGACGAGGCCGGCCAGCTCCCAGACGACGTGTGTCGACGACAGATCCTGCATCTCCTACGTGGTGCCCCCCTCGGCCTCGAGGCGCGCCTCGAGCGCGGCGCCCCGGATCGCGATCGCCGCCTGGGCGGCGAAGCTGGTGAACAGGTCCAGATCCTCCTCGCCGAGGCCGCCGAACTCGGCGCTCTCGGCGTCGAGCACGCCCAGCACGCGGCCGTGGACCTTGAGCGGCGCCGCCATCTCGGCCCGGCCGCCGCTGACCCCTGCCACGTAGCGCGGGTCCTTGGTGACGTCCGGGATCAGCACCGGCACGCCCGTCGAGGCCACGTGTCCGGTGATGCCCTCATCGATGTGGAGCCGCCGCGGCGCATTCTCGTCGTAGCCGATCTCGGCCTTCAGCGCCAGGGTTCGCCCGTCCTCCTCGATCAGCAGCAGGGCCACGTGCCTCAGGTCGAACGCCTCGGCGCAGAGCCGGAGGATCTCCCCGAGCAGCTCATCGAGGGACATCCGGCCGATCAGCGAGCGCGAGACCCGGTGCAGCAGGTCGAGGCGGCGGGTGCGGTCGTCGAGCACCCGGGATTGCGAGTCCGCGTCGCCGCGCAGCCGCCACGTGGCGGTCGCCGCCGCGACGTAGAAGGCGACCTGCTCGATCATCGCCGCGTCGTCGGGGCCGAAGGGCGAGCCCTCGCGCACCGCGTCCATGGCGCCGAACACCTCGCCGCTGGAGGCGACGGGCACGGACAGCCGGAAGACCCCCTCCCCATCGCCGCCGGCGCGGCCGAAAGCCGATTGGATCCCCGGCCTGCCGGGCTCGCGACCCGCGAGCGACACCGCGACCCGGACGCAGCCGGTGGCGCCCGCCACCATCCCGGCGACGCGGTCGAGGGCCGTCCCGATGTCGGGCGTCTCGATCAGCGCGCGCCCCACCCCATGGAGCAGCTCGAAGCGCCGGACCCGGGCCGAGAGCTCCGCGATCCGCCGCTCGGAGCGTTCGAGATCATCCGTCGCTTCGGGGAGACGCTGCAGAGGTGAGGGTCCGTCTTCGTTCACCGGTCGCTCCTGGCGGGGCGTCTCGCCCCGACGGCACCGTACGCTACCAGCGCGAGCCGGTCGAGCACAAGCCCGTTGCGAATCCGTTGCGAATTCGTCTGTTTGCGATTTCGCAGGACACGGGACTCCCGGCCCTTGGCACCCAGCTTCCCGGGCCCATTTCCGGCTATTTTCTGGTTGTTTTTTTTGAATAACAGAAGATAATCCCCGGTCGTAAACCATAAAGGTGGCCCCTGGACTCCAGGGGCCAAGAAATGACCCGGGCCCGACGGCAGCGGGTCCAACAAACAGGAGAATCAAAATGAAGAAGATGTGGTTCTGGGTCATGCTCTGCTCGGCCGTGCTGGCCTTCGGCGCCTTCGCCTGCGGCGGAGACGATGACGACAACGACAACGACAACGACGACGGCTCCTCGGACTCCGACTCCGACGCCGACTCCGACGCCGACTCCGACGCAGTCAGAGGATTGCATCATGTGCGACCCCAACCCGCCGACCAGCTGTGCAGATTTCGAGGGGATGGGCTCGGATGGGATCATGGGCTGCTGCGGTGACGGCAACGCTTGGTTCTGCGCAACGGTGGATCCGGACACGGTCGGACACGACGAGTGCGGAACCGACGGCTGTTGCATGGGAACCTACGAGGGTGACCCGGCGCACGTCTGCTGCGGCTCGAGCACCTGATTCAGTACACCTTCCCGGGAGTTCCGATTCCCCTCGATAGTTTTCGTGTCAACCATCCAGAAAAACCAGATGAGGTGCCGAAGATGAAGTCACCGAACTCCCTTCGCGCGACCGTGGTCGTCCTGGCTGTGGCCGCGTGTCTCGCGTCCTGCAAGAGCGGCAAGGAGTCCCAACCCGAAAAGAGCGTGGCAGCGGCAGAAACCGCTGAAAACAACGCGGCGAAGCCCGCGCCAGAAACGGCAGCGAAGCCCGCGCTCGGTTCGGCGGTCTCTGCGAAGGATGATCCACTCCTGGGCGTCTGGGAGGTCGTCGAAGCGACCGGCGACTTCGCGGAGGCCAACAAGGGAATGACGTACGATTTCACGCCGAGCGGCAAGGCGCGGACGAGAGCCGTCCACTCGGGCGCGGGAAGCGGGGGGCGGGCCTCCAACAGGAAGCCGGGCGAGATCATCGAGAACGAGTGGTCTTGGAGACGAACCGCACCGGATACGATCGAGATGACCCACGAGAATTCGCCGAATGTCGCCGTTATAAAAGTAACCCCCACCGAAGCGGGGATGATCATGTCCTGGAACAACGGCGGGCAGGTCTTCACCCTCGCCCGTCTGGCCGATACCGCCCGATAGCCTTCGAACGACACCAAAACAGTTGACACGCCCCGCCGGGGCGTGGTTTCAAAACGCCGTTTCCGGGGGACTGTCCTCCCGCGAACCGGAGAAAGGAACGGCGAGATGGCATCGAAAGCAACGGTGAACAGGCAGAAGTCGGCGGAAGCGGTGGCGGCCGCCGGCAGGACCCACGACAAGCGGATCGCCGGCGCGATGGGCGAGATCTTCGGCGCCGAGGTCCAGGGCGCGGTGGAGCTGCTGCTGGCTCGCGCGGTCGAGCGCCTGATGGCGGACACCGCGGCCATGGTGGCGGCGGACGACGCCCACGAGGCCGAGCTTCGCGACGATCCCACCGCCCGCGACGAGCGCGACGAGGCCGCGCAGTCCCTCCGCGGCTCGCTGGTGAATACCCGCCAGCAGCTCGGCGCCGTGTTCGGTGATGACTACCTCGCGGCCCTGGGCTTCCAGGGACCCACGCCCTCGGATCCCGTCGAGGTCCACCGCCTGAGCCGCACCGTGCTCGCCGCCCTGGACACGGCGACGCCCCCCGCGCCGCTGATGCCCGGCTTCTCGTTCGACCCGGCCCACTACAAGGGCATGCTGGCGGACCACGTCGGCCGGCTGGACACCGCCCTGACCGGCGTCGCGGACGAGGCGCGGCAGGCGGAATCGACCCTGGCCGACAAGAACAAGGCCATCGAGAAGTACGATCGCACGTTCTCGTGTACGGCCAAGATGCTCGGCGCGCTGCTCGAGACCGCGGGCGAGCGCGACCTGGCCC
>CAYZAI010000267.1:0-6845 GCA_964476305.1 uncultured Myxococcales bacterium
GTTGCTCGAGGTCGGGTCGCCCGAGATCGATCCGGTCTCGCTCACGATCGGCCGGCACGTCGCCTCGCTGATCGAGGACGGTATGTGCCTCCACTTCGACAGCGGCGCGATCAGCGCGTCGACCATGCGATATCTCGATACCAAAAAGGACCTCGGCATCCATACGGACGTCCTGACGGACGACATCCTCCGGCTGATCCGCTCGCGGGCGGTGACCAACATGCACAAGCAGATCAGCCGGGGCAGGACGGTTGCCACCATGGTCATGGGCTCGCACGACCTCTACCGGTATGTCGACAAGAACCCCTACTTCGAACTGCTGCCGATCGACGAGGTCAGCGATCCGTTCGTCATCTGTCAGAACGACAACATGGTCAGCGTCCACTCGATCCAAGAGATCGAGCTGACCGGCCTGGCCCGGGCCGACACCCAGGAGATATCGACCCTCCGCAGCCTGCCCTCGTCGGCGGACTTCATCAATGGGGCCATGCGCTCCAAGGGCGGCTTCAGCATCCTGGCCCTGCCCTCGACCACCCTCGACGGCACGCGGTCGCGGATCGTGGGCCTGTCCAGCGGCGGCGGGGTTGCCTTCACGCGCTCCAGGATCCACTACGTGGTGACCGAGTACGGCGTGGTCAACCTATACGGGCTCTCGATCCGCGAGCGGGCCATCGCGCTGATCTCCATCGCGCACCCAAAGGTCCGGCGCCACCTGCTCGACGAGGCCATCCGGCTCAAGTACGTCGGTCGCGATCAGCCGCTGCCGCCGGAACACGGATGCGTCTATCCCCACCACTACGAGAAGAGCCAGACGTTCAAGAGCGGGGTCGATATCTTCTTCCGGCCGGTCCGGCCCTCGGACGCTCGCCGCCTGCAGCACATGTTCTACCGCCTCTCGCCGGAGTCGATCCGCATGCGCTACCACGGCACGATCAAGACCATGACGGACCTGATGGCCCAGAAGCTGGCATCGATCGACTACAGCCGCGACACGACCATCGTCGGGCTGGTCGGCCCCCGGTTCAACCCGCGGATCGTCGCCGAGGGGCGCTGCATGTACAACCCGGCCAACAACATGGGCGAGTTCGACATTACGGTCGACGAGGAGTATCGCGGCCTCGGGGTGGGCACATTCCTGGCCGACCGCCTGAACCGGATCGCCTACTCGCGGGGCTTGAGCGGTGTCTACGCCGAGCTCCTCGCGCAGAATGCGGCTACCATGGCCCTGCTCAGCCGCGCCTGGCCCACGGCGACCCGGACGCTCGACTCGGGCAGCGTGACCTTCACCGTCCGCTTCCCGCCGGCCGACGTCGCGAGGCCCAAGGACAGCATCATCGTCTACTCGGGACGGTTCGGCGACTACACCTACAAGGAGGACCACCCCTTCACCCCGGGCCGGGCGCGCACGACCCTGCAGCTGATCAGGAGCCAGAACCTGCTGGACGAGCCCTGGATGCGGGTCGAGCAGCCGCGGGCGATCACCAAGCAGCGCCTGACCGAGTCGCATGCGCCCGATTTCATCGATGCCCTGGAGCGGGCCAACGACGGGCTCTGGCGCGAGGAGTACCTCAAGTACCACCTGGGCGGCGACGATTGCCCGATCTTCCCTGGTCTGTTCGACTACGTCATGCTGTACACCTCGGCCACCTGCACCGGGGTGGATCTGATCCTGGACGAGAACGCCAACGTGGTTTTCAATCCGCTCGGCGGCTTCCACCATGCCTCGCGCCTCCACTCGGAAGGCTTCTGCTACGTCAATGACATCATCGTGGCGATCGATCGCTTTCTCGCCCGCGGTTTCCGGGTGGCCTACGTCGATATCGACGCCCACCACGGCAACGGCGTCCAGGACGCCTACTATGCCGACGACCGGGTCCTGGTCATCTCGCTGCACCAGACCGGCAAGACGCTCTATCCCTGGTCGGGCTTCGAGACCGAGATCGGCGAGGGCAACGGCAAGGGCTTCACCATCAACGTGCCGCTGCCCGAGGAGACCGACGATGAGGCCTTCGAGCTGGCCTTCTCGCGGATTGTACCGCCGGTACTGAAACGCTTCGAGCCCTGGGTGATCGTGGCCAACATCGGCGCGGACGGTCACAAGTCCGATCCGCTCTCCAACCTCAACCTGACCAACAACGGCATGGTCACCGCGATCAAACTCCTGCGCGAGCATAGCCAGCACCTGCTGCTGCTGGGCGCCGGCGGCTACGACGAGCAGGCCACCAGCCGGGCCTGGGCTCGGATGTGGGCCACGGCGAACCGGATCGACGCCCAGCCCGACTACATGCTGGTCATGGGCGGCAACTTCCTCGGCGGCCAGGGACTGGGGGGGAGCAACCTGATCGACATGAGCTACCGGATATCGGGCGAGTCCAAGCAGTCGATCCTCGCGGAAGTCGAGCGAATCATCGGCTTCCACGAAGCCCACACATTGCCGCTGGTCGGCTCGCGCTCGAGCGGTCAGCGGTAAGTCGCCCGACCGCTCCCCGGTTCCCCCACGTGTCGTACCTGGCCGTGGCTCAGCTGCCGGTCAGTTGCTTGAGGAACGGGGTGATGTGCGCCGCCTCGCGCGGTCCGATCAGGACCTCCCATTCGCTCCCCAACTCCTCCTCGAGCTCACCGCTAATCACAGCCGTCAAGCCCGGGATCACGATCTTGCGGTTCCTGGTCCTGCCGGCGATTCCGCTCTTCTTGATTGCCGAGCCGATGAGGTCGCCGCCGAACTTTCCCGCTGCCCAGGCCGTGAGGACCGAAAGCCCCTCGGTGTCCATGACCAGGAGATACGTGGGGATGCGGCTCGCCTCGAGTTCTCCGGAAACGATGAAGTACGTCAACGAGAAGTTGCTGGTAACCACCAGCGGCGAATCCTGGGTGACCGCGCCGATCTCATAGATCTTGGGCTCGGTGACCATCGGCCGTTGCGGGTCGGTGTAGATGTTCAGCCGCTCGAGCAGCAGCGGGAAGAGCGTCTCGCCCTGGAAATCAGAGAGCACGATGATCCCGGCGTACTTGGCGATGAACGTCGCCGCGTAGAGTGTCTCCGCCATCGGGCTGTCGGTCATCTCGCTCGGAAACACGATGGTCGGGTAGCCCCAGGCTTTGACCTTGCCCAGCGCACCCCTGCGGATCGCAACCTGGTCGACGAAAGCCTGCTTGATCTTGCGACTGCCGGTATCGATCACGAGGTCCTTGAGGCCCATTCCTTCGAGCTTCTCGGTGAGGGCCGCGACCTTGTCCAGACCGTCCGCTTTCACTGCGACCGGGCAGCCGGTCTCCTTGGCGATCGTTCCGAGCTTCTCGACGTTCGCTTCGGTGGCCGCGTACAGCAGCGGTTTCTGGCCCGCCAGGACCTGTGCCCCGGCCATCAGAAGTTCCGGATCATCGGCCATCAGCACGAACTTGGCACCCGCCGCGGCCTTGGCCTTGTTGACCAGTTGCACGAACTTGTCCTTGTCGCCGGTCGTGCTCTTGATCGCGAACAGGTCGCCCTTGAGGGTCAGGCCCACTCGAACGTACTGCAGCTCGCTGAAGCGCTTGATCCGGGCCGCGACCTCCGCATCGTCCATGGAGTCCGTGAGAAGCAGCGCGAGGCCGGGCGGGTTGACGAAGGTCTTCTCGTGGCGGAAGAGCACCGTCTCGCCGCCGATTTTGAGCGCGCCCTCGCCAGCACCGATCGAGACCGTGCGGATGGGCGGTGCGCTGGCCTCTGCCAGGGCCGCTTTGGCCTCGTCCGACACGTAGGGGCACTTGGAGAGTTCGGCCTTGCCGCCAGCCAGGGCCATGGCAAAGGCCAGACACGTCGGCACTCCGCATTCCCCACAGTTGGTCTTCGGCAAGGACTTGAAAATCTGAATTCCTGACAGAGCCATTTCGCCCTCCTTGTTACATGATTGGGTCCATGGTCAGGGCCGGATGTTCCTTCTGCTCCAGGAACGAGAGGATCTCCTCCTCGGTCTTGCCGACGGTCTCGTCGGCGATGCGGTCGAGGAGGTCCGGGACGCCGGCCTGCACGGCGCACTTCTCGAAGCGTTCCCTGAGCTCCTCTTTGAGGTGCTTGGGCATCCAGACCACGCGCTTGAGACCACCTTCGGCCAGGACGAACTTGCGACTCGTGATGTAGTACTTGGAGTGGCCCAGGAAGCCGGGCGTCACGTTGCCGCCGCCCACCGTCCCGGCCATCGTGGTGAACTTCATGCCGCTTGGCGTCATGTCGGTGTAGTCGCGATCCACGGTCATCACTCCGTTGCACATCGGCAGGACCGCCGACAGGCACTCGAAGCAGCCGCACGATGTCATGGGCTCGCGCATGATGCTGTAGGCGTCGTACCGCTCGACCTTGCCGCGGGATGCTTTCTTCACGAAATCGTTGACGCCGGACCACTGGCCGTAGACCGCGTCGAGGGTCGTGCCCTTGTGAACCGGCTGGTTGGGGCCGGTCGGGTTGATCTCGAACGACGCCTTGCAGTCGAGCCACGAGTAGGCTCCGCACAACCCAGTGCGCTCGGGCGTCACAACGCACACATGGCTCGGCGCGAAGCTCTGGCACAGCGTGCAGCTGTAGAACGGGTCGGTGTCCTCGTCGGTCATGCCGGCGATACGCTCGTCGCGGTTCTTGTAGACTTGCCGCGCCTGTTCGAGGATCTCGTCGACCTGCTTCTCGTCGGTATAGATCTTGACCTGGACCTTGTCCAGGATGCTGCCGAATTCCTCGTGGTACTTGGCGTGCAGGATGCTGCCGAGATGGTCCAGCTTGAAGCCCTTTTCGATCGCCCCCTTGGAAACCCTGAGCCAGGCGATGTCGCGCTGGCCGATGTGCATCAGGCCCTGGGCGTAGTTGATGAGGTGGTGGATCTGGCGCTCCAGGATCGGCTCGAAGTCCTCCTGCATCTGGCGACCGGCGACCTCGACCTTGATGGCCAGCGGCAGCCGCGATCCCGGCTTGACGTCGCCCACGTTGGGACCGAAGACCTCGATCTTGCCGTCCTCGACTTGGTCCATGGGGAGCGAGGTCGTCCACTCGACCGCATGGGTGCGGCCGCCGCCCATCTCGAGGAAGATGTCCTCCCCGCGCACGCGCTCCCCCTCGAAAGCCGGGCCGTACGCCACGGGCACGGGCACTTCGCTCATCGTGACCTTGAGGCCGCGCACCTCGGTAGCCTTCTGCACCATCTCCTTGTGCGACACGTTGCTGACAACGTGTTCGTAGGTGCATACGCCGGTCGGAAGGATCTGCGGGATCGGCGTGTCCGCGATGATCGGGAACCCGTAGTTCACTGCGCCGAGGCCGGTCGCGTACCAATCCTCGCTCACCAGGCCGAACGTGAGGGCAAAGGCGAACACGCGATCCTTGTTGTAGATCAGGATCTTGCGGAAATCGCCGGGCTCGATCCCGCCGAAGCTCATGGCGGCCCTGGTGGCGAAGCCGAAGGCGAAGACCGCGGCGGAGGTCTCGGGGCCGAAGCTGACCAGGCGCGTGCCCCAACCCACCTGCACACCCGCCTCGATCAACTGTTCCGAGAAGGTCTTGCCGTTGGTGGAGCCGGCCATGAAGACGTAGAGGTTCTTGCGCTGCAGTTCCTGGGCGATGTTGGCCGCCACCTCCGGGCTCGGAGCCGCGCCCAGGATCGCCGCGAAGCCGGGGGCCGTGCCATCGACGAACTCGACTCCGCGCTTGCGCAGGATGATGTCATCCGCAGCGCCGAGCCAGATCTTCTCGGGCGTGATGTCCTCGCCCTTCAGGTAGAAATCCGGATCCTCGACGTAACGAATACCCTCGATCAGTTCCTGGGCGAACAGCGCCGCCATTCCCGCGTCGAGAGCCGGGCCGAGGTAGGGAAGGTGGGTCTGCTCCCGAACCAGCGGCGGCAGCAGAACCTCGCAGCGCTCCACGACCGCCTTCATGTCACCGAGATTCTTCACGGGGATGCCCAGGATGCCGTAGATGACAGGCAGGTAGTAGCCCGTATTCGGGAAATTGACCTCCTTGTCCGGGCCGTGCTTCTCGAGCGCCGCGCTCAGCTTCTCCTTGGCCTGGGCCACGAACTGGTGGGCTCCCCGGATGCCCGCAGCCGCGATGATCTTTGACATCTGTATGCTCTCCTTACTGCACTCGGTGTCCGATTGCCTTGAGGTTGAACGCCATGGCTCAATCCAGGGCCCGGCGGTCCGCCATGTCCAGCAGCACGCGCTCCTTGGCCTTGTCGAGGCCGAGCGCCTTCCGCTTGGAATCGATGTGATCGATCATGAGGTGCGCGGCCTTGATCGGGTCGGACTCGAAGGCCCACTTGCCGCCGACCTCTTTCTCGATTCCGTTGAACAAGTAGTCGGTCAGGTTCTTCGCGCCGAGCGTCGGGAACGACCCGCCGAAGACAGTATAGACGCCACTGGCCACGAAGTAGTGGCCAATCGAGATGGCCTTCTCGCTCATCCACTCCGGGGCGGCGCCGGCTGCCGGAAGGTCGGAGATATCGTCGCCCAGGCCTCCCTCCTTGACCACCGCGGCCGCGGCCATCAGGATGCGCGAGTTGTCCACGCAGGAGCCCATGTGGAGCACGGGCGGGATGCCGACCGTCTCGCAAACCTCCGCCAGGCCGGGACCGGCGAACTCGGCCGCCGCCTCCGGCACCATCAGCCCCGCCTTGGCGCAGGCGATGGCCGAACAGCCTGTCTGCAGCACCAGCACGTCGTGCTTGATCAATTCCTTGACCATCGAGACGTGATAGTCATCCGCTGGAACCATGCGCGTGTTGTTGCAGCCCACCACACCGGCCAAGCCCCTGATCCTGCCGTTGATGATGTTGTCGTTGAGTGGCCGGTACGAGGCCCTGAACAGCCCGCCCAGCAGG
>CAYZAI010000268.1:0-6834 GCA_964476305.1 uncultured Myxococcales bacterium
ACTGCAGCGGCGGCGGGGCCTGCGCCGACGGGCTCGCCTGTTCGGGCATCGACGGCACCTGCCAGCAACTGGGTGATTCCGGCACCTCGCCCGAGGACGGACCGTGCACGGCCAGTTTCGACTGCCAGTACGGTCTGGTCTGCGCCGCGGACGGTACGTGCCAGCAGCCCGGCGATCCCGGCACCACGGGCCCCGGAGCGGATTGCGACGACAGCGGGGATTGCCTGCTCTTCCTCGAGTGCCTCGACGGGACATGCCAGGGGTTCGTGCCCCCGTACTGGAGCGGCGCCACGTGCGCCGAATCCGATCCGCCCGAGGAACCCCTCAAGGTCTACTTCGAGGTCGACGGCGATTCCGGTGAGTTCTACCGCCTCCCGTTCCCCAACGACGCCCGGGTCAGCGGCGGCAGGATCGATCTCGACGGCCACGCCAATCCGGGGTTGCTGATCGACGAGCTCGGCAACCCGGTGGACGACTATTTCGACATTGTCGAGAACGACCTGGACGGGTTCGGCCTGCAGTCCTGCGTCTTCTTCCGCTTCAACCGCTGGCCGTCGGGCGCCGACTTCGATCTGATGAACAACATGTATATCGTGGATGTCGATCCGGATTCGGAGGACTACGGCGAGAAGGCCTGGGTCCGCTTCCGGGCTGACATCGCGAGGGGGAACTACATCTGCCAGAACTGGCTGACCCTCTGCCCGAGCATCGGCCGGCCGCTGAAGGAGGGGACGACCTACGCGGCCGTGCTCACCGAGGATATCGGCGCCGCCCAGGACGAGGACTTCGCCGCCATGCTGGACTCGACCGCACCCACGGCGGCGGCCATGGCCCACGCCTGGACCGCCTACGCGCCGCTGCGCGACTGGCTGGCGGACCAGGGCATCAACGGCGCCAGCGTCGCCGCGGCAGCCGTGTTCACGACCGGGCAGCCCACCGTTGCCATGCCCGAGGTCCGCGAGGCGGTCCGCGCCGAGGAGGCACCCGTGGTGACGGACCTCGCGGCCGACGATTCGGACGCGGCGTTCACTCTCTACACGGGCAAGGTGAGCGTGCCGTTCTTCCAGCAGGGCACTCGCCCGTTCAAGACCGCGGCCGACGGCGGCGGGATCGAGTACGGAGCGGACGGGCTGCCGCTGTGGGTCGAGGACGAGGACGTCCGCTTCGCGCTCGCCGTCCCCGCGGGTGACGCGCCGCTCTCGGGGTGGCCGGTGGTCATCTTTGCCCACGGCACCGGCGGGAGCGAGACGTCGTTCGTCGGCGACGGTGTGGCCGCACTGATGGCCGGAGCCGGCGCGGCGGTGATCGGAATCGAGCAGGTGCAGCACGGCGAGCGTCGCGGTCTCCCGGCGGACGAGGCCGACCTGGAGACGAACTCACCCGGACGGCTGTTCTACAACTTCCTCAACCCGAGGGCCGCGAGGGACAACAACGTCCAGGCCGCTGCGGACCACTTCCAGGTCGTGCGGCTGATCGAGGACTTCGCGGTGGCGACCGGCGAACCCGTGGTCTTCGACGTGGATCGCATCTACTTCTTCGGTCACTCCCAGGGGACCCAGGGACCGTTCCTGTTCGCGGCCCACGAGCCGATGGTGAAGCTGCTCGTCCTGAGCGGGGCCGGGGGCTACCTCGTCCAGTCGCTGCTCGAGAAGAAGATGCCCGTCGATATCGCCTCGGCGATCCGCATCGTGCTGATGGAATTCGGCGAGGTCGACTCCTCCCACCCGCTGCTGAACCTGATCCAGGCGGCCTTCGACCCGGTGGATCCGGTCAGCCACGGCACGTACCCGTTCCGCACGGAGTCGGCGGTGACCGGCTACCCGCGGCGCAGCGTGTTCGTGTCGTACGGACTCGGGGACGGCTACACGCCGGACTCGACCCAGGAGGCGCTGATCCGGTCGCTGGGGGTCAAGCAATGGCCCATCGACGAGGACCACGCCGTGGCCGGGGTGCTGCTGGTGGAGTCGCTCCCCCACGGTCCGACCTTCAACTGGGGCGGTGGCGTGACGGCCACCGCCGTGGCCGTCCAGTACGAGTCCGACGGCGGCTACGACCCGCACTTCGTCATGTTCGAAAACGAGGATGCCATCGCCCAGTACACCGAGTTCGTGCGCAGCGCCATCGCCGACGGCCTCCCGCTGCTGGTCGCGCCCTGAGCCCGGAACGCCGCCGGATGACAGCCAGGGATCCAGTCGCGCCGCACGAGGCAGAGACCTACCACCGGACCATCGTGGAGGAGACCGACGACATGGTCTTCACCATCGATCGGGAAGGCCGCGTGCGGGATCTGAACCCGGCCGCGTCGCGGGCCATCGGCCTGGGCCGGGAGCAGACCCTGGGACAGCACCTGACGAAGCTCTTCCCGGAGCGGATGGCGGCGGAGCACCTGCGGGAAATCGCGCGGGTGTTCGAGACCGAAGGGCCGCGGCGGACCCTGCGGATGAGCGTCTTCCCCCACGGCCGGCTCTGGCTGGACACTCACCTGTTCCCGAATCGCGACGAAACCGGCGCCGTGGTGGCGGTGACCGGGATGTCCCGGGACGTCACGGCCCGGGAGAACGCGCTGGCCGCGCTTTTCGAGGAGAAGGAGCGCCTCGCCGTGACCCTGGCCAGCATTGACGAGGGCGTGATCACGACGGACACGGCCGGCCGGGTGACCGGGCTCAATCCCGTGGCCCAGCGCCTCACCGGGTGGGACGCGGGGCAGGCCCTCGGCAGGGATATCGAGTCGGTCTACCACGTCGTCGAGAACGCCGACGGCCGCCCTCTGGAGAACCCGGTGCGCTCGATCCTGGCCGGCCGGAACGACGCCGAGCCCGGCGGCGCCGACAAGGTGCTGATCCGGCGCGACGGCGGCGACGTGCGGATCGACGACGACTGCGCGCCCCTGCGACTGACCGGCGGCGAGATCCTCGGCGCGGTGCTCGTGTTCCGCGACATCGGGCGCCAGCGGGCCCTCGAGGACGAGATGCGCCGCAGGGAGCGGCTCGAGTCAATAGGGATCCTCGCCGGCGGCATCGCCCACGACTTCAACAACGTCCTGGTGGTGATGCTGGGCAACCTGAACATCGCCAGGCGCCGCGCCCAGGGCAACCAGCGGGTCGTCGAGTGCCTGACCGAGGCCGAGGGCGCGGTGGCCAGGGCCAGGGAGCTCACGGGCCAGCTCCTCACGTTCTCCCGCGGGGGGGCGCCCATCAAGTCGTGGATGGACATCCGGCCGGTAGTGGACGACGCCGCGCGCTTCGCTCTGAGCGGCACGGGCCGGGAATGCCTGCGGACCTTCGCTCCGGACACGTGGCCCGCGGAGATCGACCCGACGCAGATCGGGCAGGTCGTGCAGAACCTGGTGCTGAACGCCCACCAGGCGACCCCCGGCACGGAGCCCGTCCGGGTCTCGGTGCGCAACCTCGCGCCGGCGGAATCCTCCGAGCTGCCCATCGGCGGAGAGAGGCACGTCTGCATCGAGGTGACGGACAGCGGCACCGGGATCAGCCCGGACGTCGCGGACCACGTCTTCGACCCGTACTTCACGACCCGGGACGGCGGCACCGGTCTGGGCCTGGCCACGGCGTTCTCCATCGTCGAGCGTCACGGCGGGCACATCGCCGTCGAGAGCCGGCCCGGCGCGGGCTCGCGCTTCCTCGTCACCCTCCCGGCATCGGACAGGGAGGATCGGGGAGGGCTCGGCTCCCTCACGCCGCCGCGGGGCACCGCGCTTTCGGCCCGAGGCAGCGTGCTGGTGATGGACGACGATCCGGCCGTGCTCGATATTGCCGGCCGGATGCTCCTGGAGATCGGCTACGGCTTCGAAGGAGCGGCCGACGGCCGGGAGGCCGCTGCTCTCTATCGGGAGCGGCTGGAAGCCGGTGCGCCCTTCGACGCGGTCATCCTCGACGCCAACATCCCCGGCGGCGTGGGGGGGCTCGAGACCGCCCGGCTGATCCGCGGGATCGACGGCGCCGCGAGGCTGCTCGTGTCGAGCGGATATTCCGAGGACCCCGTCATGGCGGAATGGCGGGCCCACGGCTTCGACGGCGTGCTGGCCAAGCCCTACGAGCTGGATCGCCTCGACCGCGCCCTGCGCCGACTCTTCGCGTCGCCCGGGCCGAGGGCAGAATTGCCGGGGGAGGGCGGATGAAGGTTCTCGTCACCGGGGCGACCGGGTTCATCGGCCGGGCGCTGGTGGCGCGGCTCCTCCACGACGGGAGGCGGGTCACGGTCTGGGTGCGCGGTGCCGATCGCGCGCGGGCTATCCTCGGCCCCGGAGCGGACGTCCTGGCCGCGGCGGACGGCGAGCAGGCCCTGCGGCGTGCGGTGCGGGGCGCGGACGCTGTGGTCAACCTGGCCGGCGAGCCGATCTTCGGCGCGCGCTGGAGCGCCGAGCGGCGCGGCGCGCTGGTCGAGAGCCGCCTGTTCGTCACCGCGGCTCTGGTGGACGCACTCGAGGACGAGCCGCCGCGTCCGGCGGTGCTCGTCTCGGCGAGCGCGGTCGGCTACTACGGCGACCGGGGGAGCGAGGACCTCGACGAGGGCACGCCGCCGGGACAGGGCTTCCTGGCCCGGCTGTGCGCGGACTGGGAGGGCGCCGCGGGCCGCGCCGGGCGACTTGGCGTCCGCGTGGTGACCCCCCGGTTCGGGCTGGTCCTCGGGCCGGGAGGCGGGCTCCTCGGCCGACTGCTCCCCGTGTTCCGCGCCGGGCTGGGCGGGACCCTGGGCCGCGGCGACCAGTTCATGCCCTGGATCCACATCGAGGACCTGGTGGGCCTGCTGTGCCTGGCCGTCGTGGACGGGCGCTACCGCGGCCCGATCAACGCCGTGGCGCCCGAGCCCGCCACCAACCGCGACTTCACCCGGGCGCTGGCCTCCGCCGTGGGCCGCCGGGCCCTGCTGCCGGTGCCGGCCCTGGCCCTGGAGCTGGCCCTGGGCGAATCGGCCCGGGCCCTGCTCGCCAGCCAGCGGGTCGACAACGCGGCCCTGCGGCGGCTGGGCTTCGAGTACCGCCACCCGGACCTCGCCGGCGCCCTGGCCGCGTGCGTGTGAGGGCGTCCCGCCCATAGGGCTGCGGTTCATCTTGCCTTGCCGTAGCGCGCAGCGCGAAGGAAGGTCCGCGGTCATGTCCCGCGCCGGCTATGTGATAAGTGAACACTCGCGACCCCCAGCGTCCCGCTCGCCAAGTGAAAAGCGAACACCTGCGACCCCCGGTGTTCCTCCTCGTAGGGACGCGGTTCATCCGCGTCCGTTGTCATCCGCGTCACCGGAATGCCATGGACGAAAGTGCGTAGTGCGGGTGCCTGACACCGGCTTCTAATCCGCTACCAGCCGCCCTCGGACGGCGAGGACTTCCTCACGGGGCAGCAGGCCGCGCAGATCCTCGGCGTGAGCAGGCACGGCCTCGAAGCCCTCTTCCGCGTCGGCGCGCTGCGAAACCTCCAGACCATCGACTTCGCTCCATGGAGGATCCCGCGCGCGGAGGTCGAGTCCGATGGCGTCCGCGCCCTCGTCCGGACCATGAAGGCCAACCGCACTATGCCGAGGATCGGGGGATGTCCCAGGAATCAAACCGAACTTTTCCCAATCATTTCGAAGGTGCAAGAATAGGAGGCATTGTGCGTCAGGGCTATATCGACCTCGCAAGGCGCAGCCCGATGAATCTGCCGCGGTTGCCCGGCGAGTTGAAGCTGCGGACGGCCGAGCGACAGGAGCCCGCGAAGTGGTCCCAGTCGCCGCCACGCCTCACCCGGTAGTAGCCCGTACCCCCACCACCCGTAGGATCCATCGCCGGCGACGACGTGCTCCCGGTCGGGTAGGTGTTGTACCAGTCCCAGACCCACTCCCACACACTCCCGCTCATGTCGTAAAGTCCCCACTCGTTGGCCTCCTTCTCGCCCGCCGGGTGGGTCGTGTTCGACGCGTTCCCGCAGTACCAACCAATCTGATCCAGGTTCGGGTCCAGACTGCAATCCGTGTACGTTATGGTACCGTCATTCCCGTCGCTCGGGTGAAACGCCGTCAGGCTCCCGGCCCGGATCGCGTACTCCCACTCCGACTCCGTGGGCAGCCGGTATCCGGTGCACAGGTACGGACTCGCCACGCCGTTCAACGCCACGGTGCAGGTGTACGTCCCGGTTGAACAGCCTCCCTCGCTCGCTGCGCAGCCTCCGCCCAGGGTTCCCGTGCAACTCGTGAGTGTATAACAAGGCGTGAGCCCTTCCTGACCCGACAGCCAGTTGGCGTACGCCGCGGCCTCGAACCAGTTCACCCGCTCCACCGGGCAGTCCAGCCCGCAGTCCGCCCCGTAGCCGCTCGGACCGAAATACGACGGGTTGTTTCCGAACGCAGCCTGCCACTGCCCCTGCGTCACCTCGTACCGCCCCATCACGAACGAATGCGTCAGCGTCACGTAGTGCAAGGCCTCGTTCGTGCTTCTCCCCAGCTCCGCCGTGCATCCCGACCCACCGGGATAGTCCGCCGGACAGTCGCCATCCGGCGAGCCCATCCAGAATGAACCCGCGGGGATCGTCACCCATTCAATGTCCGTGTCCGCGTAGGTTTCGGAATCCGTGTCCGTATCCGTGTCCGTGTCGGTATCGGAATCCGTATCGGTGTCCATGTCGGTATCGGAATCCGTATCGGTGTCGGCGTCGGTGTCGGTGTCCGCATCGGTGTCGGTGTCGGTGTCCGCATCGGTGTCAGTGTCGGTATCCGCGTCGGTGTCCGCATCGGAGTCGGTGTCGGTATCCGCGTCGGCGTCGGCATCCGCGTCGGTGTCGGTGTCGGTATCCGCGTCGGTGTCGGTGTCGGTATCCGCATCGCTGTCGGCGTCCGAATCAGCGT
>CAYZAI010000269.1:0-6780 GCA_964476305.1 uncultured Myxococcales bacterium
GAGAACAACTGCCAGAACTGCAACTTCACGCAGGTGCGGCTCAACGGCCTCGAGGGCCGGTACACCCAGATCCTCATCGACGGCAACCCGGTCTTCTCGAGCCTCGCGGGGGTGTACGGGCTGGAGCAGATCCCCGAGGAGATGATCGAACGGGTAGAGGTCGTCAAGGGTGGCGGCTCGGCGCTGTACGGCGGCAACGCCGTGGGCGGCGTGGTCAACATCATCACTGCGAGACCGCGAAAGAACTTCGCCAACGTTACCTTGCGCGGCGACGCGGTGGGGATGGATCAGCCCGGGTTTCATCTTGGGGCCGGCGCGGGCGTCGTGAACGGGAATGACAACCTCGCGCTGCACGTGTTCGGAGGGGCGAGCACCAGGGAGCCTTGGGACGCCAACGGCGACGGCTTTTCCGAGGTCGGCAGGCTGCGCCAGGCGATGGTCGGCGCCGAGACGTACATCGACACTCCCAGCGATGGGGTACTCCAGCTCAAGTTCCACGTGTTGCAGGAGAAGCGTCGCGGTGGAGACTCCCTCGACAAGCCGGAGCACGATGCGGCCATCGCCGAGTCGGCCCAGACGGCGCGCTACGGCGGCGAGTTCCGCTTCAGCCAACTCGTGGGCTCGCACTTCAACTACCAGCTCGGCTACGGCTTCGCCTACACCGAGCGCGATTCCTACTATGGAGGGGGGGGCGACGTGGAGCTGTCCGATCCGCCGACCGCACTGGAGTGGGAGGCCAAGCGGGACGCGCTCGCTGCTTACGGCCGCACCAGGAACCCGGTCCACACGGCCGACGCAGCGATGAACTTCGCATACTCCGCTCTGGGCGAACAGATCGTCACCGTCGGCGGGCAGTTCCTCTCCGACGGCCTGGACGACAGGTTCCCAGGCTACGGTCGGAGGACGGACGAACACTACTGGGATCTGGGCGGGTTCCTTCAGCACGACTGGATGTACTCCGACTGGGCCGAGACCGTGCTCGGCCTCAGGCTGGACAAGCACAGCGAGCTCACGAATCCGGTGATCAGCCCGCGCGTTGCCGTGATGTTCACTCCGCTCGATTGGTTGAGGACGCGGACGGCGTTCTCGATGGGTTTCCGCGCGCCGCAGGTGTTCGACGAGGACCTGCACATCACCATCGTGAACGGCGAAGGTCAGGTGATCTACAACGACGCCGACCTCGCTCCGGAGCGTTCCTACAGCGTCGCCCAGCAGTTCGAGTCGGTTTTCGATCTGGAGCACGACTGGGAGACCAGGATCAGCGTCAACGGTTTCTGGACCAGGATCGACGACGCGTTCGTGCTCGACGAGGACGACGACCCCGCGACCACCGGCGAGATCGAGATGACCAGGCTCAACGGCGGCTCGACAAGCGTCTACGGCGCCGAGCTGGAGGCGCGCCTCTCCTACGGCAGGACGTGGGGTCTGAGTGCCGGCTGGACGTGGGAGCGCGCGAAGAACTCCGAGGCGGATCCCGATTTCGCATCGAAAACGGCATTCAGAACGCCGGAGCAATACGGCTTCGCAGAGACCTGGGCCAGCATCACCGGCGGGCTGAAGCTCGTCACCGCCATCGATATCACCGGCCCGATGCTGTTGCCGCACTACGCGGGTTACATCGCGAACAACACACTGGAGGAGTCCCCCTGGTTCGCCGACTGGAGCGCGAACCTGTCCTATCGCATCGAGCTGGGCGCCGATCGCTACGTCACGCCGTTCGTCGGGCTTCGCAACATCCTCGACAGCCGTCAGGAAGACTACGACGAGGGACCGGACCGCGACGCGGGGTACGTCTACGGCCCTCGGCTGCCGCGGACGTTGTTCGCGGGGATCAAGGGCGGGATCTGAGGAAGGAGGAGCCAAGCGATGTTGGAGCTGTTCGAAAAGGGCGGGGTCATCATGTACCCGATCCTGGCGTCGTCGATTCTGGCGCTGGCCGTGATCGTCGAGCGGCTGATCGTGCTGGCCAGGACCAGGACCCCGTCCGCGGAGGACATGAGCACACTCCGCGCCAAGGCGCGCGATGGCCGCGTGGACGAGGTCGCGCAGTTGCTCGCCGCGGGGAAGACGCCGGTGCACCGGGTGCTCGAGGCGGTGTGGAGCACCGAGGGCGACGAGCACGCCCGGGAGAAGTCGGCCGGCCTCGCGGGGGATCTGGTGCTGCGTGCGCTCAACGCACGCCTCCAATGGCTGGCGATCCTCGGCTCGCTCGTGCCGTTGATGGGGCTCCTCGGGACCGTGCTCGGCATGGTCCGCTGCTTCGCCAACGTGGCCGAGGCCGGCGACGTGAGCGACATCAGCCTGCTCGCCGGCGGGATCTGGGAGGCGCTGCTCACGACCGTGGCGGGTCTGGCGGTGGCGATCCCGGTCCTGCTCGCCTACTACTGGCTGAGCGGAAAAGTGGAGAAGGTGGCCTTCGAAATGGCACAGCACGGTGACAGGTTCATCGCGGCGATGCGCACCGCGGAGATCCGCAAGTGATACGGTTCTCCCAGCGCAAACCGCGCACCATCGGCGACGTGAACCTCACGCCGATGCTCGACATCATTTTCAACCTGCTGATCTTCTTCCTGATCGTCGCGGTGATTTCGCAAAAGGGCCTGAATCTGACGCTGCCCGAGACCTCCACCGCGGAGCGGCGCCCCGACAAGAGCCTGGAGATCACCGTCACCGGCGACAAGCGGATCCTCTTCAACGGGGTGGAGGTCGCCGCATCCGCCGTGGAGGGCCTGCTGCGGGACGAGCAGGCGCTGGGCAGGGGCAGGGGTGTGGACAACGTCCTCCTCAAGGCGGACGTGGACGCGCCGTTCGGCATGTTCGTGACCGTGATGGACACCGCTCGCAAGGTCGGGCTCACCAACCTCGTGATCGCCACCAAGCTCGCGCACGAGGAGCCGGGAGGTGGCGAGTGAGCGGTGTGTGGCTGTTCCGCGGCGCGGTGGTCCTCTCGCTGGCCGCCCACGGGATCTTGCTGGCCGCTGAGAACGATGGCGAGCGCTTCGTCGAGAAAATCGTGAGGATCCCCGTAGTGCTGGAAACGGAAAACGCCCCGCCGCCGCCCCCACCCCCGCCGGAAGAGCCTCCCGAAAAGAAGGACCGGCCGCGGGATCTCGCCAGGAGCATCAGGAAAGTCGTCGCGGGGGACGGGCTGAGGACGGGCGAGATCGTGGACGCCGAGGTCGGCGAGTATTCGGACGAGGTGGAGGCCGCGCCGCCTCTGCCGCCGCCGCCTCCGCCCCCGCCTCCGCCGCCAGCGAGGAAACCGGAGGTCGACAAGGCCAAGCTGGCCCGGACGTTTCTGGAAGCGCTACGGGGGAAGCTGATGCAACGCAAGAAGTATCCGGTCGCAGCACAGCGCATGGGCCTGAAAGGTGACGTGATCGTCTCCTTCGTGGTCCGTTCCGATTCGTCGTTTTCGGAGTTGCGAGTCAAGCGCTCTTCCGGGCACGACATTCTCGACTCCGCCGCTCTTGAAACGGTGCGGGGTCTCAGTGGGGATATCGCACGCCCGCCGGAACTCGGGGACGTCCCGCTTAGGACGTCGGTGGTGCTGCACTACCAGCTGAACAGCTGAGAGCCGCTGCGCTGATCGTCCCGGCTGCGGACCCCGGGACACGGCGGCGGAGCGTGACGCTCAGCGGAAACTGTCGAGGTCGAACCTCGCGACGTAGTGGCTGAAGGCGCGTTGGCTGAGGCCGAGCGCGGCGGCGGCTTCCTTCTTGCGCCATTGGCAGCGCTCGAGCGCCTCTATCAGGAGCCGCTTCTTGAACGCCTCGATCTGGGCGATGAACGCCTCGGATCCGGTGTCGGGCACGTTCCGTCGCTCCTGGATCTCCCACGGCAGATGCTCGAGCTGGACGACACCGCCGCCGGCCAGGACCAGCGCGCGCTCGAGCACGTTCCGCAACTCCCGGACGTTGCCGGGCCAGTCGTAACCGACCAGCGCGGAGAGCGCCTCGGGGCCGATGCCGCTGGCGATCAGCCCGCAGGCGCTGCCGATGTGACGCAAGAGGTGCAGCGCCGTCGCTTCCACGTCCTCCCTCCGCGTGCGCAGCGGAGGCAGCGTGATCGGAAACACGTCCAACCGGAAGAACAGATCATCGCGGAAGCGGCCTTCGCGGACCATCTGCCGCAGATCGCGGTTCGTCGCGGCGATGACGCGCGCTTTCACTGGGATCTCCACCGCGCCGCCCACGCGCGTGAACCGGCGGTTTTCGAGTACTCGCAGCAGCTTGGATTGCAGCTCGAGCGGGATCTCCGAGACCTCGTCGAGCAGGATGTTCCCGCTGCCGGCCAGCTCGAACCTGCCTTTTCGCGACTCGAAGGCGCCGGAGAAAGAGCCCTTCATGTGCCCGAACAGCTCGGACTCGAAGAGCTGGGCCGGAATTCCCGGACAATTGACCTTGATCAGCGGCTGGTTCCGCTCCCGGGACGCGTGGTGGATCGCCTGCGCGGCGAGTTCCTTGCCGGTGCCGCTCTCGCCCAGCAACAGCACCGTGGAGCGGGAGGCGGCCACCTTGGCGATGCTCTCGCGGAGCTCGGCCATGGATTGCGAGCGCCCCACCAGCTCCACCTCGTGCTCGCCCTCGAGCGCCTGGTCGATGAGGTAGGCATTTTCCTCGCGGACCCGCCGGTGTTCCAGCACGCGCTCCACCAGCAGGGTCATCGCTTCGAGGTCGAACGGCTTCTGCACGTACTCGAGCGCTCCGAGCTTCATCGCCTGGACCGCATCGCTGATCTTCCCGTAGGCGGTGATGATCAGGACCGGCAGGTCGGGTTGCGTTCTCATGGCGTCGACGAGGAGATCGATGCCGCTCCCGTCGGGAAGGCGCACGTCCGTGATCAGCATGTCGAAAAGCTCGGTCGCGAGGCGCTTTCTCGCTTCCCTGCACGTTCCCACGCCCTGGATGTCGTGGCTCGCCTCCTCGAGGCGCAGGCTCAGCAGCTTCACGGCCTTGGGCTCGTCATCCACGATCAGGATTCTGCTCATCCGTGCCAGCCTCCTCGCACGCACGCCGGGATGTGCAAGCGCGCAATGGCACCGTTGCCTTCCAGGTTCTCGAGCGTGATGGAACCATCGTGCAGGTCGGCGATCTTCTGTACTACGGACAACCCGAGCCCGGTGCCGCCCGCCTTGCGCGTGAAGAACGGCTCGAAAACGTGGCCGGCGTCTTCCTCCGCCACGCCCGGGCCGTGGTCCACCACGGTCAGGACGATGCCGGCCGCGCCGTCGCTGCTCACCGCGAGGGAAACCGGAGCGTTGCAACCGGTCACCTCGACCGCGTTGGTGAACAGGTTCATCACCGCCTGCTCGAGCAGGACCGGGTCAGCTTCGATCATGCGCACGTCGTCGGCGATATCGATCGTACAGGCTTCGCAGGACCCCAGGTCGTCATGGCCGCAGTGCAAGCGACAGATGCGTCGCTTCACGTTCGAGCACAGCTCCGCCAGATCGATCTGCTCCCGCTTGGGGGTCGCGAAACGCGTGTAGCTCATCAGCTTCTCGATCAGCTGTTCGATGCGGTCCACCTCTTCGATGATGTCCCGGACGAAGACACCCGTGTCGGGATGCCGTCGCTTGGCCGTTTCCGCGGTGGCGCGAATGATGTGCAGCGGATTGCGCAACTCGTGGGCCAATCCAGCCGAAAGCTGGCCCTGGGCCGTGAGCTTCTCGATCCGAATCAGCCGCCGTCGGGCGTCCGCGAGTTCGCCCGTGACACGTTCCACCCGATCCTGCAGGACGTCGCGATCCTCCGCTGCCTCGTTCAATGCACCCTGTTTCTGCTCGATGGTGGTGACGAGATCGTCGGTCGTTTGCTGGACTCGCTCGAGAAAAGCGCCGACCACGGCGGCCAGTTCCTCGATCTCGCCGCCACCGGCAAGGGACGGATGAGCCTCGAACCAGCCGCTGGCGGCGATCCTGCTTCTCAGCCTGGCGATCGGACGGATCACCAAGCGGTAGGTCAGCACGTTGGCGGCCGCAGTGACGGCGAGCAGCAGGACCAGCGCGGAGACGAGATGGGAGAGCAGCTGTTCGTTCTTGGCGTTTTCCAGAGCGTCGAGCCAGCGCGCGATGTGCACGACGTACAGCACCCGCCCGCTCTCGTCCATCACGCCGATGGTCACGTCGATCGCGCTCCGGCCGTCGTGGAAGTGGTCATGGATGTTCCAGATCTCCTCGTGGCGCCCGGCGAACACGTCGTCGAAGCCGGGTTCATGCCATCGCCGACCGAGGCGCGAGGGGTTCGATGCGAGCCGCACCCCGAACCCGGGATCGATCACCATGATGTCCAGGTTGCTCCATTGCCGGGCGAGCCGGCCGAGGTACTCCTGCTCGGCCGTGATGTCTTCCCGGTGCCGCAGCATGTGCTCGATGGAGAACTTGAGTCCGAGAGCCAGGTGACCGATGGAATCCATCTCGCTCCTGGTGATTTCGTTTTCGATCCGTCCCGAGGTCTCCAGGAAATGACCGAGCCAGACGACGAGGATAATGACGTTCAGCGGAAACAGGAATTTCCAGCGCAGGCTCATGACGACCGGTTATACACGCATCGTCCGGAGAACGGCCAGAGTCTCGAGGACGTTGCGCTCCTCCGCTTCATCCTCGCGGCTTGGTGGTCGTTCCCGCGAGGCCCGCAAACCGGCACTCCACTCAGCTCCCGACCCTGAAAACCACGACGCTCGCGGGCTTCATCGCCTCGCGGCAGGGTGATCCTGGTGGCTTCAGAGGCGTTCGGAGGGGCGGGACGATGACGGGTTCGGGAGGAAAGTGCGGTAATG
>CAYZAI010000270.1:0-6774 GCA_964476305.1 uncultured Myxococcales bacterium
TCCTCGAACTCCTTTTTCAGCTTCTCGATTTCGATGCCGATGGCCCTCCGGCGCCGCTCCGGTGTCTCGTCGAGCTTGGCCTCGGATTCGAGGCCCTCGATCCGGCCCTCGATCTCTGCGATGCCGACGCGGTTGGCTCGCACGCCCTCGTACTTGTTGTGGATCTTGCTGCCCTCCGGCGCCAGGGAGTCCAGCGCGCCGAGCACGTTGATTTGCTCGCCGACGAACGCCGTGGCTTCGGCCAGAACCTCCTCGTTGTAGAAGCGCAGGATCTTGATCGGGGGCACCTGGCGCCCGGGCCGATCGTAGGGACGGGCGGACGCGGCGGTCTGGTGCAGGGCCACTGCACGGTCCGGGGGCACCATCTGCAGGCGCCCCGTCCACGGGGCTCCCGGCGAGACAGGCGAGCGGAAGAGGTAGTCGTCGAGTTGCCCCTGGATCGCCTGGATGTCGTCCAATCGGTCGAGGCAGACCTCGACGGAGGGCTGCTCGGTGCGGGCACGGTTCGCCGCCTCGGCTGTGATCTTGGCCCCGCCACAGCCGCACAGGAGAACCGTTGCCGCTGACAGGAGGATTGTCTTGACACGCGAACTCATCAATCTCTGCCTCTCGTCTTGAAAATTCATCTTACGGGAAACGGGTCCCGCTTACAAATCCGCGGCCCCCGCGGGCCGGGCCGGCGGCAGCCGATCGCGGACCCGGTCGATGATCCGCTCGGCCAGGGCGGCCTTCGGCATCGGGCCGGTCTCCTCGGCGACGCCGTCCGAAGACAGGATCACCGCCACCGTATCGGGGCCTTCGAGGGCATCGGCCGCGAGGTTGGCCACCAGCAGGTGGACCCCCTTGGCCTCGAGCTTGGCGCGCGCCGCCGCGAGCAGGTCGCCTGTCTCCAGGGCGAATCCCACGAGGACCGGGCCGGATCGCCCGCGGAACCGCGCCCCGAGGCCCGCGAGGATGTCGGGGTTCGGCACCAGGCGGATCACGCGCTCCTCGTCGGGTGCGCCGCGCTTGATCTTGGCGGTGGCCGTTTCCGCGGGACGCCAGTCAGCCACGGCCGCGGCCATGATGACCGCGTCGACCCCGTCCACTCGCTCGTTCACCGCGCGCTCCATCTCGAGGGCCGAGCGCACGTGGACGACCTCGACGCCCGCGGGATCGGGCAGGGCCACCGGGCCCGCGATCAGCACGACCCCGGCGCCCCGCCTCACCGCGCTCGAGGCCAGGGCGAATCCCATCCGGCCCGACGAGCGGTTGGTGAGCGCGCGCACGGGATCGACGTCCTCCACCGTCGGACCGGCGGTCACGAGCAGGCGGCGGCCCGTCAGGTCGCCGCGCAGCATGCCCGTGGCGCACTCGAAGATCGCTGACGGTTCGGCCATCCGGCCCTCCCCGGACCAGCCGCAGGCGAGATCTCCGCTGCCCGGATCGACGAAGCGCCACTGGTGTTCCGTCGCGAGGACGGCCAGGTTGCGGCGGGTGGCCGGGTTCTGCCACATCACGGTGTTCATCGCCGGTGCCGCCAGCACCGGCCCGGCGAAGGCCAGCGTGACCGCGGAGATCAGGTCCGAGGCGCGACCGTGGGCCGAGCGGGCCAGGAAGTCGGCCGTGGCCGGCGCCACGACGAGGATCTCGGCCTCGTCCGCCAGGGCGACGTGCTCCACAGGGGCGCGCCCGGGTCCGAACATCCCGCTCTTCACCGGTCGCCCGGAGAGGGTTTCCAGAGTGAGCGGCGTGATGAACTCGCGGGCGGCGGCGCTCATCACGACCTGCACCCGGGCGCCGGCTTTGACGAACAGGCGGCAGAGCTCGGCCGACTTGTAGGCGGCGATGCCGCCGGTGATTCCCAGGAGTATTCTGCGATCTTCCAATGTCATCGGTTTTCCAAGGTCACCAGTGCCGGGTCTGGCACATCGTCGCGTTCCTGTCCAGCACACCAGGAGAGGTGGGTAAAGGTAATTTTTTTGATTACATAATACCACCATGGTATACATCAATCACCAGGCCCGGAAGTGGCCCATTCTTTGGGAGGTCGAGATGAGCACATCGTGTGAAACCAGCGAGAACCGGTCCACGTGTGACGTAGTGCGGTTGAAGGTCGAGGGAGCGACGACCACAGTGAACACCCTGCGCGATCAGCAGACCGCCCGGGGGCTGTCCCTGGTCTGCCCGTTCCCCGCGCTGGAGGTGGACATCCCGGTGATGTTCGGCTCCGGTGACGACATGCAGCGCGGGGCGATCCACCGTATCGGCGTGGAGGACGACCCGCGAAGCGGCCTGCCACGCCTGCGGCTCTCGGTGCGCGCGTACTCCAAGACGGCCGAGACCCGGGCCACGGTCGTGAGCCCGCCGGAGCGGTCGCTGCTCGGGGAAGCGAGCCGCGCCACACGCGTTCCCGCGGAGCTGGACCGGGCTTCCACCGACCTGGACGTGGTGACCGAGGCGTGTGACACGACAGACCTGCTGGACGAGCTGCTCGGAGGCAAGCGGGACCGCGCGGCGGCCGGCGGCTCCTTCGACGGGCTCGACCCGGTCGCGGCCAAACCGGATCCGGAGTGGGCCGCCCTCGGTGAGATCCCCATGCCGGGCCAGTTGTCCGCCCGATCGACGACCCGTCGTCGCAAGAGGCTGGCCTCGGCCGCCGCCTGGGCGATGGTCATCGGGTTCGTGGCCGGGGGCGCCTGGGTGCTGGATCGCGCCGGGCTCGTCGCGGTTCGGGATGCCCGTCAGGCGCTGCAGGGGCTCTTCCAGGGAACACGCGCGGAACCGGCCGCGGAGCCGGTGGGGCAGGTGGTTGCTGTCGCGACCTTCGATCCCGAGCCGGCCACGGAGCCCGCGATCGCCCCTGCGGCCGCGCCGATGATGCCCGAAGAGCCGGAACGCGGGTACTGGACCGGTACCGGCGCCGTGTCTCCGGCCGTCGAGGAGGCGGCCACGGTCGAGCCTCCCGTCGAAGGCAGCCCTCCGGTGCAGGACGAACACCTGGCATCACTCGACGAAACGGCTCGGATCGCGGCCGATGAACCGGCTGCGACCGGGAGCCCGAACGCGTCCGACAACGACCTCGTTCTGGTGCTGCCCACCCGGTGGCCTGCCGAGTATTCGACGGCCTACCGCCTGCGAGATCCCAACGGGGTCGTCGTGGACGTCCCCGGTGCCCTGGTGCGCAAGGAGGGCTGGCTCGATGTCGGCGCCGGGCACCCGATGATCCGCTCGGTCAAGGCGATGCAGCGCGAGTCCGGCGCCCGGTTCGTGATCTACGTCAACGGTGAGCTCCCGCGCTTCATCACCGCCCCCAAGACCGGCGGCATCGCTCTCAGGCTCTTCCGCGAGGAGAGTGCCGAGCCCGTTTCCACCGAACAGGTGGCCATGGCCGACTGAAGCTCGCCGACGATCGCGAGGGGTGTCGTCTCATCGGTTTTCCCGCCCGTTGGAAACGATGTGTGCTTTGCGGCCGGTTGGTGGCATGATCGCCACCCATGGCCGGAGCCCGAAAGACTTCTTCCAGACTCGTCTTGGCGCTGGCGTTCCTGCCCCTGCCGGCCGCGGCCGCGGGCGAGGGTTCGGCCGAGGCCGTTCCGGTGATGATGCTCGCCTCGCGCGCCGAGGAGGACACCGCCACCACCGCCGCCGGGGAATTCCACTCACAGCTCGCGGACCTCCCCGTGCGCTTCGAGGTGCTGTGGGTCGACGCCTTTCCCGCGGATCTGCGGGAGCAGATCCAGCTGGCGCACAGGGCGGCGGCCGAGCACCGCGCGGCGATGGTTGTCTGGATGGATTTCGCGGCTCCCGGGCGGGTGTACCTCTTCGTCGCCGACGCGGAGGGCGGTCGCGTGCTCGTGCGCGAGGCCGGCTCCGAGGACGAGTCCGTCGAGGGCAGGCTGATGACCATGGGGGTCATCGTCCGCGGCGCGGTCCGGGGGGTGCTCGCCGGCGATACCACCGCCGCTCCCGTGCCTCCGCCTCCTCCTCCGCCCTCGGAAAGCGGATTGCTCGAGTTCGGGCTGGCCTACGGTCTGCAACTCTACTCCGAGGAAATCCCCCTGCTGCACGGCGCCCGGTTGGAAGCCGCGGTCCGCCTGTCCGGTCCGCTCAGGCTCTTCGTCGGATATCGCGCCCACCTGCCGCCGCGGGTCGAGCACGGGAGCCTGATGGTCGACCTGCTGGCGTACCCGATGGAGCTGGGGCTCGCGCTCCGCTTCCCCGTACTGGAGCCCCTCGATATCGAAACCGGAGCCGGCGCCGTGGTCACGATCGTGGACCTCGACATCACCTCGGCGGACCGGACCCTGGCCCCCCGGGATGATACCCGGCGTGTGGAATTCGCCGTCGATGTCTGGGTCGGGGCCCACCTGCGGCTGGGGCCCGTTGCCGCGGTCTTCCTCCGGCTCTCTGCCGATGTGGTGGCCAACCGGCACCGGTACGTGGTAGACCTCGGCGATCGGGTGGAGACAGTCGTCCACCCCTGGAGGTTGCGACCATTGTTCCTGCTGGGTGCCAGCTTTTCGGCACTCTAGCCATCCGTCCAAAAGAACGGCTCGATGCACAAAAGGACCGAGGACAGTGAGCGCGGCGGGCGCACGGCGGGAAAGGAGGCCCAGCCCACCCCGGTCCTCGAGGATATCCGTCTCGCGAGGCGAGCGAGGCGCGATCCGCGGGCCGTCGAGGAGATCATGGAGCGCCTCGCCCCGCGGGTGCGGCAGACCGTTTGGCTGCTGGCCGGCGGCAGCGGCGAAGTCGAGGACCTGGCCCACGGCTGCCTGCTGGCGATCCTCGAGAGCCTCGACAAGTTCCGGGGGACCGGATCTCTCGAGGCGTGGGCCGGGCAGCTCACGTACCGGGTGCTGATGCGGGCGCTGAAGAGGCAGCGGCGCAGCGAGCGGACCGTGGCGCTGGTGGCGGAGGATGCGGGGGTGGCCACCACCGACCCGGAACGGGAGACGGAGCGGCTCAGATTGAACCGCGCCCTGGCCCGGCTGATGGGCAAGCTGCCCGAAAAGAGGAGAGAAGTCCTCGTGTTGCGCGTTCTCTACGGGTACTCGGTGGCCGAGGTGGCCGAGTTGACAAGGACACCGATGAACACGGTACGCGACCGGATCCGGGTGGGGTTGAAGGAACTCAGGCAGGCCCTGGCCCGTGACGAGGAGGCGATGGACCTGATCGGAAGGAAGAAGCGTGGACTTCGTGGATGATGGCGAAAAGGCGGAACGCCCCGCCTGTTCCGCGTTCCGGGACCGGCTGGAGCGGCGTCTGGCAGACGAGGAGACGTTCGGTCCAACCGACCCCGGGGCGGATGGAGGGCACGAGCGGGAGTGCGCCGAGTGCCAGGCCCTCTCCGGGTTCGTCGATGCCCTGGCCGAGGTCCCGTCGCTGGAGTCGCGGGAACTGATCCGGCGGGTGCTGGCGAGTCACGAGGCGTCGCGGAGGCGATCCCGATCCCGCCTGCTGGCACTGTCGGCCACGGCGGCCATCGCCGCGGCAGCGGCGCTGCTGTTGGTGGCGTTGCCCGGGAGTCCACCACCGAAGGAGGACGGAGCGCGGGAACGCAAAGGGGACTTCGCGCCCGTGACCGAGGGGCCGGCCCTGCTGGCCGGCCTTCGGGGTGTCTCGGTCGGTCTGGAGACAGGTGCCAGGGCGGTGCTGGTCGGCCTCGATGGGGAGAGGGCGGAGTGTGCCCTCGAGAGAGGGAAGGCGGCGTTCCTGGTCCGTCCCGGGGCGGCTTCCTCCATCGAGATCCGGGCGGCCTCCGCGAGGGTCCTGCTCGTGGCGCCCGCCGGGAGCGACAGGGAAGGGGAATCGTTCGGGGCGACCATCGCCATGGTCGAGGTCGCTGGCGCCGAGGTTTCGGTGGACGTGGTCAGCGGCTCCGCGGTGTTCTTCCTGGGCGACGCCGGCGGCGAGAGGCGGGAGATCTCCCTCGTCGCGGGCCAGGGGGCCAGCACGGCCCGCACGGGCCTCGTCCCCGTGGACGAGGCCCGGCGCCTGTCGGTGCTGGAGCTGCTCGGACTTCTCCCGCCGGTGAAAGCGGACGGCGCCGTCTTCACCGACGAGCCTGAGGATGCCGCCGACGCGGCGGGTGACGACGCGGCCCCCGGACCGGAGCGGCGTCCAAACCGGTCCGCGGGCGCGGCCGGTCATCCCGGGGAAACCGTTTCTTCCGGGTTCGAGCCCCCCACATCCGGTGAGCTGATCGCCGAGGCGAGCGGGCTGCGCGCCGCGGGCAACTGGAACGCCGCGGCTGAGGCCTACCGCCGAGTGCTCGAGCTGCACCCGGCGCGGCCCGAGGCCACGGCAGTGCTCGTGCCCCTCGCCGAGCTCGAACTCGAACGCCTGCGTCGTCCAGACCTCGCTCTCCGCCATTTCGGCCTGTACGTCGGAAAGCTTCCGGGCGGCCCGCTGGGCGAGGAGGCTCTCTGGGGCAAGTGCCAGGCGCTCCTCTCCCTCGGCCGGGCGAACGAAGAGGCGGCGGCCCTGGCGAAGTTCCTGAAACGCTATCCGGGAAGCGTCCGGGCGCTCGGAGCAAAAAGCAGACTTGACAACCTGGGCGAAAAAATCGAATAATTCGTCAGTCCGGTTGCCAGGGAAACTGCACGTAATGACGAGAAGAGACTCGGAGGTTTTTATGAAGAACATCAAGACGCTCATCTGGATTGTCATGCTCCTGGTGCCCTTTGCCCTGGCCAGCGCCTGCGGCGATAGCAGCGTCGTGGGTGACGACGACGACGACGGCAGCACCGACGCGGACACCGACGCGGATACCGATTCCGACGCCGATTC
>CAYZAI010000271.1:0-6710 GCA_964476305.1 uncultured Myxococcales bacterium
CCGCGTCGGTGTCCGCGTCGGTATCCGCGTCCGTGTCCGCGTCCGTATCCGCGTCCGTCGTGCCGACCTTGTCGTCTTCCGCCTCGCAGCACCAGGCCGCCGCCGCGACCAGGGCCAGCACGCACCGGATCGATATCGACTTTTCCATCACCGCAGCTCCTTTCTCTTCTTCGCCTTCACCTGCCGACGAAACTAGCATCGCCGTGTGCGTTCTTCAATCGTTTCTGGGCCCCGGGCGCGAACGTCGTGTCGGCGGACACCGGACGAGCGGTGGCGCACGGGGGAAAAAACACATAGAATCGCGCCCATGGATCGGGCGACGGGAACGGTGCTGGCCCTGGTCGTCGGAGCGCTGCTGCTGGCCGCGGGGTGCCGCACGGCGCCGCCGCCGGTGGCGAAGAAGCCCGAGCCGCCGCCGAGCGCCGAGTACCCCCGCTTCGACGATCCGGACGCCGCGCGCTTCGACGACCTGCCCGTGCTGCTGTTCTTCCACGTGCAGCAGCCTCCCGCCGGGACCGAGCTCCTGCGGCCGATCCGCGCCCGAGGCACCTCACCGGTGTCCGGCGGCAGCTGCCGCGAGGCCGGGATCGCCGGGCTCGTGCGCCTCCAGCGCATCGCCGTGCAGCAGGGGGTCGACGCGGTCGTCAACATCCGGGCCACCTGGCGCGGCGAGATGATCGGCGACGATCGGCGCTTCGAATGCCGCGTCCACCGGGGCCGTCATTCCCTGGTGTGGGAGGCCGCCCTGGCCCGCCTGCCCGCGCCGCCGCCACCCGCCCCGGCGCCGCCAGCGACCGAGCCCGGCGACGACCCCGCCGCCCGCCTGCGGCGGCTCCAGAGCCTGTACTACCAGGGCCTGATCACCCGCGAGGAGTACCTCCAACGAAAGGATGAGATCCTCGGCGAGCTGTAGTAGGCTCCTGCCGATGAAGCTCACCGTCGTCCACACGAGCGGACCGCGGGCCGGCACCCGGCAGGGCTTCTCCGGCAAGCAGGTCATCCGCCTCGGCCGGCGCCCGGAAAACGACATCGTCTTCGACAACGAGCAGGATGCCACGGTCTCGGGTCGCCACGCGGAGATCCGCATCGACGGCGCCCGGGCCGTGATCGTCGACCTCGGCTCCACCAACGGCACGTGGGTGGGCGGCGAGCGCATCGCCGAGCGCGAGCTTTTCGCCGACGACATCGTGCGTCTCGGCTCCACGGGCGGGCCCGAGCTCCGCATCGACCACGCCGCGCCGACGGTCGCACCGGCGCCGGGATCCTCGGCCGCTGCCGGGGCGCCCAAGGCCGCTTTGGCGACCGCCGAGCTCGCGCCGCCGCCTCCCGCTCCTCCGGCATCGAAGGTCGAAACGGCTGCGGGAGGCGAGAAGAAGTTCGGCCAGCGGACCGTGGGCATGATGATCCAGCAGGCCCTGGCCCAGGCCGGCCTGGCGCGACCCGCGGGAACCAGCAAGTCCACGGACTACTTCGAGGCGCTCGTCGAGAAAAAGGTCCGCAGCTCGTCGTCGCGCCTCAGGTGGATCCTCGCCTGTGCGATCGCGCTGGTGGTCGTCGCCGGGGCGATCCTCGCCTGGTACCTGTGGAACAGGCCCAGCTCGGTGATCCAGCAGTTCAACTACGGGGACGCCACCGGTGGCGGCATCGCCGCGCAGAACCGCTACTCCGTGTTCCTCCTGGCGGGCAGCCGCCTGCCTGCCGCGCGATCGCCCCAGGATCTGGTGGGATTCTGCACCGGCTTCGCCATCGGCCCGGACCTGCTGGCCACCAACTCCCACTGCGTACGGGCCGCCGGGGGCTACACCAGCGTCTACGCCCTGATGAACGGGGTCCAGGGGGCGATCTACCCGGTCACCGGGAGCTGGGCCCACCCAGGCTACCTGCCCGGCGAGATATCGCCGGACGTCGGCCTGATGCGCGTGGCGGCGCGCCTGCAGCACGTCGTGACCCTGGCCGACCAGTCCGAGCTCGCGCAGATCGCGCCGGGCGTGCCGGTCTTCCTCTACGGGTTCCCCGGAAGGCTGAACAAGGAGGAGGCCCCGGAGGCGACCTTCATCAAGGGCGACATCGGCCGGGTGACAGGTTTCGACCAGAAGCTCGGGGATTTCGGCCGCAACACGCTGCTCCAGCACTCGGCGTTCTCCACCGGCGGCACCTCGGGCAGCCCGATGTTCAACTCCTCGGGCCACGTGATCGGCATCAACGCCGGCGGGTACGTGGAAAACGGCCAGTCCCTGGCCGGCTACAACTTCGGCATGCGCATCGACCTCGTCCACTCCCTCTACCCGCTGCTGGCCACGGGCGGCTGAGGCCCACGATGCACAGACTCGGATCGGCCCTGTGGATCCTGCCCTTCGCAGCCCACGTGGGGTACATCCTCGCCACCTTCGACCATCTGCCCGGCCAACTCGGCGGCGACGAGGAGGCCGGCACGGCCACCTGGGCCTTCATCGTCGAGTGGTTCGCGGTCCTCGGCGCCGCCAACCTCGCCTTCGCCGTCCTCCACCTCCGCCTGCCGCGGCTCGGCGACCGGATGCTTGCGGTCCCGGGCAGGAACTGGTGGCTGGCCGACGGCGAGCGGCGGACCGGGCTCGTGGACCGGCTGCGAGGCGTCTGCGAGGTCGCCCTGCTGATGCTCAACGTGTTCTTCCTGGCCGTCTACCAGAGCATCTACCAGACCAACGCGGCGCTCCCGATCCTGTCGCTGCCCCCGTGGGTGCTGATCGGCGGCTTCATGATCGTGCCGCTCTTCGTCATCGCCGCCTACTTCGCCTGGACCCTGCGCTCCCTGGCCCGGGCGGCCCGCGAGCTTTCCAACGGGACGCCGAAGCGCTAGACTGCCCGGCATCCGGACAGAGGCGCGGCCGGCGCCACAGCAAAGGACGGACACCATGCCCAAGGCGACAACCGTTTCGATCGCGGCCTTTCTCTTCGCGGTTCCGCTCGGCGGCTGCAGCGGCAAGGCGCCCCCTCCCCTGGCGGATTCCGCCGACGAAGTCGACGACGCGACCCTGGCGATCACACCCATCCGGCGCTCCTTCGATGCGATGGGTGGGTTGCCACGGCTGCGCCTGACGGCTGGCCGGGCCGTGGTCACCGCCGACGTGAAGGCCGGCGGCGAGACCTTCCCGGTTCTTGTCGCCCACGGTGGACCAGACCAGTTCCGCCTCGACTACCCCGACGAGCAGATCTCCTTCGTCCACTCGGGCGGAGCCTGCCGCAAGACGGTCTACGGCGTGTCCGCCCACTGCCGGCCGGACGAAGCCGTCTGGGTCGTGCCCATGCGTATCCTGGCGGGCCTCGTCTTCCCGGCGGGCGATGCGGCGACCCTCGGGGCCAGGTTCCGGACGCGGGAGCCGGTCGCCATCGATGGGCGAAGCGCCTCGGTCACGGAGATCCGCCCGAAGAACACCAACTACCGGATCCAGGTCGCCTACGCCGGGGACAGCGGGCTGCTCGCGCGGGCGACCATCCCGATCAAGGACGCGGCCGATGCCAAGACGATGTGGGTGGTCGACTTCTCGGACTGGCGCACCGTGGACAAGATACAGGTCCCCTTCGCCCGTCGGGTATCGCGGGACGGAGCCGTGGTCTGGGAGGAGACGGCGACACAGGTGGACTTCAAGGCCTACGACGAGCGACTGTTCCTGGCGCCGGTGCCGCCGATCACCGACCAGCCGAAGATCGCCCGCCTCCCCCGGCGGCGCGTGGTGCGAAGCGAGGTCGACGGACAGCAGGTCGAGATCCCGGCCCCGTGCCCCACGCCGGGGGGAGGCGGCGCCATCGCGGGTCAGAGTTCGGTCCTGCCCGAGACCGAGGTCGTGCGGATCATCCATCGCGGGCCCCTCGCCGGGACCGCGAAGCTGATCGAGACGCTGAAGGGCGGCGTGATGGCAGAAGGGCGCCAGACCGAAGGCGAGCCGGCGGTTGTCCTGCTGGAGCAGCCAACCGGTCCCGGCGAGCCGGCCCTGCTGATCCTGTATGTCAAGCTGGCTCCCGCCGGAGCGGGCGTGAAAATCGACGGAGTCTGAGCCCTACTTCTCCTCCACCTCCTCCTCTTCGATCAAATCTTCATCGATCTCCTCGAGGACATCCTCGTCCAGTTCGTCGGTGGTCTCGAGCGAACCGGGCGGAAGAAGCTCCTCGTCTACCACGAGGTCGTCCGCGTCCATCTCGGTCTCTTCCTCGGTCAGCGACGAGTCATCGACATCCTCGGCATCGACATCGAACAGGGAGTCCCCCCGAGACAGGTCATCGACCTCGTCATCCAGCTCGGGTAGCGGCTGCTCCGTGGCCAGCGACTCGTCCGCGGTCGGCATGAAGGAGACATGCTTCGCACCCGGAGCCGGGAGCGGCTCTCCTTCCTCCGCGGTCACCTCCCGCTCTTCTTCCCGCTCTTCTTCCCGCTCTTCTTCCCGCTCCTCTTCCCGCTCTTCTTCCCGCTCCTCTTCGTCTTCCTCGACGGGGCCGTCTTCGTCGTCACCCGTGGGGACGGGAGTGGCACGGTCCTCTTCTTCGTGACGAGCGTCCGGTTCCTCTTCCTCTGCGGCCTCTTCCCGCTCCGACGTCTCCCCGAGGGGATCCCCGTCCGCCGGCTCGTCTTCCCGCTCCTCGTCCTCTCGCGGTGTCGGAGGCGGGATCGAAACCAGCGCCCGGATGTCGTCGTCGGTCTCGTCATCGACCTCTTCGACCCTGGCCGCCGCGTGTCCGCTGCGCACCCTGGCCAGGCCGGCCTCCGCGTCCGCATCCCCCGGCCAGCGCAACAGGATCTGCTCGTACCAGTCCTTGGCCTCGAACTTGTTCTTTATCTTCTCTTCCCAGACACCCGCGATCTGCAGCAGGATCTCTCGCTTCTGATCCTCGTCACCCGTTGAGTCCAGCTGGCGCTCCAGCAGGCCGACCAGGTCGTTCCACTTGCTGCAGCTCTCGTAGTGTCGAAGCAGGAGCCCGTAGGCTTTCTCGTCACTCGCGTCGAGCTGGATGATCTGCCAGTAGTGCTCGGCCGCGTCGTCCGCCCTGTCGAGCTCGTCGGCGAGGATGCGCGCCCGGCGCCTGTGGTACATCACCGCCACGTCCATCTCGAAGGTTTCATCGAGGATATCGGAGTAGTGGTCGGACAGGGCCTCCCAGAAATCGTGGATCCGGGCCATCTCTTCGAGTCGGTCGATGGTCGTCTCGTCCCGCGGGTTGATCTGCTGGGCCTCCTTCATACACTCGAAGGCCGCCGCGTTGTCGGCCAGCTTTTCGGCGTAGACCTTCGCGACGATCATCAGCAGCTCGACCTGGTTCTCGCGCTCGTGGCGATGGACCTGGACCAGCTCGCGGTAGAGTTCGATGACCCGGCCCCAGTAGACGCCCTTCTCGGAGGTGAGCAGCGCCTCCTCGAGCTCGCTGACCATCTTCCAGGCGACCTCCCGCAGGCTGTCGGAGAAGGGATCGAAACCGAGAACCTCGGTCACCGCGGTCAGCGCGCCGTCCCCGTCGTCGAGATGCTCGCGCAGGACAGATGCGGTCCGCATCTTGATCTCGGCCTTCTGCTGCTTGTCTTCGAGCAGCCCCGCCACCGCGTTGTAGACCTTGCACAGGTCGTCCCAGCGCTTCGCGGCGGTCCCGATGCGCTCGACCGCTTCCAGCAGATCCTCGCTGAGCGGGTCGAGCTCGAACGCCTTGAGGGCTACGTCGAATGCCGCGCCGGCCTGATCGCCCTCCTCGTGGAGCACGCGGGAGTACCGCATCATGAGCCGGGTCTTCTCGTCCTTGTCGGTCAGCCGCGAGGCCAGCACGCCGTAGACCGTGGCCAGCCGCTGCCAGTTCTCGGCCGCCACCGCGAGCCGATCGACCCGGTCGAGCAGCGTCTTCTCCTCGGGGTCGAGGCCGAAGGCGCGAAGCACGGCCTCCAGGGCCTGGGCCGGGTCACCGAGGTTGGTCTCGAAGACATCGGCGATGGCCAGCCACCACTCGGCCTGCACGCCGACCTCGGTGGAGATCCGCGTCATCGCGCCGTAGACGTCTATCAGCTCATTCCACAGCTCAAGGCGGTAGGCCGCCTCCTTGACCGCCGGGAGCGTCCCTTGCAGGTGATGCAGGGCATCGAAGGCCTGCCGGTACCAGACCCAGGCCTTGTTCTTGTCGGTGAGGTGCTCCTCGCAGATCCTGCCGCCGCGTAGCAGCGCCTCGAGCTTCTCGTCGTCGTCGTCCATCCTCTGGAAGCGGCCGTAGATCAGCTTGAGCAGCTTGTCCCACTCCTCGAGCTGGACATAGGCCTCGTCCAGGGCCCCCGCCAAGTCCTCGTCGCCGCCATCTATGGCCAGGGCGCGCTCGAAGGCGTCCACCGCCCGTTCGAGATCCTTGAGCTCGTCCCGAGCCCAGTTGCCCAGAAGCGTGAGCAGTTCCTTCAGTCGGGCCTGATCCTCGGTGTAGCCGATCTGCTGCTCCAGGATCTCGACCGCGCCCGGGTAGTCCCCACCCTCCACCAGGATCCCGCGCAGCAGCTCGAGGCTCGGCGCGTGTCCGGGATCGACCTCGGCCAGCAGCTGGCGCAGGCCCGCGACCGCCTCGTCCCGATCGCCGAGCTTGCGCTCGAGGATCTCGGCCCGACGGTAGAGGATCTCCGCGCGCTCCGCATGGTCAAGCGAGTGCGGCGCTTGCCGCGCCAGCACCTGCACGAGTTCACCGAAGTCGCCGATGCGTTCGTAGTAGCGCGACAACGC
>CAYZAI010000272.1:0-6628 GCA_964476305.1 uncultured Myxococcales bacterium
CACCGATACCGGCACGGACACCGACACGGATACCGGCTCGGGACTGGACTGCTCCTCGGGTGAGTACACAGGTGATTTCACGGTGACAACGCCGTCGGATACCACGCTGCTCGATGGCTACACTTCGGTTATCGGCTGCCTTACTGTCGAGTGCCCAGCCTGCACGGACTTGAGCGAGTTGTCGTGTCTCACGTCCGTCGGGGCGAGTCTGGAGATCGTGAACAACGCCATCTTGACCACCCTTCACGGGTTGGAGGGGGTCACATATATCGGTGGGAACGTCGTGTTCGAGAGCAACCCGCTACTTGAGGACCTCAACGGTCTCAGCGGGCTCGAATACTACGGCGCCGTGATGAGCATCGGTTACAACGACACCCTTGGCAATGTGGACGGCCTGAACGGGATCGGGTCGGTGAATGAGTTGTACATCGCCAACAACCCGGCCCTAGGCAACCTCGACGGCCTCGGCGGAGTCACCTCGATGGATGGGGAGTTGGACGTTGCTTGGAACGAAACACTCCCGGACTGCGAGGTGTGCGAGTTTCTGGACCAGCTCACCACCGGCCCCGCGTCGCTGATAGTGGTTGCCAACCTCTCCGACAGCTGCACGCCCGTTCCGACCAACTGCCCCTGAACCACCCCTCAAACAGAACCCCAAAACCCCACTCCCGCGAAAAAATGTTGCGAGGACGGGCGATGGAGCTCAAATCACCAATGGTGCCTTCGTCGTCGGCCACCTCCTTCGAGCTCTACTGTGCTTGATCCTGCTCTCTCACACGCCCAAGATCTACACTCGGGAGGCCTGATCCTTTGTCGTCGAACGGATCTTGTGACAACTCTGCCAGGAGAAAGTCGGTAATGCCTATCCTCTCGATGGCTGCCGACTGGAGCAGCCTCGAGGGCGATTTCGCCTAGACCTTGACTGGGCCCGACTCCGGGAACGCCGACACCGACAGCGACACCGATACCGTAGCGGACGGCGGGATCGGGCGCGACCTACTTCTTCCGTCGCCTGCGGGTGCGGGGGGCGGGCTCCGCGGGCTCGCCGTCGGACGGCTCGGGCTCGGCCCCCGGGCCGAGGGCCATGGCCGCCACGGGATCCTTCGCGGCGCGGCGGGAGAGCACGATCCAGGCCCCGAGAGCGGCCAGGAACGTGGCCACGCCCACGAGCTGCGAGGTGGAGAGCACCCACAGGCCGCCGCGGCCCGTGTCCCCGCGCAGGATCTCCATCAGCGCCCGGGTGACGCCGTAGTACATGGTGAACAGACAGAAGATCTGTCCCCGGAAGCGGGTGCGGCGCCGGGCGATCATCAGGATGGCGAAGGCGATCCAGCCGTTCAGCACCTCCATCGGCTGGGTGGGGTAGACCAGGGCGGACTCGGCCGCGCCGGGCGGCACCAGGCCGTCGTGGACGTGGTGCTCGTAGGCCGGGGCGCCGTGGAACGTCTCGAGGGCCGAGGAGCCGGTCTCGGCCAGCCGCGCCTTGAGCTCGGAGAACTTCACGTCCCAGTTGGGGAAGCGAAGCCCGATGGCCTTGACCCAGCCCGGAGCGTCCTCAGGGATGGGCCGGCCGTAGTCGCAGCCGTACAGAAGGCAGCCGTTGCGCACGATGCCCAGGCCCGAGGCCAGGGTCGGCACCACCACGTCCGCCCAGGGCAGAAGGCGGATGCGCTGCCGCCGGAAGTAGATCCACGAGCCGAGGAAGCCGCCGAGGAAACCGCCGTAGGCCACGAGCCCGCCCTTGCGGACGTTGAGCAGATCGAGGGGACTGGCGCCGGGGCCGGTGAACTGGTCGAGGTTGGTGACGATGAACAGCACCCGCGAGCCGATCATCGCCCACACGGCGGCCCAGACGAAACCCATCTGGAGCTTCTCCCGGGGCAGGCCGTCGGCGACGCCGAGGCGCATCACGATGATCCAGCCCACGACCAGGGCCAGGCCCAGCATCACGCCGTACGAGAAGATCGGCAGATCGATTCCGGGGATGACGAAAAGGACCGGGTGCATGGTCGGACCCTAGTCGCCCGCCTCCGCGGGGTCAAGGATCGCCGCAGGATTCCGGGCGCACGCGGCGAGCCTACTCGACGGTGAAGCCCAGCTCCTCGAGCTTCCGGGAGCCGAGGTTGATGACCGCCTTGTAGCGTCCCGGTTCGAGGGCGCCGTCGATCGGCCAATCGACGACCGCGGTCTGGGTGCCGCCGCCTTCGACAGTCTCCTCGGCTTCGTGACGCTGCTCGTCGCCGCCGTCGGTCACCGCCATCCAGACCACCCTGACGTGGGCCTCGTCTGGCAGGTTCGAGATGCGGACCCCACAGCGCAGGCCACCTGCCCCACCCTTGAAGACCGCGTCGTGTCGCCTGGGCATCTGCTTCTTCTTGCCCTTGGCCACGCCCAGGGCGGCGTGCAGGAGCATCGGGCTGACCGGGTCGCCGCCCACGTGGAAGCTGCGGCGGGCCATGACCTCGCCGTTCACGGTGATCTCCACTTCGTAGTCGCCGAGCGGGATCTGCTTCCCCTTCTCGTAGGCATCGACGCAGCGCACCTCCCTGCCGCATTCCAGATTGTTCGCCGCCAGCTCGTTCTCGTCCCGCAACCACGTCGCACGCACGAAGGGGCTCGGGTCGTTGGTGCGGACCTGGAAGACGGCGTAGATCCGCTTGGTGCCGCTGGGAAACGACGACCTGGGCTCGATCGCCTCGCCCGTCCAGGCGGTGATGGCGGAGGAGACCATCAGCCCGCGCACGCCGGTCCAGTCGTTGGTCTTGCCGCCGATGTGGAAGGCGACGTGGCCGAGCCGTGCGTCGTTGGCATTGACCAGGACCTGGTAGTCGCCGGCCTCGAAGCCCCCGGGCGGCGCGGCGAGGCTGGCGACCAGCCTGTGGTCGCCCGAGGCGGTGTCCCTCGAGTGTTTCAGCGGCTCGCCGCCACCCACCGGGCTCCAGCTGACGTCGATCCGGGTGTCCGGCGCCAGTCCGGTGAGCTCGGCGACGAGGTAGATCCGCTCGGTGTCCCTCCCGAAACTGGTGGACGCGGGCGCGGCGCTCTCGCCGCTCGCATCGACCGCGGTCGTCAGCATGGCGCCGGCCATGGCCGGCCCGGCGTGCTCGGCCACCGGAGGCGCGGTCACGACCGGAGCCTGGGTGTCGGCCCCGCCGCAACCGCACAGCGACGCGACCAGGGCCACGAGTGATATCGTCCTGTGTCTCATGGGAAGAAGAATAGCAGGAAATCCGGGGGGAGATGTCAAGGTCGTTGTTTGGCGCCCGGGGAGGCGAGGTGCAAGCGGCCGGGGTCGCGTTCAGGAGACGAACAGCTTCTCGCTGGCGAAGGCCGGGTCGCAGGTCAGCCGCACGCCGAGCTGGCGCAGGCCCTTCTCGTCGCCCGGGGTCGGCAGGTGCGTGGCGTGCACCTCGCAGCCGCGAAGCTCGGGCAACTGGCGCATCGCCTGCTCGGCGATGGGGTTGGTGGTCGAGCTGATGCTGAGCGCGATGAGCGTCTCCTGCAGGTTCAGGCTGATCGACGGCCGGCCGAGGATGTCCTTGCGCAACCGGCCGATGGACTCGATCACGCCCGGACTCAGCAGGTGCAGGTGCCGCGGGATGCCGGCCAGCTCCTTGATCACGTTCAGCACCAGCGCCGAGGTCGCGTGGAGCAGCGGCGAGTTGTGCCCGGTGACGATCCGCCCGTCGCCCAGCTCGGCCGCGGCGCCGCTGAACACGCCCTTGTGGCCGGTCTCGGCCCGGGCCTCGGACGCGGCGGCCGCCTCGCGGGCCGGGGTCACGACCCGGCGGTCCTCGGGATCGACCTCGAACTCCTCCATCAGCGCCTCGACGCGCCGTACCGATTCGGGAGACTCCATGCCCACGGCCACGTCGCACGAGTAGCGGAAGTACCGGCGGATCAGCTCCTGCTTCCCGGCCTCCACCGCGGCCCCGTCGTCGACGATGGCGAACCCGGCGCGGTTGACCCCCATGTCCGTGGGCGAGCGGTAGAGCGATTCGCCGGTGATCCGCTCGAGGCTGCGGCGGAGAAGCGGGAAGGCCTCGACGTCGCGGTTGTAGTTCACGGCGCTGGTGCCGTAGGCCTCGAGGTGGAACGGGTCGATCTGGTTCACGTCGCGCAGATCGGCGGTGGCCGCCTCGTAGGCCGCGTTGACCGGGTGACGCAGCGGCAGGTTCCAGATCGGGAAGGTCTCGAACTTGGCGTAGCCCGCGCGGACCCCCTTGCGGTACTCGTGGTACAGCTGTGACAGGCACGTGCCCATCTTTCCGCTGTTGGGGCCCGGGGCGTTCACCACGACCAGCGGGCAGGTCGTCTCGATGTACGGGTTGGCGCCGTAGCCCCGGTCGCTGACGATGCGATCGACGTCCGTGGGGTAGCCCTCGATGGGCCGGTGGGTCCAGACCCGGATCCCGCGGCGCTCGAGCTTGTTCTTGAACGCCACGGCCGCGGGCTGATCCTCGAAGCGCGTGATCACCACGGCCGAGACCTCGAGCTGCCACTCGCGGATGTCATCGATCAGCTTGAAGACGTCCGAGTCGTAGGTGATGCCGAAGTCGGCGCGGACCTTGCGCCGCTCGATGTCGCCGGCGTAGATGCACAGGATGATCTCGGTCTGGCTGCGGAGGCGCTGGAGCAGCCGCATCTTGACGTTGGGATCGAAGCCCGGCAGCACGCGGGCGGCGTGGTAGTCGAACAGGAGCTTGCCGCCGAACTCGAGGTAGAGCTTGTTGTCGAAGCGGTGGACGCGCTCGAGGATCGCCTCGGTCTGCTCGGCGAGGTACTTCTCGCTGTCGAATGCTCTGGTCATCCAAACCTTCCCTGTGAAAACGACGCGAGCAGTGTGCCACGGTCGCGCGGGAGGGCAAGACCGGTTCTCGGCCGTGCCGGACATTGTTTCCGGTGGGCGTTTGTTGTAGAAGGAGCTGATTCCAGGATCGACAACAACGGCCCGTCAACGAGGGAGTCGAAAGAACATGTACACGCCGCTCGCAACCGTGCCGCTGATCGGCATGCCCGGGATGTGGGAGTGGATCATCATCCTGCTGGTGGTCCTGCTGCTGTTCGGCGCCACCAAGCTGCCCAAGCTGGGCAAGGGCCTGGGCGCCGGCATCCGCAACTTCAAGGAGGGGCTGCGGGGCGACAAGGATTCCGGCGAGGAAGGCGAGGCCGGGAAGGACGAGGCCGCCGGGAAGGAAGGCTGACCTTGATCCGGCTGTCCGCGCGCCTCGACGAGATCAAGCCCTCGTCCACCCTCGCCGTGACGCAGAAGGCCCAGGAGCTGCGCGCCCGGGGCATCGACGTGATCTCCTTCAGCGCCGGCGAGCCCGACTTCGACACCCCGGCCCACATCTGCGAGGCCGCCAAGGCGGCCCTCGATCGGGGCGCCACGCGCTACACCGCGGTGGCCGGCATCCCCGAGCTGCGCGAGGCCGTGGCAAAGGAGAGCGCCGCCGTCCGCGGCGTGCCCTGCGATCCGGCCCAGGTGGTGGTCACCGTGGGCGCCAAGCACGCCCTGTTCGGGTTCTTCCTGGCCGTGCTCGATCCCGGCGACGAGGTGATCGTGCCCGCGCCGTACTGGGTCTCGTATCCCGACCAGGTCCGCTTCGCCGGAGGCCGGCCGGTGATCGTCGGGACCCGGGCCGAGGACGGCTGGATCCTGACCCCCGAGGCCCTGGCCCGGGCCGTGACGCCCCGGACCCGGGCGCTGGTGCTCAACACGCCGTCCAACCCCACCGGCGGGATCTACGACCGCGATGCCCTGGCCGCCATCGTGGACCGGGCGCTGGAGCTGGGCCTGTGGGTCGTGGCCGACGAGATCTACCGCGACCTGGTCTACGACGGCAACGCGCACGTCTCCCCGCTGTCGGTCGCATCGGACGAGGCACGCTCGCGCATCTTCATCGTGGACGGGGTCAGCAAGTCCTTTGCCATGACCGGCTGGCGCATCGGCTGGGGCATCGGCGATCCCGACCTGGTCAAGGCCATCGCCAAGATCCAGGGCCAGTCCACGTCGAATGCCACGACCCCGGCCCAGTGGGCGGCCCTGGCCGCGGTCACCGGGCCCCGCGACTTCCTGGACGGCTGGCGCGCCGAGTACGCCAGGCGCCGGGACGCCATCGTCGCGGGACTCGATCGCATGCCCGGCGTGCGCTGCGCCATGCCCGGCGGCGCGTTCTACGCCCTGCCCGACGTGTCCCCGCTCGTGGAGAAGCTCGGCGCCGGCGCCACGGACGTGGATCTTTCGAACACCCTGCTCGACGAGGCCCGGGTGGCCACCGTGCCGGGCACCGCGTTCGGCGCCCCGGGGCACATCCGGCTGTCCTACGCCACTTCGATGGAGAAGATCGAGCAAGGCCTCGAGCGCGTGGCCGCCGCCTTCGCGAAGCTCCAGGGGATCAGGGCAGGTCGCAGCAGACCTTGCCCAAGTCGCAGGTGAACTGGTCGAGGATCGTCCCGCCGCCGTTGTTGCAGGCATTCGGGTTCAGGCACACGTAGGGCGGATCCGGGCACGGCCCGTCGGTCTCGGTCACGGTGTCCGTGTCCGCGTCGGTGTCGGTATCGGTATCGGTGTCGGTATCGGTGTCGGTGTCCGTGTCGGTGTCCGTGTCGGTGTCCGTGTCGGTGT
>CAYZAI010000273.1:0-3627 GCA_964476305.1 uncultured Myxococcales bacterium
CGCCGCCCGTGGCGTTCGGATCCTCGAGCTTGGCGCAGGCCGCCGCCAGCAGCAGGAAAACCAAGAGACGAGCGGTCGTTCGCATGGATGCACCCCTCATTCGCGGCTCGACGACGTCTGCCACCGGAAACTGTCCACCAGCCAGCCCGCGTTGGCGTTGGTGTCCCCGTTCGAGTGGATGAGCGTGTCCATCTGGGCTCCGAATTCTACCATTTTTCACGTGGACCTGCTGTCGGATTTCGGATGTGTCGAAAAATATGAAAAATAACAATGGGATCCGCATGTCTTGGACCGACCCTGGCCGACCCGGGGCACGGGCCCGGGGGAAGGATGCGGGAGGGCGAAAACTTGGCAGTGGTGGTTCGATGTAGTATATTGGTCTACACGGAGGTGCGTCATGAAGCGCTTGCTTCCCTATGCGATAATTCTCCTGGCCGGAGCGCTGTCCGCCTCGACGGCCGAAGCCAGGACCGACCGCATGCTGACCTACCGTCAAGGTCAGATCTGGACGAGCCTCGTCCGGTTCCTCCGCGTCGACATGGGATACCGTATCCTCGAGCGCGACCGGGAGGTCGGCTACCTGCTCTTCGAGTACACCGAGGGCGGGAGCGACCGCAGCGGCTCTTTCGAGATGATACCGACCGTGGAGTCCGGGCGGCAGTACGTCAAGGTGCGGTTGCAGATCCCGAGCATGCCGACCTATATCGAGGTCGTGCTCTTCGGCAAGTTCGAACGCAAGTTGCTTAACGAGTTCGGAGACCCGCCGACAGCCGCGCCGGTGCCTGCCGGAAAACCCGTCGGTGCCGCGGCGGCCCAGGGGGGCACTGCCGAGGGATCCGGAACAGCGAAGAAGACACCCCCCCAGAGCGAGGAAGAAGTCGGGATCGACGATGACGACCTTGATGACGCCGTCGAGGAGGAGGAGTGATGAGCGAGCGAACCCTGTGCGTGATCAAGCCCAACGCCGTGAGCAGGAACCGCATCGGCACCATCCTCAAGGCCTTCGAGGACGAGGGACTGCGCATCGCCGCGGCGCGGATGACGCTGCTCTCGCGCTCTCAGGTCGAGGATTTCTACGCCGAGCACAAGGGCAAGGGGTTCTTCGAGGGGCTCGTCAAGTTCATGACCTCGGGCCCGATCTGCGCCATCGTGCTCGAGGGCGAGGACGCCGTGGGCCGCGCCAGGAAAGTCATGGGCGCAACCAACCCCGCGGACGCGGCGCCCGGGACGCTGCGGGCGACGTACGGCGAGAGCATCACCGAGAACGCCATCCACGGCTCGGACTCCCCGCTGTCGGCGACCCGCGAGATCGCGTTCTACTTCAAGGACATCGACATTTATTGACGTTTTCCGAAACGCCGGGAGCCGGCACAAGAACCCGCTTGTGACCGGAGCCGACGGCGACTACTATGGTGTGTCGTTCCACCACGGCTCACAAGCAGGGTCCGTGCCGGTCCTCGGGACTTCGATGCGAGTGCGATCCCACGCCAAGAGCGATATCGGCAGACGCCGCAAGACCAACCAGGACGCGTTCCTTCGTGACGACCAGTTGGGGTTCTATCTCGTGGCCGACGGCATGGGCGGTCACGCGGCCGGAGAGATCGCGGCGCGGGAAGCGGTCGAGGCGATCCACGACATGGTGATTCGCGGCCGCGAAGTCATCGAGGATTTCCGGACGCGGCCGATCTCCCGCGAATCGTCCCGCAGCATCGGCCGGCTACTGGAAAGCGCGATCCAGTCCGCCACCTACCTCGTCTATGGCCTCGCCGAGCAGCAGCCCGCCAATCGCGGGATGGGCACCACGGTCTCGGCCTTGCTGCTGGTGGGCGCCTACGGCGTGACGGCCCAGGTCGGGGACACGCGGGTCTACTGCGTGCGGGACGGCGAGGCGGTGCAGCTCACCGAGGACCACACCCTGGTGAACTGGCAGATCCGCGAGGGCGTGCTGACCCCCGAGGAGGCGGCCCGCTCGCCGCACCGCAACGTGATCACCAGGGCCGTGGGCAACAAGGACTACGTCCAGGTGGACACGCAGCTGATATCGGTCCGGGTGGGGGATCGCTTCCTGCTCTGTTCGGATGGGCTGCACGGCTACATCAAGCGGCAGGAGATCGCGGCCGTCCTGGAACGGGACTCGGGCAAGGCCTGCGACGATCTCGTCCAGATGGCCAACGAACGCGGCGGCAAGGACAACATCACCGCCCTCGTCGTCGAGCTCCACGACTGAAGGGCTCAGTCGCCCCGCCTCTTGCGCTTGCGGAAGAAGACGCGGACCGGCGTCCCGTCGAAGCCGAAGGTCTCGCGGATGCGGTTCACGACGTAGCGCTCGTACGAGAAGTGCAGGGCCTCGGGGTAGCTGCAGTGCACGACGAAGGTCGGCGGATGGATCCCGGCCTGGACCCCGTAGAACAGCTTCACCGGGCGGCCCTTGCGCAGGGGCGGAGGGTGGTGGGTCGTGATGTCCTCGATCAGGCGGTTGAGCTCGCCGGTGGGCGCGCGTCTGCCGTGCTCCGCGTCGGCGGTGTCGATGGCCGCGAACAGGCGGCCGATGCCGCGCCTCTTCGTCACCGAGAGCTTCACGATCGCGGCCCACGGGCAGAAGGCGAGCCGCTCCCTGGCCTCCGAGAGCACGGCGTCCTCGCGCTCCCTGTTTCGTTCCAGCAGGTCCCACTTGTTGAGCGCGATCACGACGGCCCGCCCGCGGTCGATGGCCAGCCCGAGCACCCGCGTGTCCTGGTCGGCCAGCCCTTCGGCGGCGTCCACCATCAGCACCACGACCCGGCTGCGTTCCATGGCGTGGACGGCGGCGGACACGGCGAGCCGCTCGGGTCCGGCGGCCTCCACCGAGCGCTTGCGCCGGATCCCGGCCGTGTCCACCAGGAGATAACGGCGACCGTCGCGCTCGACGGGGAGGTCCACCGCGTCGCGGGTCGTCCCGGGCGCGTCGTCGATCAGCTGCCGATCCTCGCCGAGGATCCGATTGACCAGGGACGACTTGCCCACGTTGGGGCGGCCGACGATCGCCACGCGCACCGGGCCGTCATCCGCGGGCTCGGGCTCCGTCACCGGTCCGCTCTCCGCCGGCGCCGGCAGCAACGAGTGGATCAGCTCCTCGAGATCGGCGAAGCCCCGACCGTGCTGGGCGCTGACCATCACGGCCGGATCGAGCCCAAGCGAGAAGGCGTCACCGGCCTCCAGTTCCTGCCGGGGGCCGTCGATCTTGTTGACCACGAGCAGGCACGGCCGGCCCATCCGCCGCAGCAGGTCCGCGGTACGGTGGTCGTCCGGGGTCGGCGACACCCGGCCGTCCACCACGAACAGGACCAGGTCCGCCTGTTCGAGGGCCACCCGGCACTGGCGGTTGATGCCCAGCGCCATCGCGTCCTCGGGCTCGGCCTCGAAACCGCCGGTGTCGATGCAGGTCACGGGCCGGCCCATGATCCAGGCCTCTGCGTACAGCCGGTCCCGGGTCACGCCGGGCTGGTCCTCGACGATCGCCGCCTGACGGCCGACCAGGCGGTTGAAGAGCGTGGACTTGCCCACGTTGGGCCGTCCGAGGATCGCGACGGTCGGCCTTTCCGGGCTCATTCGTAGCCCACTTCGCCGAGCGGAACATCGGCCGAGGTC
>CAYZAI010000273.1:3637-6602 GCA_964476305.1 uncultured Myxococcales bacterium
TCCAGTCCGGGGTGACGGTCACGTGCAGGCGCAGGTCCACCTGGCAGCCGAGCCGGCGCTCGATGGCCAGTCGGGCGCGGACGCCGATATCCTTGATCATCCGCCCGCCCTTGCCGACCAGGATCCCGCGCTGGCTCGGTCGCTCGACGTGGATCGCGGCGTGGATCGCGAAGCGGTCGCGGTGTTCGACAAAGCGCTCGATCACCACCGCGGAACGGTGGGGGATCTCCTGGCGGGTCAGCTCGATCAGCGCCTCGCGTACCAGCTCGGCGGCGAAGAAGCGCTCGGCCCGATCCGAGAGCATGTCCTCTGGAAAGAGCCAGGGAGAGACCGGCAGGCGCGCGTCGATCGCGGCCACCACCCGCTCCACGCCGTCCCCGCCCAGGGCGGAGATCGGGATCACCTCGACGACGCCGGGCAGGGTGGCGACCGCGGCGGACAGGGGCAACAGCCGTTCCTTGGGCTGGACGAGGTCAACCTTGTTCAAAAGGGCGATCACCGGCAGCCCGGACTCGCCGAGGCGCCGGCCGACCTCGCCCTCGGCTTCGGAGAGCCCCACGCCGGGATCCCGGGCCTTGGTGGCGTCCACCAGCCACAGGCAGATGTTGGAGTCGGTGATGGCGCTCTCCACTGCCCGTGCCATGTATCGCCCCAGGGAGTTTGCCGGTTCGTGGATGCCCGGCGTGTCGAGGAAGACCATCTGTGACGGGCCGTGGATGTGGACCGCCAGCACCCGGTTGCGGGTGGTCTGAGGCGTGGCCGAGACGATCTGGAGCTTCTCGCCGAGGATCGTGTTCAGCAGGGTGGACTTGCCGGCGTTGGGCCGTCCCGCCAGCACCACGTAGCCGCAGCGCGTTTCCTTTTCCTTCGTCGTCACGGGTCACCCTGTAGCGCAAAGCTGGTCGGATGGCCAGCGGATGAGGGTCCGGGTACCCTGCGAGTTCGATCGCCAGATGTTCCCGGACCGTGGTATTCTACCCTCACAACAACCAGCGGAGGTGCGACCATGACCACGGTGAAGCGTGCGATATCGACGATCGCGGCCGTCGCGGTGATGCTGGCCGTCGGCTGCTCGGACGGCTCGAGAGGAAACGACGGCACGTCGGACGCGGACAGCGACGCGGACAGCGACGGCGACGCGGACGGCGACTCCGACTCGGACACGGACACCTACTACGTCGAGGATCCGACCACCTGCGCCGAGGCCGAGACGAGCCACTCCTACGTCGGCTGCGAGTTCTGGCCCGTGGCCCTGCCCAACGTCGTGGGCACCTGGTTCGACTACGCGGTGGTGATCTCGAACGTGGGCGAGAACCCGGCGGACATCACCATCGAGCGCGACGGATCGGTGGTGGAAACGGGCCAGGTGGCCCCGGGCAGCCTCGAGAAGTTCTTCCTGCCCTGGGTCGAGGGGACCAAGCACTGGATGGCCCTGTGCGACACGGGGCAGCCGCAGCCGGGGCAGCTCGCGAGCAAGCGCGTGCCGGGCGGCGCCTACCACGTCGTCAGCTCGGTGCCGGTGATCGCCTACCAGTTCAACCCCATCGAGTTCGACCCCCAGGGCGGGCCCGAGGGCAAGGACTGGTCGGGGTGCCAGTGCATCTTCGGCTGCCACTCCTACACCAACGACGCCTCGCTGCTGCTGCCCGGCACGGCCGTGACCGGCAACTACCGCATCACCGGCCCCGCGGGGATGGTCAGCGAGGAGGTGACCCAGGGCGCGTACTTCGCCGTGACCGGCATCGAGGACGGCACCACGGTGCTGGCCCAGCTCGGCCCGGACGGGGCGCTGCGCGCCGGCGCCGACATCCCGGCCGCGGGTGCGAACGAGATCTTCGAGTTCGGCGTCGACCGCGGCGAGGTCGTGATCCTGATGGGCACCGAGAACGCGGATCTCTCGGGCACCGTGCTCAACGCGGACAAGCCGATCCAGGTCATGTCCGGCTCCCCGTGCCACACCGTGCCCGCGGGCTACATGGCCTGCGACCACCAGGAGGAGGTGGTGCTGCCCGCCGAGACCCACGGCAAGCGCTACCTCGTCGCCGTGCCCACCAACGCCCGCGGCGTGCCCATCGGCCACGTGGTGCGCCTCTACGGCAACATGGCCGACACGCACCTGGAGTACGCCCCGGCCGCGCCCGCGGGAGCGCCGACGGTGATCCAGCCCGGCCACGTCTACGATCTCGGGGTGGTCGGCCAGAGCTTCGAGGTCACGGGCGACGAGCCCTTCGCCGTGACCAGCTTCCTGCTGGGCGCCGATCTGTCCGACCCGGGGCACATCCTCGACTACAACGGCGATCCGGCGCAGACCAACGTCCAGGCCGTGGAGCAGTACCGCAAGAAGTACGTCTTCCTGGCGCCGGACGACTATAACTTCAGCTTCGGCGACGTGATCGCGCCGACGGGCGCGTCGCTGCTGCTGGACGGCGCCGCGGTGACCGAGACCGCCACCGCCATCGCCGGAGGCTTCGGCGTGACCCGCATCGAGCTCGGCCTCGAGACCGGCGGGACCCACGTCCTCGAGTGCGAGGACCCGGTGGGCCTGCAGGTGATGGGCTACGGGTTCGCCACCAGCTACAACTACCCCGGCGGGATCAACCTCGCGCCGATTTCCGATCCGCCGGTGATCGTGGAGTGAGGGTCCCGGCCGGGGTCCTGCTCGTCGAGCATCCTCGAGACGAGGGTAGCGAAGGCCTGACGGTTCCTTGCGGTCATCAAGAAGCGGTCTTGGCGATGTCCGGCTTCCTCGGTGGGAGTTGCACGACATCCCTCCCGCTCTTGAACTGGCGTGCTCTCGCGCTCTCAACCAGGCGGTCCAGATCGTATCCTGCCTCTTTCGCGATGCTCGCTCTTGCCGCGCGGATTTCCTCGACGATGGGATCTCTGTGTGACATGGCCCTCACCCTTGCATGAACTCGACCGGCGTACAGATGACCGGTGCTTCGAATCCCGTCGCTCGGCAGAT
>CAYZAI010000274.1:0-6599 GCA_964476305.1 uncultured Myxococcales bacterium
GCCGGCGGGGATCCACCGCGGGCTGGCGCCGCGAGCCCGCCACTTCCGCCGGTGCCTTCGCTGGTGCGCGACTCGTGGGGGCCATTGCCGCTCCGCCGGTGTCCAGAGACGGCGCGACGCTAGCATGAACGGCCGAACAGTGCAAATCCGTTCAGTGGCGACAGGAACTGCCACTCGAGCCGGCCCGACGTGTTAAGCTCCGGTCGCCGTGGATGGCGCGCACGTCCAGAGTTCCCTGCTGGGATGGATCATCGCCCTGGCGATCATGTTCTCGGTGCTGCTGCGCCGGGAAAAGGATCTGCGTCAGCGCCTTTTCGTGCTGCTGTCGGGCAACCTCGCGGCGTACTACTTCTTCACGTTCCTCTATGCCTGGCGCGCCGAGCCCTGGTTCGAACGGATCGCCCTGGCCCTCGCCGTGGTCATTCCCCTCTCGGGGATCTATTTCTTCCGCACGTTCTCGGCCGCTTCGCGGGAACGCCGGCGACTGAGCTGGGTGGCCATCGGCATCGGAACGCTGCTGATCGGCGTCGTGCTGCACCCCACGCTGCTTCGGCCGGTGGTCGGCTTCGCCGTGCTGGCGTACGTCGTGGGCTTCCTGCTGGTGGCGATCCTCGATCTCAACGTGGAGGCCAGCTCGGCCCGGACGCGGGTGGATCGGGCGCGGATGCGCTACCTGTTCGCCGGCGCGCTGGCCACCCTGAGCCTGCAGGTCGTCGAGCGCGCGGGACAGCTGTTCTCGATCTCCGTTCCGCCCATCGGCCTGGCGATGACGCTGCTCTTCCTCTACTTCATTTCTCAGACAATCGTCCGCTACCGCATCCTCGACCTCTACGAGACCCTCGGCCGCTTCGCCGTGCTGACCCTGATGGGCGCCGCCCTGGCGGGCATCTACTCGGCGCTGGTGCTCTGGGCCGGCAGCGGCTTCGCGATCAACGCCTTCCTGGCCTCGCTTGTGATCCTGATCCTGTTCGACCCGCTGAGGGACCTGGTGGAGCGCCGCATCGCCGACGTCCTTTTCGGCGAGCGCCGCGAGCTCGAGCAGCGGATCGCCGAGCTGAGAAGGCGCCTGGCGCACATCATCAACATCGACGTGATGGTCGACGTGCTGCTTCTCGGGCTCGAGGAGTCGCGGCGGTTCACCCACGGGGCGCTGTACCTGATCGACCCCCACGCCCGCGGCTTCGACCTGCGCGCCAGCTTCGGGCCGCCCCCCGCCCTCGGCCGGGTGGAATCGGCTGCGGCGCGCCGGTTCCTGAGACCCTTCGTGGCCGGCGGTTCCATCTCCGCGCCGACGCTCAGGCTGCGCAAGGAGCAGCGGGCCCTCGGCGGCGGTGGCGACGAGGGTGGCGACCAGCCGGGTGAGGCGTTGGAGATCCTCGCGGGCATGCAGGCGGACATCCTGCTGTCCATCGAGGGCGATGAGCAGCTGCTGGGCCTGCTGGCCCTGCGGGACGAACGGCTCAGGGACCCGTTCTCGCCCGAGGAGGTCGTGCTGCTAGCCGGCCTCGCGGGCCAGGTGGCGACGATGATAGAGAACTCCCGGGCCTACCAACAGATGAAGGAGCGCGATCGGCTCGCGGCCCTCGGCCAGATGTCAGCCGGCCTGGCCCACGAGATCCGCAACCCCTTGGGCGCGATCAAGGCCGCGGCACAGGTCATCGAGGAGATCGACACCGCCGGCGCACCGAACGGGTCACGGCCGGAAAGCGAGTTCCTCAAGGTGATTGTCGAGGAGGTTGACCGGCTGAACCGGGTGGTCAGCGACTTCCTGTCCTACGCCCGGCCCTCCACCGGCCAGCCCAAGGAGCACGACATCCGCGAGATCGTGCAGCGGACGCTCCAGGTCTTCGAGACCGGTCGCGAGGACAGGGTCGATCTCGTCGTGGAGCACGCCGAGGGGCTGCCCCGGGTGCTGGTGGACGGCGAGCACCTGCACCAGGTCTTCCTGAACCTGATGATCAACGCGGTCCAGGCCATGGAAGGCCGCGAGCAGGCCCGGCTCGAGATCAGCACCCGCTCGCGGCGGGTGCGGCGGGTGCGATCGACCGCAGCCGAGACGGATGCACGGTTCGTCGAGATACGCTTCGCGGACAACGGTCCGGGGATCGCCCCCGAGAACATGCAGAGCCTCTTCATCCCGTTCTTCACGACCAAGACCCGGGGCTCGGGGCTCGGGCTCGCCGTGTGCCAGCGCATCGCGCGCGATGCGGGCGGCGAGATCGAGGTGCGCAGCCGCGAAGGCCAGGGATCGATCTTCACCGTGGTGTTGCCTGCGGCCCCTGGCGCGCAAACGCCCGCGGACCACCCCAGCGAACCGCCGCCCTCATCGGGCGCAGCGGAAGCCGAGCTGGGGAGCGGAGAATGAGGGGAGCGCGCCGCTTCGGGCCGTGGCGCGCATGTACCAGGCGTGGTCGCTCCACCCGCCGCCACGGGTGACGCGCACGGTCCCGGCGGGTACAACCCAGGACGAACCATCCGACGGTGCGCTGGTGTAGTCAGAGTGGTACCAGTCCTCGGTCCATTCCCAGACATTGCCGGCCATGTCGCACAGGCCCGAGCCCGTGCTGCCGCCGGGTTTGGAGCAGACGTCCCATGTGTGTGTCAGCCCGCAACCGCCCCCGTCCTGGTTCATCACCACCAGATCGCAGGTCGCCACGGGAGTCTCCCCCCACGGGTACGTCGAGGTCACCCCCGAGCTGCGGGCCGCGAATTCCCACTCGGCCTCGCTCGGCAACCGCCCGCCGGCCCAGGCGCAGAACGCCTGTGCCTGGTTCCAGTCGACGCAGTTCACCGGGTGGTTCTCACGGCCGGGCTGGTTCCAGTTGCAGCCCGTGGCGGTGCCCGGGGAGATCACGCAGTAACCCTGCTGCCAGCAGCGATAGAAGTCGAGCACCGTGACCTCGGTCGCGCCGATGGAGAACGACGGCACGGTCACGCCGTGCACCGGGAGCTCGTCGGTGCCGCCCGCCGAGCTGCCCATCTGGAACAGCCCGCCGGTCAGCGGGATCCAGTCCACCCACTCGCACTGGTCGGCCACGCAGCCGTACGGGCAGCTCAGGCAGCTCGCCGCGTCGCCGTCGGCGAAGCAGATCTGGTCGCTGGCGCAGTCGGCGAGGAGCGCCCAGTCCCCGTTGACGAGATCACCGTCGCAGTCCGCGCTCTGGCCGGTGCAGCGCCGCTCGACCGTGCGCTGCCGGGCGTCTCCTCCGCATCCCGTCGATTCGCAGTCCTGCTCGAGCCAGCTCTCGCAGGCGGCGTCGGTGCCGAGGAACTGTCCGCCGTCGCAGCATGGGCCGGAGATGCACTCCACCGGATTGGTGTCCGTGTCCGGATCCGGGTTGCAGCACACGTTGTCGCCGGAACACCAGTAGAAGGGCTCGACGCTGCCGCCGGTCAGGTTGCACAGGGTGAGGCTCAGGCACTGGTACGGGCAGGCCACGGTGTCCGAGTCGCTGTCCGAATCGCCGTCCCCGTCGGCGTCGGTGTCCGAGTCGGCGTCGGAATCGGTGTCGGCATCGGAATCGGAATCGGCATCGGAGTCCGTGTCTGTGTCGGAATCGGAGTCCGTGTCAGCATCGGCGTCGGTGTCGGTGTCGGTGTCGGTGTCGGTGTCGGCGTCAGAGTCGGCATCGGAGTCAGCATCGGCGCCGTCGTCGTCCTCGCTCGCGGTCTTCAGCTCGGCGCAGCCCGGATCGGCGCAGAGCAGTGTCCACGCGAGCAGCACAGAGCCGCGGGCAACCATGCGACGCAGAGTCATCGGATCACCTCCGACCGGACGAGCCGGAGCAGGGCACCGAGCAGGCCCCGCGGTGCGTCTTCGGTCCCGCCACCCACGGCCAGGCATCCGCACGAACCATCGTCGGCGTCCCCGGATCCGTCGTCGTCACCGTCGTCGTCGTCGCCATCCGAGTCCGAGTCCGAGTCGGCGTCCGAATCCGAGTCCGAGTCGCCGTCCGAGTCCGAGTCCGAGTCCGAGTCGGCGTCCGAATCCGAGTCCGAGTCGGCGTCGGTGTCCGAGTCCGCGCCGCTTTCGACCTCGAGCGTGTGCTCTCCGGGGTCGTCCTTGCCTTCCACGACGATGGTGTACGTGCCGTCCTCGTCCGCGGTCAGCACGACCTGTTCCTCCCCACCGGCGCCGGCGTCGTCAGACCAGGCCTCGCACTCCTCGCCGTCGGAACATTCGTCGATCACGGCCAGCGCGACGTCCACGCCGGACTCGGGATCGACTGTGATCGTCACCGTCTCCCCGGCCTCGAGTTCGATCTCGTAGACCACGTCACCCTGGCCCAGTTGCGTCTCGTCGCCGCATCCCGGACCGTAGACCGAGACATGGCTCGGCCGATCCTCGGTCGTCGTGGTGTGGCTGAAGGGCGGGTCCCCGACCTCCACCGGATCGCTGCAGGAGCCGTCCTCGACACCAGCGCAGGTGCCGAGGTTGCAGACATCGCCGCTGGTGAAGTCGAGACCATCGTCGCACTCGGTTCCGGGAGCCTTGTACATCGGGGTGCAGCCGCCAGCGCCGTCGCAGGTGTTGGACGCGTGGCATTGCCCGGGGATGCACATGTACATCGTGCCGCCGCAGGTTCCGGCGCCGTCGCAGATGTCCGTGTGCGAGCAGAGGTTCGAGTCGTTGCACTGGGCCCCGGCCTCGAGATCGGTCATCTCGCAATTGAGGGTGAGCGGGTTGCAGAGGTTCTTCGTGCACTGGGTGTCGCCCGAGCTGTCGCAGGTCGTCGTCGTGGCCGGGTCGTACTGGCAGGTGTGGTGCGGGCCGTAGACCCCGGTCAGGTCGCAGAACTCGTCGCCGAGGCAGGGGTCGGAGTCGGTGCAGGGTGTGTTGTCGACACACTCGTAGGTCGTGGCCAGCAGGTAGACCTCGCGCACGTCTATGCCCAGGGCGGGCGCGGTGCCGAGGAAGATCTCCACCGTGTCCGGGCTCGGCCACATCTGGAGCTGGGCCGTCCACCGGCCGTACACGGCCTGGGCGTAGTCCGTGGTGGTCACGCCCGCACCCGTGAACCACTCGTCGACGAACGAGAAACCCTGATTGCCGTCCGAGGGCTGGGCCACCACGCTCGAGAAGAGGCTGGGGCTGCCAGGAGGCGTGGCCGAGAAATCGTAGACGAACGAGAACCAGAAGTGCTGCATCTGGTGGTCGTTGGTCCCGTTGTCCAGCGAGGTGTGCCACTGGGCCGGGTAGGTGAAGGCGACGCGTCCAGCGTCGTAGTCCCAGACCGGGATCCCGACAGGGGCCGTGCTCCAGCCGGTGACCGGGCTCGCTGAGCCGGGGTCGTGGGGCGTATCGAAGACCCAGCCCAGGCGCACGTGGGCGTCCGTGGCCCAGGCCGGCTCCGTGGGCGGGCCGATGACCAGCGCCGCTGCCGGTACGGGCAACGCGAGCGCCGCCAGGACAACCGCAGCTCCCAGGATTCCAGTCGTGTGCTTCGTTTTCATTTCCGCTCCCTAGTCGTCGGCGGACAGTATACCGCACTTCGCCCGGCCGGTGTCGGTTTTTAGCCTTGTCGCAACACCGTTGCGCCCGTGTCGCGGTGCCCTCGCACCCGTGTCGCGCGGTGCGTCGCGCCCGGCTCGTGAAGGGGTGGCGCCCGGGTCGAGCGGCGGGTCGGTTCAGCTCGCGGAGGGCTCGGAGGCGTCTCCGATTATGCCGCGGTAGAGCGAGACCACGTATCTCCGGTCCTCCTGGGGATGAGTCACCGCCAAGGCGCCTCTTCCCTCACGCAGCGCACGCCCTTGGACGGCTCGCCTTTTCCGACCGAGCTCACGCGGCCTTCACGGAAATCGAGGTAGTATCCGTAGGAGTAGTACCAATCGCCTTCACTGTCTTGTTTCAGGCTGCCTTCCCATGTGTCATCCGAAGATGAAGCGAACTCGGTGCTTCCGTCTCCGTGAATATCAAGCGGCCAGTAGAATCCGCTCTCGCCGGGGCCTTCACTCGAAGTGCATCCGTCACAGCTTCCGGTTTCGCCCCAGCAGCCCGGATCCCCGCTGTCCAGGCACTCGGGATCGGAGATGGCGCACTCGCCGCCGAGCTCCGTAGCCGGGCAGCCGCGGATCAGCGAGCGCAGCTCGTCGATGGTGGGCAGGCGCCATCCTCCGTCACCGAGGCCGGCGCAGTAGTCCGCCGCCGCCCAGAAATCGACCCCGTTCCCCACGGAGTCCCGCGGCGGATCCTGCCAGACCAGTCCGGTGGTCTCGTCGATCCAGAAGCTCACTTCCTCTACGGGATCGGCGTCGTCGCAGGACGGCGCGGCCAGGAACGGTCCGGCCAGCAGAAAGGGAAAGAGCGCGAGGGGCGCTCTTCCGACAGCCGCGAGACATCTAGTCATTACCAAAAACATCATTTCTCGAGTTTGAAGGTTCTAGTCCTGTCGCTAGTTGTTGATTGACTTACAACCTATACCCATCTTCTACAGTTGTCTGATCAAAGCTGAATGATAACGATACGAAAAGTCTTTGGCACTACATTTCGATAGCCGGTCGATATTGTTCTCTCGCTCACGTGGACACCTCTCGGATGGTCGGAGGCAGGGCCACGCCCACGGCCTGGAACACCTTCCCGCACCAGCCCTTGGCCTCGG
>CAYZAI010000275.1:0-6596 GCA_964476305.1 uncultured Myxococcales bacterium
TGCTCGACGTGCTCGAGCGCGGGCTGGTGCCGTCCCACTGGCTGGGGTCGCAACCCTTCAAATCGCTCGAAGCGTACGCCCGTGACTACATGCGCGAGGAGATCTTCGCCGAGGGGCTCACGCGCAACGCGGCGGCCTTCTCGCGCTTCCTCGACGCGGCGGCCTTCTCCCACGGCGAGCTCGTCAACTACGCCAATATCGCTCGGGAGTGCGGGATCGACGGCAAGACGGTCAAGGAGTACTTCCAGATCCTCGTCGACACCCTCTTCGGCACGCTGATCCCGCCGTTCAAGGCCAGGCAGGAGCGCCAGGTGATCAGCAGGGCGCCCAAGCTCTACCTGTTCGACGTAGGGGTGGCCGGGGCGCTCACCAGGCGGAACATCGCCGAGGAACGGGGCGAGCAGTTCGGCCGTGCCCTCGAGCACCTGGTATTGACCGAACTCGCGGCCCACTCCTCCTACTCGGGCCTCGGGTACGAAATCTCCTTCTGGCGGACCAAGACCGGGCTCGAGGTGGATTTCGTCCTGGGTCGCGGCGAGGTCGCTATCGGAGTCAAGGGCGCGGACCGCGTCGACGACAGAGAACTCCGGGGACTGCGGGCTTTCTGCGCGGATCACGGGCCGCGGCTCGCCGTGGTTGTGTGCAACGAGCGCTGGCCGCGGGAACGGGACGGGATCCTGCTGCTGCCCTACCGCGATTTCTTCCGCCGCCTGTGGGCCGGCGAGTTGACGGGCGAGCCGGGACCCTGAGCCGGTCGTCCCGCTGGCGTCCCTGGCGCTGGGAGGGCCGCCGGAAGGAGCGTGAAGACCATGGCCGATCACGTCTGTCCCGTCTGGGTCGGGCACCTGCTGGCGAGCCCGATCCGCCGCTGGTTCCAGGATCCGGTAAAGCTCCTGTCGCCCCACGCGCGGGAGGGCATGACCGCCCTCGATGCCGGGTGCGCCATGGGGTTCTTCAGCCTGCCCCTGGCGCGCCTGGTCGGGCCGGCGGGGCGCGTGGTCTGCGTCGATGTCCAGCAGGAGATGCTGGACGCCCTCGAGCGCCGGGCGCGCAAGGCCGGGCTCAGCTCGCGCCTCGAGCCGCGCCGCTGCGAGGGAAGCGATCTTCGCGTCGCGGATCTGGCCGGAGCCGTGGATCTCGCCCTGGCCTTCGCCATGATCCACGAGACCCCGGACCCGGAAGCGACCATCCGGCAGCTCGCCGCGACCCTGCGGCCCGGTGGCCGGCTGTTCCTCGCCGAGCCCCGGGGCCATGTCGACGAGGCCCTGTTCGGCGAGACCATCGCCTTCGCCCTCGGCGCAGGCCTCGTCGAGCTCGACCGCCCACCCGTCCGCAGCAGCCGCACGGCGTTGTTTGCCAGGTCCTGATTCCGACCTCCACCGGCTATCCGGGAGGCCGCTCCTGGGGTATGAGTACTCTCCATGCGCCCCGTGATCATCGGCACGGCCGGACACATCGACCACGGCAAGACCGCCCTGGTCCACGCCCTGACCGGCACCAACACCGACCGGCTCAAGGAGGAGCAGGCCCGGGGCATCACCATCGACCTGGGCTACGCCTTTCTCGCCGAGCGGGTGGCGATCATCGACGTGCCCGGCCACGAGCGCTTCGTCAAGAACATGGTCGCCGGCGTGGCCACGGTGGACTTCGCCCTGCTGGTGGTGGCCGCGGACGACGGCGTGATGCCCCAGACCCGCGAGCACTTCGACATCCTGCGGCTGCTGGGGATCGAGGACGGGCTGGTGGCGATCACCAAGTGCGACCTGGCCGACGAGGACTGGATCGACCTGGTCGAGGAGGAGATCCGCGGCCTCGTCGCCGGCTCGTTCCTGGACGGGAAGCCCGTGGTCCGGGTCGATTCGCTCTCGGGGCGCGGCGTCGAGGACGTGCGCCGGGCGCTGCTGGACCTGGCCGGCCGCCAACAGGACCGTCCCGCGGGCGCCGTGTTCCGCCTGCCCATCGACCGCGCGTTCACCATCAAGGGCTTCGGCACCGTGGTCACCGGCTCGGCCCTGTCCGGCGCCGTGGCCGTCGAGGACAAGCTCGAGCTGCTGCCCCGGGGCGACCTGGTGCGGATCCGGGGCATCGAGAGCCAGGGCCGGGCCGAGCGCACGGCCTCGGCGGGCATGCGCGTGGCCCTCAACGTCACGCCCCTGGCCGTCGAGGACGTCGAGCGCGGCGACGTGCTGGCCACACCGGGGCGCCTCCAGCCGACCTTCATGCTCGACGTCGAGTGCCGCATCCTGGAGGGCAGCCCGGTGGCCCTCGAGCAGCGCCAGCGCGTGCGGGTGCACCTGGGCACCAAGGAGGTGCTGGCCCGGGCCGTGATCATGGACCGCGACCGCATCGAGCCCGGGCAGGAGGGCCTGGTCCAGCTGCGCCTCGAGGAGCGGACCACGGCCCAGCGCCTCGACCGTTACGTCATCCGCCGCTACTCGCCGCAGATCACCATCGGCGGCGGCCGCGTGCTGGACGCCGCGCCGCGCAAGCACCGCAAGCGCCACGCGGAGGAGGCCGTGGGGGCCCTGCGCCAGCTCGGCGACTCCCGGGACGAGCAGGTGGTGCTGCGAGTGCTCGACAAGGCGCGGGTGCTGGGCTTCGCCGAGCTGGTGACCCGGACCAACCTGCCCGAGGAGCGCGTCGAGGAGCTCGTGGGCGCCCTGGGCGTGGACGGCGAGCTGATCGAGCTCGAGGCCCGGGGCGAGCGACACCTGCTCAGCGGGAAGCTCTTCGCCGGCTTCACCGCCGAGGTGGGGGCCGCCCTGGCCGAGTACCACCGCAAGAACCCGCTCAAGGTCGGGGCCAAGCGCGGCGAGATCCTGGCGCGCTACAAGAAGGAGTTGCCCGACTTCGCCCTGCGCCACCTGGTGGACCTGGCCGTGGCCGGCGGCGCCGTGGACGCGCCCGGGGGTGACCTGCTGGCCGCCCGCGGGTTCGAGGTGCAGCTCACGAAGAAGCAGCGCGGGGCCCTCGAGGGCTTCGAGCGGTCGCTGCTGGAGGGCCGCTTCCAGCCGCCGGACCTGACGGCCCTGGCCGAAGGCGCCGGACTCGACGAGAAGGCCGCGCGCCAGCTGGTCCAGGTGCTGGTGGACCGTGACCTGGCGATCAACCTCGAAGGGAAGATCTACTTCCACACCCGGGTGGTGGCCGAGGGCGCCGAGGTCCTGCGCCGGGAGTTCGAGCGCAAGCCCGAGCTGACGATGTCGGAGCTGCGCCAGGCCGTGGACACCAGCCGCAAGTACGCCCTGCCCCTGTTCAACCATTACGACAGCCAGGGGATGACGACGCGCAAGGGGGACGTGCGGGTTGCCGGGCCGCGGCTCAGTCGGCCATGAACAGCACCTGATCGACGAACATGTCGTTGCCCCAGTCCGAGACGGCGTGGAGCCGGACCCGGGCGGCCTGGCCCGCGAGGACGGCGCTCAGGTCGAAGGAATGCTGGGCCCAGCCCGTGGTGCCGTCGTTCCGGTGCAGCGCGGCGCCGAAATCGACCCAGCCGGAGCCGATGTCGTACTGGACCTGGATGGTGTCGTCGTAGGACGCCATCCCCGTGTCGTGGCTCATGTGGACGACGAGCATGACGGACGTCGTGCCGGACAGATCCCAGGTCCCCGATTCCAGCTCCGCCGAGCCTTCCATGGAGGAGTACGAGTCGAACTCGGCCATGTAGGAGCCGGCGTAGGGCAGCGTTGCCGGATGGGTCCCGCTGGCCACCCGGGTCCAGCTGGCGTCCCCGTTGACCGCGGGCAGGTAGTCGAACGGATCGTTCTCGAAGGTCTCCACGAACAGGGGCGTCCCCGGTGCGTCGCAGATCGCGGTCTCGCCCACCTCGGTGCAGCTCTCGGCGCAGTCCGTCGTCGAAATCGACGTTCCGCCGACGCAGGTCTCGATATCGTCGTCCGTGTTGCACCAGGACTCCCCGGCCACGCAGATCGCCGGCAGTACCGTGAACCTGTAGTTGCCGTAGTACGAGCCTGACTGGCCGTCGCAGATGTGGATGTGGTAGCTGAGCCCGGCGATGAGGTCGGCCGTGGCGGTCATGTCCATGCGCGGCGCCGTGCCCGTGCAGCCCGCGGACCAGCCGCTCGCCGAGACCGGCGGCGTCGAGGTCGCGCAGATCTGGTAGAGTCGGGCGTTGATGTAGGCCGTGCCGGCCAGCTGATCGAACGAGAAGATGTAGGGCCCGCTCGTGGTCACCTTGAACGTGAAGTAGTCGTTGGGATCCGGCGCGGCGTAGCCCACCGAGGCGATGAACCCGTTGGAGACGGTCACGCCCTCGTCGAAGGTCCCCAGATCCTGGGCCGTGATGCAGGTGTTGTTGGCCTCCTGCTCCAGGGTGGACAAGCACTCGTACACTCCCGGGACCGCGCTCTCCTGGCAGCCCTGCGGGCACGAGGTGACGGTCCACTCCATCCCCGAGGCGGCGCAGGTCTCCAGGTCGCCGTCCGTGTTGCAGAAGGTTTCGCCCGGCACACAGACCATCGCCGAGACCGTGAACTGGTAGGTGCCGTCATAGGCACTGGCCTCGCCGTCGCAGATGTGAAGATAGTAGGTCGTCCCGGCGGAGAGGTCGGCGTAGGCGGTCATGTCCATCCGCGGCGCCGTGCCCGTGCAGCCCGTGGACCAGCCGCCCACGCTCGCAGCCGGCGGCGTCGACGTCGCGCAGTTTTCGTAGAGGCGGGCGTTGATGTATCCGGCGCCCGTGAGCTTGTCGAAGAAGAACGAGTAGGTGCCGTCCGCTTCCACCTTGAACGCGTAGTAATCGACGGGATCGGCGCTGGCGTGCGTCGCCGTGGCGATGTAGCCGCCACTCAGCCGGAACCCGTCGCCGATGGTCCCCAGGTCCTGGGCCTCTCCGCAGGTGTCGTTGGTCTCCGACTCGAACTCCTCGAGGTAGCACTCGTACTGGCCCGGCACCGCGCTTTCCTCGCACCAGTTCAGGCAGTCGTATACGGTCCACGACAGCCCGTCCTCGGCGCAGATCTCCAGATCGTCATCGACATTGCACTGGGTCTCGCCAGGCGTGCAGACCTCGTCGCAGCCGTACACCCCGCCGCCCTGGTCCGAGCAGGTGCCCGGACAGTCGAACACCTCGAAGGACAGCCCGTCCGCGGCGCACGTTTCCAGGTCGTCGTCGACGTTGCACTGGGTTTCGCCCGGGGAGCAGATCGGATCGCAGGCGAACACGCCGCCGCCCTGGTCCGAGCAGGTGCCCGGGCAGTCGAACACGTCGAAGGACAGCCCGTCCGCGGCGCACGTCTCGAGATCGCCGTCTCCGTTGCACTGGGTCTCGCCGGGGAAGCAGAGCGACTCGAAGACCGTGAATTCGTAGTTCGAGATGACCCCGAAAGCGATGTCAAACAGGCAGATCTGGATGTAGTAGTCGGTCCCGGCCGTCAGCTCGGCGACGGCCGCCATGTCCATCGACGGCGCCCCGCCGCAGGCGGTCGACCACCCGGTCAGAGGCGAGGCCGGGGGCGTGGCGGTCTCGCAGGACGCGAAGAGCATGGCGTTGGGCGCGAAAAGGTAGCCCGCCACCTCGTCGAACAGGAAAGAATACTGGCCGCTCGTCTCGACCTGGAAGACGAAATAATCGGTAAGATCGGGAGTGGCGGTCAACGAATCGGCCACCGTTCCGTCCAGCAGCCGGAAGCCGTCCCCGATCATCCCCAGGTCCTGGGCCAGCTCGCAGGTATCGTTGGGCTCCTGCTCGACCTCCTCCATGGCGCATTGGTACACCCCCGGCACGGCGCTCTCTTCGCACCCGGCCAGGCACACGTAGACGCTCCATGACAACCCGTCCGCGGCGCAGGTCTCGAGGTCGTCGTCGACGTTGCACTGCGTCTCGCCTGGCGCGCAGATCGGATCGCAGGCGTAGACGCCGCCGCCCTGGTCCGAACAGGTTCCCGGGCAGTCGACCGGGATCCAGAACAGGCCGGACGCCTCGCAGACCTGCAGATCGTCGACGACGCAACGCATCTCGCCCGCCGAGCAGGCCGGGTCGCCGATCTCGCCGACGCACAGCCAGTCGAGGTACCAGTCGTCCGCGTCGTCGCCCGAGTAGACGAAGGCCAGGCTGACCGTCGATTGTCCCGCCAGGGCCGAGAGATCGACGACGGTGGTGCGCCATGTATCTTCCGCGTAGCCGGTCGGCTCCTGCAGCAGGACGAAGTCCGAGATGGCGGGGTCGGGCACGGTCGCCGCGTAGATCTCGTGCTTCTTCAGATAGGTCAGCCATGCCAGCTTCTCGCGGAACGCGAGGGCCGGGGCCGTCGCTTCCGACAGATCGATCTCGGGCGTGACCAGCCAGTCCTCGGCCACGACCGCCGCCGGGGTGAAGGGGTGCACGGCCCATCCATTCACCGCGTCGAACTCCCATCCCCCCGACGACGGATCGCCGTTGACGAACTGCCTCCAGCCGTCGGGGAGCGCCCCGGCGGCGAAGTCCTCGTAGAACAGGCAGATCCCCTCGCCGCCGGTGTCCGTTCCCGTGCCCGTGTCGGTATCGGTGTCGGTGTCCGTGTCGGTATCCGTGTCCGTGTCGGCGTCGGTGTCGGCATCCGTGTCGGTGTCCGTGTCGGTATCGGTGTCGGTGT
>CAYZAI010000276.1:0-6569 GCA_964476305.1 uncultured Myxococcales bacterium
TAGTTCCGGATGGCGCCCAGGTCGTTGCCCAGGTGGACGATCCCGGACGGCTGGGAACGATCCGCGCCACCATCAGCGGCCTCGGGATCGACGCCACGGGAACCGGGTCGGGGCTGGAGATCCGCGGTCTGGTCGAGCGCGCCTCCGGCTCATGGAAGGACGGCGAGCGCGCTGTCGAGGAGACCATCACCGACCTTTCCTTCCGCGCCGCGGTCACCCCGGACGCGGTGGACGTGCGGCACCTCTATGCCGAGATCGGCGGCGCCGGGCTGCGCCTCAGGGAGGGGCACGTGCCGTTCCCGCTGTGGCCACGGGGGCCGGACGTCGCCGACATCTCCGTCGAGGTGCCGCTGGAGCTCCCGTCGCGTCTGCCCCTGGGCCTGCCGCCCATGAGCGGCGGCGCCGGGTTCATCGGCCAGCTCTCCGTCGCCCGGGACGCCTCGGGGGCGGTCGGCCTCACGGGCCGGGGCCGGGTGACTGTGTCGCAGGCCCGGGTGGACGAGTTCGTCATCGGCGATCTGACCGGACTCGTCTCCTTGAGCCCGCGGGGCGTGGCCTTCTCCGAGGTGGCGCTCTCCGCGGCGGACGGCCTTCTGCACCTCGACGGTGAGATCGCCCTCGACGAGAACCTGACCAGCGACGTGACCGCCCGCCTCGACCGGGTGGAGCTCGCGCGCCTGATGGAGAGCGTGACCTTCGACGGGCCGTACGTCACCCAGCGGATGACCGGCGTGGTCCGGGCCAAGGGCAGGCTCGCTCCGCTGCGGCTCGACGGCTCGGTGGAGATCGCAGTGGACGACCACCGGGTCTACGACGCGCCCTGGGACGACCCGCGTCGCGATCTCAAGCTGCGCGTGGACCACGCGGACATCGCCGGGCGCTTCTCTGTCACCGAACGTCGCTTGGAGGCCCACGGGCTCGACGTGCGGCTGCCGCACTCCCGGCTCGACGTCGGCCTGCGCTTCGACTTCGGTCATCACGGCGGCTGGGAGCTGCTTGCGCGCTCCGCGGCCCTCGATCTCAGCGATGCTGGGCGCATCGCCGGCCTCGAGATGACGGGACACGGCCCGGTGTCGTGCAGCATCAAGGACGCGGTCTACGGTGACCCGAGGATCGTCGGTTCCGCCAGCCTGCGCGACTTCTCGATCCAGGGGATGCACCTCGGCGAGGTGTCGAGCGGCGTGCGTTTCGGGGGGACGACCCTGGTCTTCGACGGGCTGACCTTCACCGGGACGAAGAGCCGCGCCTCGACGCCCGAGGTCCGCCTGGAGCTCGGTGGCCGCGAGGGCCTGCGAATCGAAACGATGATCCACGCCGAGCAGGTGGCGATCGAGGAGCTGGCGCGGATCTTCCACATCGACACCAGGCCGTGGGGCTCTCCGGAGGGCACCCTGTTCGGCCGGGCCGCCATCGAGTACGTCGCGAGGCCGGGGCACCTGCTGGTGGAGCTGGACGCGACCCACGGCGGGATCGTCGCCTTCGGAGAGAGCTTCGGCCCGGATGCCGTGAAGATCCGATACTCGGATGGCGAGATCCTGGTCTCCGAGCTCGGCCTGACCAAGGGCCAGGGCACGATCTCGATCACCGGCGCCTACCTCCCCGACGGCGAGCTGAACTTCGTCGGCATCGCGAGCGAGGTGGACCTGGCCTCGATCGACCACCCGGCGGTGCGCAAGCTGGGCATCACCGCCAGCGGCCAGGTGTTCGCGGTGGTGGAGGGCAACATCGACCACCCGCGGGGAAGGATCGACGTGCGCCTCGGCACCGCCGTCCATCAGGGCGTGCGATACGGCCCGAGCCGGATGGAAATGCGGCTCGACGGCCGGCGTGTCACCGGCCAGGGGAGGATCGGCGGCGACCTGTTGGCCGTCGAGCACGGCGTGCTCGATTTCGGGATGGACACGTTCCTCATCGAGGCCTTCACCGAGAACCTCGATCTCGTTCACGTCTTCGGGCTGGAGACGGGCGAGACTCCCGTGACGGCGAAGGTCACCGGAGAGCTGGCCCTGGCCGGGCGTCTCGCGGAGCGGCCCCGCCTCGAGGGTCATGTGCAGCTCTCGCGGGTCCTGGTCGGGGCTGGCGGGGTCGAGGTCCGCAACAAGCATCCGGTCCGGATATCGATTCGCCGTGATCGCTTCCGGCTGGAGCGGTCCCGATTCTCGGGCCCGGGGCTCGCGCTGGACCTCGCCGGGCGGGCGGACATCGAGGGGCTCGACATCTCCATCGAGGGGCTCGCCGACCTCAGTCTGGTCGAGCGGCTCGTCGACGGCGTGAGCCGAAGCAGCGGCCGGGTGTCCTTCGACACGTCGATCTCGGGGAAGTGGTCGGCTCCCGTTTTCCGCGGGGAGGCCGAGGTCGCCGGCGCCACCATCGCCCTGCGCGGCCTGCCCTTCCCGGTCGAAGAGATCGCGGGCCGCGTCGCGCTCGGGGCCAAGGTGATCCGCTTCACCGATTTCACCGGCCGCTCGGCCGGAGGGACGATCGCGGCCGAGGGCCACCTCGACCTGGACGGGCTGCGGATCACGGACTACCGCTTCCTGGCCAGGGCCGAGGACATCGATCTCGAACCGCTCGAGGACGTCGCGCTCAAGGTCTCCACGGTGGGGGACGGCCTGGTGCTGCGCCCCGGGCGAGAGATCGATGCCGGCGACGGGAGCAGGCGCCGGCTGCCGACGATCACCGGCGACATGGAGATATCACGGCTGCTGTACACCCAGGACTTCCGCATGGTGGAAGCCGCGGATCTCAGCGTGGACCGGTTGACAGGCACCCGGGTGGTGCCCACCGCGACACGGGTCATCGATGAAGAGGACGACCTCGTCGCGTTCGACATCGGTCTGCACGGGACCAGGAACCTGCAGGTGCGCAACAACCTGATCGACACCGATCTGCGCATCGACGACGTCGAGGATCCCTTGCGAATCGTGGGCACCAACCAGATCTTCGGCTTCCGAGGCCGGGTGCTGGCCGACCGCGGCGAGCTCAGGTTCGCCGGCAAGCGCTTCGACCTGCGGTACGGAGCGGTCGCCTGGCGCGACGCCCTCCGGCCCGAGAACCCGACGTTTCGCGTCACCGCCGACGGCCAGATCCGCGACTGGAAGGTCACGCTGACCGCCCGCGGCGAGGTCGACGAGTACGAGATCCAGCTCAGCTCGCAGCCGTTCCTTTCCCAGGAGGATCTGGTATTCCTGATGCTGACCGGCATGACCCGCGCGGAGCACAGGCAGTTCGGCAGCACCGGCATCAGCGGGCTCGGTGCGCCGCTGCTGGATCAGATCGGCCCCGGTGGAGAGATGCCGATCCCGCTCGAGGTGCGAATCTACAACGAGTACTCGGAGCGGGCGGGAACCGACACGATGAGGCTCTCCCTCGGGCGCTCGCTGACCGAGGACATCTGGGTCGCGATCTCCTCGAGCGTGGGACAGGAGCGCGACCTCAAGGCAACCCTGGGCTACCGCATCAGCGACGCCCTGTCGCTGTCCGCGGACTACGAGAACATCGACGAAACCGCCATCGGCAACGTGGGAATCGACCTCAGATTCCGGCTGGAGTTCTAGCGATGCCGCGCCTGCTCGCCACGGCCCTGCTGCTCATCATGGCGACCCCGGCGGTCTCTCAGGAGGCCGGGGAGGCCGGGGAAGCCGGGGACGAGAGGGAAGCCGGCGGGGACGGGCGCCGGGGTGGCCCGGGTCGGCTGCTCGGCGGGCTCGAGTCCCTCGAGGAGATCGCGCTGCCCGGCGAGGATCTCTTTCCTCCGATCGCCGGGCCCGGTGACGGCATGGGGGGCCTGGCGGGCAGCACCGTGGCCCGGGTGATTGCCCACGAGGCACCTGCGGGCTTCGATCCGGCGGGCGATGCCGAGATCCCGGAGGGTACCATCCTCGAGCCGGTGGTCGTGCACCGGGCCGTGGAGCGACTGTGGGCCACGGGACGCTACCGCAACGTCAGGATCTGGGCCCGGCCGCGGGCGGACGGTGCCGTCGACCTGTTGATAGGCGTGGAGCCGCAGCTTCGGATCACGCGGCTCGACGTGGAAGGGAACAAGGCCCTCGACGCCGGAGACGTGGGCCGGGCCGTGGAGTACGCCCCCCACCGGACGATCCTCGCCGATCCCGCGGTGCTCCTCGAATTGAAACAGTTGTTGCTGACGACCTACGCCCTGCGGGGCTACCCGCGGGCCGACGCCGTGCTGCGCCTGGAGACCACCGGCGAGCCCGGGGAGGTCGCGCTGGTGATCGAGATCAGCGAGGGGCGCCCCGAACGCTGGGATCGGGTCGAAATCGAGGGACTGCCCGCCGACGTGTCCGCCGCGCGGCTGGCGAAAGATATCGGCCTCCGCGACGGGACGATCCGCGATCGCTCCCTGCTCGAGCGGGGCATCGACCGGCTGCCCGAGCGGCTCTCGAAACTCGGATTCCACGACGCGGTGATCGGCAAGCCCGGCGAGCGACAGATCGGCAAGGGATCGTTCGCCCTGACCCTGCAGGTGGAACCGGGTCTTCGCACGCGGCTGCTCTTCTCGGGCAACCGGCGGCTGAGGGCGGGGGATCTGGATCGGCTGCTTTGCGAGGACAACGCGCTCAAGACCAGCCCCGCCGGCGTGGCGGCGGCCGCAGCGCGGATCGAGAGGCACTACCGCCTGCAGGGGATGTTCCACGCCCGGACCCGGGCCTGGCGGATCTGCCGGGACGAGAAGGGGCCCGCGCCGCCCCGTGACGCGGCCGAGGCCTGTCCGGTCGGCACTGCCGAGCAGGACCTGCTGTTTGTCGTGAAAGAGGGTCCGCCGGTGGAGCTGGCCGACGTCGTGTTCGAGGGCAACAGCCACATCGACGACGATCGACTGGATCGCGAGCTGCGCGCCTTCCTGGGCGAGCGCAACAAGAGGCCCGGGCTGTTCCAGCCGATCCAGACCTCGACCCTCGATGATCTGGGCGTCTCGGACAACCGTCCGGGAAGGATCGGGCGTTCGCGCGGCGCCCTCGCCCCGGTCTCGGGCCCCGAGTGGATCTACTCCCCCGAGCTGTTCGCGGCGGCCATGGAGCACCTGGCCGGGCTCTACCGAGAGCAGGGCTTCCTCGCGGTGACCGTGCGCGACCGCTGCCGCGTGATCGAGAGGCCGGTGGTGCAGCGCTTCGGCATGGTCTTCCGACCGCTGGTCCTGGACGCGGATGCCGAGGAGGGCGCCGCCGGGGACGAGACGTCGTGCGTGCTCATCGCCGAGAGCCTCGACCAGGTCCTGGCGGTGGTGCGAATCGAAGAGGGGCCGCAGACGCTGCTGGACGAGATCGGATTCGAGGGCAACGCGATCTTCGCCTCGCGGCAACTGCTCGACTTCTCGGGGCTGGCGACGGACCAACCCTACAACGAGTTCCGCCTGCACGAGGCCCAGCGGGATATCATCGCGGCATACGGCGCCCGTGGCCACATGTTCGCCGAGGTGGAGTGGCGAAGGACCTTCTCGCCGGACAGGCGCCGGGCCCGCGTCGTTTTCGACATCCGCGAGGGGCCCACAGTGAGGGTGAGCCGGATCCGGGTGCGCGGGAACGTCTCCACCTCGCGGCGGCTGATCCGCGAGCGGCTGGTGCTGGAGCCCGGCGACCTCGTCACTCCCCGGGCCCTGGCCGAGTCCGAGACGCGGCTCATGGAGCTCGGCATCTTCGACGGGGTCACGGTGCAGATGGTCAGCCCGGACAAGCCGGCGGCGAGCAAGATCCTGGTGGTCCAGGTGTCTGAGGGCAAGCCGCAGTACCTGGAGCTGCGCGGCGGTCTGGCCACGGTCGAGGGGGCGCGTGGCGGCTTCGAGTACGGCTACCGCAACATCGGCGGCTGGGCGATCAGCGCCAGGCTGCGCGCCAGGGCCAACTACCGCCTGCTGTTCCTGGGCAACAGCGACGTGCAGGCGGACTTCGAGAAGCGCTACCACGAGATGATCGCGCTCGACCGGCTCGAGCGCCACCTGCTGCTGGGGATCGGCACGGATCACTTCCCGGGCACGCGCGGCATCATCGGCGCCGGCATCGACGGGATCAACGAGCGGGTCAACGTGCCCGCGTTCAGCGCCGACAGGACCAGCGGCTTCTTCAAGCTCACCTCCCGCTACCTGCGCTGGCTGCCGATCGAGCTGCGCACCGGGGTCGAGCGCACCGATATCGTGCTGTCCCAGGAGACCGGAGGGCTGGTCACGAATCCGGCGTTCACCCGCTGGGTGCGCATCCCCGAGGGTGATTCCCTCTTCTGGGTCACAGGCGCCAAGGTCTCGTTCGACAAGCGGGACGACATCTTCAACCCTTCACGGGGCGTGTTCGCCTCGGTGGTCGCCGATCTCGTGCGCTCGCTGGCGAACTTCGAGCGCAAGCCGGTGCTCGATGCGCAAGGGGCCGAGACCGGAGAGTACATCGACCGCGTCTCGAACCTGATCCGCGGCCAGGCCGTGCTCTCGGGCTACATCCCGTTCAAGGGGACCGAGATCGTGCTCGCGCTCTCGGCCCAGGTGGGCTACGTCTTCCATCTTCAAGAGAACTCCACGACTTGGCCGGACCGATACTTCTACCTCGGGGGCGTCGGCACTC
>CAYZAI010000277.1:0-6553 GCA_964476305.1 uncultured Myxococcales bacterium
TCGAATACCGTCCGTGATGGGGCCCGCGCCGCCGCACTTCTGACGCGCCGCCTGTGCGGCACGGCCTGTGCGGCACGGGCTCCAGCCCGTGTCGAAAAGGTGCTAGGCTCGCCGCCGTGGAACGGGAAGACGCAAAGGGCGAGCTCGAACGCGCCGCGGGAGCGCTCGGGCTCGACCCCGACGAGGTTCGCGCCGGGCGACTGCTGCTCTACGTCGGTGAGCTCGTGCGCTGGAACCGGAGGCTGAACCTGACCGGCGCGGGCACCGCGGCCGAGTTCGTCGCCGGACCGCTGTTCGACGCCCTGACCCTGATGCCGGTGCTGGGAGACGGGCCGGATCTCGTGGACGTCGGCAGCGGCGGAGGGCTGCCGGGAATCCCGGCGGCGATCCTGCGGCCTGGTATGGCCGTGACCCTTGTGGAGCCCCGGGCCAGGCGCGCCGCGTTCCTGCGCCACGCCGTGCACCTGCTCGGGCTGCGGGCCGAAATCGTACAGGGCCGCACCGAGGAGCTGGCAGACGGAGGGTGGTCTTCGGCCGTGGCCCAGGCGGTCTGGCCGCCGGCCGAATGGCTGGCCCGGGCGCCTCGGCTGCTTCGCCCCGGCGGCGCGGTGCACGTGCTCGCGTCCTCCCCGCTCGATCCCGGTGACATCCCACCATCCCTCGTCCTGGAGCAGACCTTCGCCTGCCGCCGCCCTGAAGGCGGCCCGGAGCGCTTCGCTTTCCGCCTGCGACTGAAGTGAAGGAAGAATCTAGAAAGAGAAGCCGTACTTCGCCATCTCTTCGCGGAGGACCTCGTCGGTGTAGCAGCGATAGGCTGTGAAGGACTGCTCAAGAATGGTCATCCAGCGTCCCATGTCGTCTTCGAGATTCCTCTCTATCGAGTTGACCGGTGTCGCCTTTATGTCCCCGCGCAGGTTGGCCTGGAAACCGATGGCGGCGCAGTTTTCCGGGTTGTTGGCGAGGCAGACCCGGGCGCTCACGTACTTGTTCACGAAGTCCATGCGATCGAGCGTCCACCCCCTCTCCTTGAGCGCCATGACTATCGCCGAGAATGCCCGCGAGTGCAGGTTGTCACCTGTAACGGTGCTGCACCCCGGGAATCGGAAGACGGGATTGGGATCCTGACGCCTGTTCCCCCATTCCGGCGTCTGTGTGCCGGCGGTCGGCATGCATCCCGCGCACAGGGCGACCAGAAACGCGAGCACCAGCGACTGGCGCCGACGCGGATGATCCCATTCGGACTTCGAGGCAGCGTCTTTCACGGTGCGAGCAATGTACAACGACGTCTCACGAGCGACAAGGCACGCCCCCGACGAAAAAAAACGCGCCCCGCGAGGGGGCGCGTTTTCCTATTTCATCGAAGAAGCGACTTACTTCTTCTTCGGGGCCACGCCGCCGACGAAGTCCTTCAAGGCCTGGGCCGCGCGGAAGCCGACCGTGGTCTGGGCCTTGATCTTGATTGTCTGTCCGGTCTGCGGGTTGCGACCCGTGCGAGCGGCGCGCTTGCGCTTCGCGAAAGTGCCGAAGCCCGGAATCGAGAATCGCTCGTCCTTCTTGACGGCCTTTTTCACCTGCTCGAAGGTCTCGTCGATCACGGCCTGGATTGCCTTCTTCGACAGCTCCTTCGGGATCCCCTTGCCAGCGGCCACAGCGTTGATCAGGTCAGCTTTCGTCATCTCTCTTCTCCTGTTTGCGAGGGACAGCGAAATATTTCGGTCCCCCCTGTTTTGGAAACTGTTCGCATCATATGTTCAGAGATACTGCACGTCAAGCGAAAAAAAACATCTCGCTGAAGATTTTCCGCGCCATGACTGGGCGAGAGCGCCTCGATCTCCTGTGGTCCCTTTGTCTCGCCGGGTTTTTCGATCTCGCATCGGGATATCCTCTTGAAAAAAGGCTGCGGTGAGCACCACCATCGCGAACCCTTTTCCCCGCTGGACGACAGGGATCAACGTCTCGGATCCTCTTTGGGGAAAAGGTCCAGGGAAGACGATAGACCGGAAACCCAAGCGGGATGCCGGATAATCCGTGATAAACTCTAAAACAATAGTTATAACAAACTGTTAGACTATTCTCAAAGAGGAAGAAACGGGCGGATAAATCAATCGATAGTAGATAATATCACCACTTCGACCCCCTGCGGACTGCGAGTATTATCCAACCACAGCAGAAAGAAAATGCTCTTCCTGCTCGGGCTCGGCGAGATCTTCGCCCACGCGATCACCCGCCATCCGGTCACTTGTGCGGCCCTGCGGAAATGGAGTAGAAAGGAACCGGCAAAGCGAGGCAAGAGTTCCCAGGAGGCTCTGGTGATGGGCATCGAGATACCGGGAGGACCCGCGGGAACAGGTGCTGTCAGCGGGATCGATCAGCTTTCGGAGGCCGAGCCTTCACCGGAAGCCGCCGCGATCGGCGCCGTGGATGGCCCTGCGAGTGGCGACGCGGTGGCGCGCGTGGCCGAGGATCTCGCCGCGGGCCGGATCAGCGGCGACGAGGCCGTGGAGATCCTTTTGCGCGACGTGATGGATGACACGATGGTGAAAGCTGCACCCGAGTCTCTGCGCACCGAACTCGCCGAGACCCTCTCCGCGATGATCGCGACCGACCCGCACCTCGCCTCCCTCGCCCGCTCCCTCGGCGCGGACCCCGAGCGCTAGCCGAAAACCGTCAGCCGGCACCGAAGACCCGGTCGTAGTCCTCGTCGGCAAAGTCCTGCAAATCACCGTCCGCGAGGGACAGCCACTCGGTCGAGATCTGCAGCGCCTCGAACCTGGTGGAGAGACTGAAGAACTCCTCCTCGGGCAGGCTGGGAGCGGCAGCCAGACGATCCCGCAGCCCCTCCGCCGAGCGCGGCGCGGGCCGGATCACCACCGTGCCCCCGGTGACGTGATCGCGCAGGATCGCCTCGGCGGCCGCTGCGAACGGGCTGAGCCTGAGCAGGCAACGGTCGAAATCCAGGACGAAGCCGAGAGGATCCCCGCCGCCTTCGCGCCAGCGACTGGCAAAGTACCGGCGCACCACTTCACCGAAGCAGGCGCCGAGGGCCGGAGCGAAGACGTGCACGAGCTGCGCGCGCAGCCGGTGCCCGGGGGGAGGAACGAGGCCCCGTGCCTCCTCTTTCACGACCGCGTCGATGAAATGGTCGAGCAGGGGGAGCGTTTCGGGCGTGCCATCGGGCCTCGGTCCGAAGCGCCCCTCGACGTGGAGCGCGCATCGCTCGGCGAGGTCGGCGATCTCGGGAGGCGGAGCTTTGACCGTCATGAAAGATCGTCCTAGCAGAGCGGCCGCCGCAGTTCAACGCGGTGGTGCGATTCGGGGCCGCTCGATTTGTCGCGCCAGCGGCGTGTGGTAAGGTGCGCCGTGGAGTCGGCCGTGGGTTCAATCGTCGAAACGATCCTCTTCTTCATCCTTCTGATCGGCGTGCTCGTTTTCGTGCACGAGGGTGGCCACTTCCTGATGGCCAAGCTCTTCGGCGTGAAAGTGCATGTCTTTTCCCTGGGTTTCGGGCCAAAGCTGCTCGGTTTCCGCAAGGGCGAGACCCTGTACAAGCTCAGCGCCGTGCCCTTCGGCGGCTACGTCAAGATGCTGGGCGAGGACGACCCGACCGAGGAACGGGAGCCCGCGGACGCGGGGCGCGGCTTCCACGAGAAGCCCAAGTGGCAGCGCGCGCTGATCCTCGCGGGTGGCCCGGCAATGAACCTGGTGTTCCCGCTGGTCCTGCACTTCGCCGTGGGGTTGACCGAGACGCGGGTGGACCCACCCGAGATCGGCTGGGTGCTTCCCGGCTCGCCCGCCGAGCAGGCCGGGCTCATGCCCGGGGACCGAATCGTTGCGGTGGACGGGGCGCCTGTCCGCACCTTCGACGAGATGCGCACCCGGGTCGCCCCGCACCCGGGGGTGCCGCTCCGGCTGCGCATCGAGCGGGAGGGCGAGGCCTTCGAGACCACGATCATCCCGGCCACCGCCCAGGTCACGGTGCTGTTGGATATCCAGCGCACCATCGGCAGGCTCGGCGTGGCCCAGCGGTACCTGCCGCCCGTGATCGGCGTCGCGGATCCCTCCTTTCCGGCTGCCGACGCGGGGCTCGAAACCTTCGATCGCATCGCAGCCGTGGACGGCGTGCCCATCGAGCGGTGGGTGGATCTCGAGCGGGCCCTGTCCGGAGCGGCGGGCCGCACGGTACGGCTCGCGGTACAGCGTGACCCGCGCCACCCCACCCCCGACATGCCGCGTACGCTGGAGGCGTTCCTGAAGGTTCCCACGGGAAAGACGAACCCCGCGGCGCTCGGTCTCGAACCCTTCTCGGACTTCGTCGAATGGGTCGAGCCCGGGGGCGCCGCAGATCTGGCTGGCATCGAGCCCGGCGACCGACTGGTCTCGGTGGACGGCGGAGCGCCCGGGGCCGAGGGCGCCTTTGCCGCGCTCGGAGCCGACAAGAAGGGCCGGCACCTGATGGGCTTCGCGCGGCCGGCCGAGGAGCGGAGCTACGCGTCCGTCTACGCACTCGAGTGGATTCCGGCCGGAGAGGCCAAGGACCTGGGGATCGCCAGCGACGTCTACGAGCCGGGCCTGCGCCTGCGCAACGAGGCCGCGATCCCGGTGACGCCCATCGACAACCCGGCACCGCTGACCCACGCCTTCCGCCACGCGCTCGACGAGACCGCCGAGGGCTTCGAAATGACGTTCCTCGGCTTCCAGCTTCTGGCCCAGGGCAGGATCTCGATGCGCACCCTGGGAGGACCGATCATGATCGGCCAGCTCGCCGGCATGGCCGGCCGCGAAGGGGCCGGACCGTTCCTTTGGATGATGGCGCTGATATCGATCAACCTGGGCCTGATCAACCTCTTCCCGATCCCGATTTTTGATGGCGGACACCTGTTGCTGCTCGGCGCCGAGGCCATCAGGCGGCGGCCGCTCGGGCAGCGCTTCCGCGAAAAGCTGATGTTCGTCGGGCTGGCCTTCGTGCTGTTCCTGATGGTCTTCGTCACCTGGAACGACATCAGCCGGCTTCTGGTCGGCGAATGAGCCGGGCCCGGGACGCGGCGCTTCGGGTGCTCACCCGGGTGGAAGCCGACGGCGCCCACGCAGCGGCGGCCCTGGCCGCGGAGCTGGCCGGTTCCCGGGACCCGCGGGAGACGGCGCTGGCCACCGAGCTCGTGTACGGTGCCTTGCGCCGCAGGCCCTGGCTCGACCACCTGATCGAGTCCGGGGCGGGCCGATCCTTGAGGCGCATCGACCCGGTTACGAGGCGCATCCTGCGCCTCGGCGCCTACCAGTTGGCCTTTCTCGAGCGGATTCCCGCGCGGGCCGCGGTGTTCGAGGCCGTGGAGCAGTCTCGGCGCCGGGGATCGCCTCGGCTCGCCGGGCTGGTGAACGCGGTGTTGCGCAAGCTCGCAGGCCGCGAACGCGCCGACCTGGTCCCGCCCGACCCCGACCTCGCCGCGAGTGCCGGGGAGATCGCCCTGGCCCATGGCCTGCCCGCCTGGCTCGCGGCGAGGCTGATCGCGATCTACGGGTGCGACCGCGTGCTGGCCATGGCCGCGGCGTTCGACCGCCCCGCCCCTCGGACACTGCGAGCCAACCTCGCCCGCACCGACCGCGACGCGCTGGTCGCCGGGATCGGCGAGGCGGGAGCGGCCAATCCGATGGGTCCCTGGGCCCTCGACATCCGCGACGCGGCAACGGCCCGCCGGCTCGAGGAGCAGGGGCTCGCCGTGCACCAGGATGCAGGTGCGCAGCTGGCGGTGCTGGCCCTGGACGCGCGACCGGGCAATCTCGTGCTCGACGCCTGCGCCGGCCGCGGGGGGAAGACCGGCGCGGTCGCAGCCCTTGTCGGGGAAACCGGCCTGGTGACGGCGGCGGATCTCAAAGGGAGCAAGCTGGAACGCCTGGCCCTGGAGCTTCGTCGGCTCGGGGTCGAGGCCGAGACCGCGACGGGCGATCTGGTCGGCGAGCCAGCGGCCCTGGCCGGCCGATGCTTCGACCGCGTTCTGCTCGACGCTCCGTGCAGCGGCTCCGGTACCCTCGGACGACGACCCGACATCCGCTGGCGGATCGACGAGCAAAAGGTGGCGGCGCTCGTGGATCTCCAGCGGCGCCTGCTACACGCCCAGGTGCGTCGCGTCGCGCCCGGCGGCCGCCTCGTCTACGCCGTGTGCTCGGTCCTGCCCGAGGAGGGCCGCGATCACGGGCCTCCTTTTCTGGAGGCGCACGCCGAGTTCTCCTTCGCCAGCGAACCTCCAGCGGCTTGGCCCGCGATCGTGCCGTGGAACGGCGGATCGATCCTGGTCGATCCGTCCGTCACGGGCGGCGACGGCTACCAGATCCTCTGCCTCGAGCGGGGATCAGGCGACGCCGCGGCGGACTGAGGCCAGGGCCCCGGCACAGCGCTACCTTGACGGCGCGAGGTTCCCCCTCGAGGGTGATCGACTGGTAGGCCGCGCGTCCCTCCTGCTCTTTCGCGACGACGTATAGAATCATCTGTAGCAATACTGATCAGTGCATAGGAAACACAAACGGTCTTTCCCGGCCAGAGTTGACAGATAATATCTTC
>CAYZAI010000278.1:0-6541 GCA_964476305.1 uncultured Myxococcales bacterium
GGCCCCCCGTCCGGACCGGTGATCGACGCGAGCCCCCGGGCCAGCTCGTCGAGCAGGGCCCCGGCCCGGCCCGGCGCGACCGCGCCCCGGGGCTGGCGGCCGGCCAGGTTGAGCCAGACGCGGGCGTGGTAGCCGCCCTCGGCGAAGGCCGAGGTCGCGTCCCAGTCCACGTCCAGGCTCCTTGGCGGTAAAGGTGCGGCAGGCCGGGAGCGCAAGGCGAGGAATCCCCGTTCGACCAGCCACTCGTTGACGCAGACCGCGCCCAGCAGCGGCTTCACGCCGTGGTCCGAGACGACGAGGACCAGGGTTCCCGGTCCGGCGAGCTCCAGTGTCAGGGCCAGCTCCCGATCCATGCACCGGTAGTAGGCGCGGACCGCGTCTGCCAGGGGATGGTCCGGCACGAACCGAGGGTGCCCGGGATCGACGGCCGAGAGCAGCGCGTGGTGCACGCGATCGGGCCCGATGTCGACGAGCATGGCGAACTCCGGGCCGCGGGTGGCGATCAGGTGCCTGAGGATCGCGAAGTGCTGCTCGGTGATGCGTCGGGCCTGCTCGAGAACCGGACCCTTGTCGTCGGAGCGGAAGCCATCGATGTCGATCAGGTAGGGGCCGAAGCGCTCCTCGATCTCCCGCTGCAGCTCCGGCGAGGAGGCCCAGGGCGCGCCGCCGCCGGGTGCGAGGAAGCAGCTCGTGAGCGCCGTCTCCCGCGGCGCCGCGGGCGGCCAGGAGATCGGTACCGAGACCGCCACGGAGCCTCGGCCGGTGTCCGCGAGCAGATCCCAGATCCTCGGAGCGCGCACGTTTCCGGCATCCACGAGTCCGAGGTCCGTGCTGCCCGGCACCGCGTTCCTGAAACCGTAGATCCCCAGTTGCCCGGGCGATCGGCCCGTGGTCATGGTCAGCCACGCCGGGATGGTGACCGGCGGATCCGTGGAGCGCAGCGGCCCGGACAGGCCTCGCCGCCGCAGGGCGGACAGGGTCGGCAGCTCGGAGGCCAGCTGGTCGAAGGCCAGGCGAGGGGGCATCGAATCGAGGCCGATCACCAGGACGCGGGGAGCCGTCACGGAACCTTGCCCGACCGCTTCGCCCCGGCCTGGGCCTGGCCCTGCAGAATCTGGAACGCGATGCGCAGCTGGTAGTCGTCGATGGCGGGCCCGTCGGCCGCGGTCGGTCCCGCGTCGGGCTCCGCCGCCAGGGCGCGAGGCTGGTCCCGCTCGGCCACGCTGCCGAGCAGTCTTGTCTCTTCGTCCGGCTTTGGCGCGGCGAGGGATTCCACCTCGACGTCGGGGCGGATGCCCTCGGCCTGGATCGACCGGCCCGCGGGCGTGTAGTAGCGGGCCACGGTGAGCTTGAGCCCGGCGCCGTTGTCGAGAGGGATCAGGCTCTGCACCGAGCCCTTTCCGAAGGTCCGGATGCCCACCACCAGCGCGCGGCCGTTGTCCTGGAGGGCCCCGGCGACGATCTCCGCGGCCGAGGCGCTGGCCGCGTCCACCAGCACGACCACCGGCACCGGCGGCAAGGTGCCCCGGGATCGGGCCTCGTAGCGGGCGATCTCGACGCCGCCCCGGCCGCGGGTGGTGACGATGGCGCCATCGTCCAGGAACAGGTCCGCGAGACGCACGGCTTCGTCGAGCAGCCCCCCCGGGTTGCGGCGCAAGTCGAGCAGCACGCCCCGGAGGCCGCCGCCCTCCCGGCCGAGGCGCAGGGCGGCCAGCTTCGCGTCGGCAGCGGTGCCGTCCTGGAAGGCCCGGATTCTGAGCCACGGGAACCCCGGGGCCAGCAGCTCGCCGGCCACGCTCTCGACGCGGATGACCTCGCGCACGAGGGTCACATCGAAGGGCTCGGGCGCGCCGGCGCGGCCCACCGTTATCCGCACCGCGGTGCCCGGCTCGCCGCGCATCCGCCGCACCGCCTCGTCGATGCTGATCTCCCGGGTCGGCTAGCCCTCGATGGTGACGATGCGGTCCCCGGGTCGGAGCCCGGCCCGCTCGGCCGGAGTCCCGGGAATTGGCGTGATCACGGTCATCTCCCCGTCCCTGACGCCGACCTCGAGGCCCACACCGCCGAACCGACCGCGGGTGTCGCCCTCGAGGATGCGGAAGTCCTCGGCCGTCATGTACGACGAGTGGGGATCCAGAGTGCGCAGCATGCCGTGGATGGCGCCCTCGACGAGATCCTCGCCGTCGACCTCGTCGACGTACAGGCGCTCGATGTGGGTCAGCACCCGGGCGAAGTCCGCGAGCTTGCCATAGGTACCGTGACCGGCGGGCGTCCCGAGGGCCACGACCCCCGCCACGCAGATCCCCGCGAGGACGGCCATCGCCGGTATCGCGCGCCGAGCCGCGCTCTGTCCCGGGTGTTCCACGGCCGAGAGTCTACCCCCGGGCGCGGGTTTGCTCAATGGCGCCGGGGGCGAGTGCCGGATGACGGAGAAGTAACGGAGAATTAACCACTGGCGCGGCGCGTCATGAGTGTGTAGCCTTTTCGGCGAAAACAACGGCACCCGTTCGTACAAGTCGAACCCATGAGGGAAGATGAAGGAGAAAAAATGTCCTACTTGAAGAACCTGATTGTGACCGGCGCGGCGGTGGCGACCGCAGTCTGGCTCGGCGGCTGTGTCATCCACGTCCAGGAGGCCAACAACCCCAGCACCGAGGGCAGGAAGGCGCCCGCGGCCAGGCCGGCCAAGGCGCCAGCCGCCGCGACGCCCGCGGCGGAGGAGCCCGCGCCCGCGGTGGATTCGCAGCCGGCGGATCCCGGGGCTTCGAACGACAAGGCACAGGAAGCGGCTGGGAAGGCCAAGAGGAAGGCCGAGGAGGCCGCCAAGGTCGCCAAGGACGCCGCGGCCAAGGCCGCCGATGCCGTGAAGCAGCGGGGCAAGGCCGCCAAGGTCGCCGCCGAGAAGGCCGCCAAGGAGGCCGAGAAGGCCGCCAAGGACGCCGCCAAGGAGGCCGAGAAAGCCGCCAAGGACGCCGCCAAGGAGGCCGAGAAGGCCGCCAAGGACGCCGCGGAAGCCGCCAAGAAGGCGGCCGAGGACGCGAAAAAGGCGGCCAAGGACGCCAAGCAGAAGTGGACGGACGGCGACGACAAGGATCAAGGTGGAGGCAACGACAAGGATTGATGGAAAGACAAGGACCAGGCAACGTCCGGGGGAACCGCAATACCGGAGGTGAGAAAAGAGGAAATGACTCCCGCCGAAGAATCGCGATGGCAGGCCCTCCAGGATGCGAAGAACACGGCCCTCGCTGCGACCGAGGCCGCGGCTCAGGCCGCCGAGAGCGCGCAGAGGGCCGCCGTGGCCGCCAACCCGTAGAGGCGAGGCGAGCGCGAGCCGCATCTCCCCCCTCGCTTTCGACAGCATTCCGACATCGCCGTTCCGGCATCGCCACGGTTTACAGGCCGGCCCCCGGGACGTAGACTGCCTCCAGTGTCGCGCTCCCAAACACAGATCGCAGCGCTCCTCGCGCTCCTGGCGCTGACCTGCTGCCGCGGGCCGGGGGAACCGCCGTCCGGCGAGCAGCCCGGCGGGCCGTTCCTTCGCTGCGCGCCGCCCGTGGACGACGGCGTCGAGGAGAGCTTCCGCCTGGATCCCCTGACGCTGGTGCGCCGCGGCCACGATCTGGACGTGCGCGGTATCGACCGCGGCACGGTGGTGATCGGCGTGCTGGCCGGGATCCACGAGCCCCACCCGAGGACCCTGGCCAATGTCGGCTTCTTTCTCGACCGGTTTCGCGCCGCGGGAGTGCAGATCATCGCCGTGGCCGGCGGCGTGGGCCTGCAGGAGCCGGAGGTCGCCGGAGTGCTCGAGTCCCTGGCCCGGGCCCCGGTGCCCGTGCTGGTGAGCCCCGGCGCCCAGGAGAGCCTCGACGTCCTGCGGGCGGCCATCGAGAAGGCGCGCCTGCGCTTCCCGCAACTCGTGGACATGACCCGGGTCCGTCGGGTGCGCATCGGCCACGTGACCGTGGCGAGCCTGCCGGGCTACCATAATTCGTTCTATCTCGAGGCCGGAGGCCGCGGCTGCGCCTACGAGGAGGGTGACCTGACGGACGTGGCCCGACTCGCCGAGGCGGGGCGCGCCAACGTCCTCTTGTCCGCCTCGCCGCCCCGGGGCCGCGGCCAGCGGGCCGTGGACCGGGGCCGCGGCGGCGTCAACATCGGCGATCCGGCTCTCGCGCGGATGCTCGTCGAGACGAAGATCGCTTTCGGCCTGTTCGGCCACGTCTATGAATCCGGCGGGCATGCCACCGCCGCGGACGGCGCCAAGCCCGTGGCGGCAGGGGTCTGGCACGACTCCCTGTTCGTCCAGACCGGCGCGGCGGACGCCCTGCCCCTCGGGCTCGTCGACGGCGGCACCGCGGCGGGCATGGCCCACATCGTCGAGATCTCGGGCAGCCGCGCCCGCTACCGGACGATCCCGGCTGAACCTCCGCCCTCCTGACCGGCGCCGTCCCGCGAAGGGCTTCGGGTTTGTGTTCCGGCCAGACAATCGCTATCATTCCCCTCCAGTCGAGCGCCTCCGCGTGCCTGCGCCCCGCGCGGGAGGAAGCACCGCGCTCGAGGGAGGTCACGGGAAGTGGCAATCACCTGCAAGATGTGTGGCACGGCGAACGCGGAGCACATCCAGTTCTGCCAGGCGTGCGGCAGTGCGCTCTCGGGCAACCAGGCCGAGTTGGCTCGCGACGTCGAGCGGCGCAAGGCCGCGCCGGCCAAGACCATGATGTTCGGCCAGGCGCCCCAGATCGCGCAGCCCCAGCCCCAGGCTCCGGCTCCGGTCCAGGCTCCGGCTCCGGTCCAGGCTCCGATGGCGGCGGTGGCCCCGGCCCCGGTCCAGGCTCCGGCGCCGGCCGCGCCTGCGATGCCCGCCAAGCCGAGCCCGGCGCGCACGATGTTGGGGATCCAGTCGCCGGTGGGGCAGACCGCCCCCGCGCCGATGGTCGCGGTGCCCATGGCCCGCCCCGTGGTGGCGAACCCGGCCCCGGCCCCCGCCCCCGCCGAGAGCCAGGCCATGGCCCAGAAGCGCACCGTGCTCGGGATGCCGGCGGTCACCGGCACCGCGGTCGAGGAGGCCGTCGCCCAGGCCAAGGCCCAGGCCGCGGCCCAGACCATCGAACCGGCGTCGACCAGTTTGCGACCAGAGGATGTGGGGACCCTCGCGGCCCCGTCGGCGGCGGCGCCCCGGACCGCGGCGCAGGTCGAGGCCGCGGTCCGTTCGCGGATGGAGACCGCTCCCCTCGAACCCGTACCGCAGAGCGTACAGGCGGCTCATGCGGCATCCCAACCGGACGAGTGGCCCGACGAGGACGACACCGGGGGCAGGCCGGCCCGCCGTGGCTCGGGACTGCTGATCGTCGCCGTCGCCTCGGGCATGCTCCTCGTCGGCGGGGCGGCGGTGCTGCTGTACCTGCTGGTGTGGAAGGGCGGCGGCGACCTGCAACCCCAGATCTTTCCCAACCAGGCGGGCGGCAGCGTGACCGTGGTGCTTCCGTTGCCGGCGGCTCCTCCCGGCGCCGCAATCCAGGTGGAGGGGCAGCAGGTTCCCGTGCTGGGAGGCCAGGCCAGGTTCGACATGCCCCTGGCGCCGCTCGAGCTCGGGACCAACGCGGTCCAGGTGACCTACACCGAGCCGGGACGGGCGCCGGAGGTCAAGCGGTTCACCATCGGCCTGCGCCACAAGACCGCGGACGACCTGACCGGGCTGGCCACCGCCGATCCGTATTTCGAGGTCGTCTTCCAGGTCGCCCCCGGTATCCAGCTCGCCGTGGCCGGGGTGCCGGTGCAGGCCGTGGCAGGCGTCTATCGCCACCGGGTGGCCCTGTCCCAGGTCCCCGGCGCGGAGGACTCCAGGACCGACAGCCTGGTCCACACGATTTCCTTCCAGCTCACCGAGCCAGGCGGCGTCGCGGAGCAGGGCCAGCACGTGGTCACCCTGCCCCTGGCCCGGCTGCAGATCGATCGCCCCGGGCTGGAGGCGATGGTGGTCCGCGACGAGGTCACGGTGGCCGGCGTGTCCGAGGAGGGGGCCCAGGTCACGGTCGACGGCGAGCCCGTAGGGGTGACCGCCACGGGGTTCGCGACGACGGTGCGGCTGCCCGAGCTCGGGGAGCACGTGGTCCTGGTGTCGGCCCGCGCGCCGGGCAAGGCGCCGAGGCTGCGCCGGGTCAAGATCACCCGCGTCGCCGACCTCGCGCCGATGATCGAGGACTGGTCCAAGGACCTGAACCGGAAGCTCGACTACCCGGCCATCGCCCGCGATCCCAACCTGCACATCGACAAGAAGGTCTCGCTCTCTGGCCGCGTCGTGAACATCAACACCGAGAAGGGCGTCACGGCGTTCCTGCTCTACATCGGCGAGGGTTGCCCGGCGGGCGCCAGGTGCGCCGTGTACGTCGACTACTCCGGCGAGACCGACGCCGGGCTCCAGTCCAACGTGACCGTCTACGGCGTCGTCGGCGGCAGCAGGGACGTGGACCTGCGCGGGGGCGGCAAGGAGACCATGCCCTCGATCAAGGCGAAGTACGTCGTCGTCGACGAGGCGGCGAAG
>CAYZAI010000279.1:0-2095 GCA_964476305.1 uncultured Myxococcales bacterium
AGGTCGTCCACATCGTCCAGCGGGGGCTGGAAAAACAGCGACTGGTCTCCGAGAACATCCGACTCAAGGAGATCATCTCACTGCACGAGCTCTCCGAGGAGTTGCAGGCGACCCTGTCACTCAGGGAGGTCATCGAATCGACGCTTCGGGCGTCGGTCGAGAACGTCGGCGCGGATTTCGCCTCGCTGTTCGTTGACGACGAATCCTCGGGTCGGTTGCGCCACGTCGGGAGCCTGCCGCACCCCGGCGCACCCCCCGGCACGGACGAGGGAAAGCTCGATACCAACCGCGTGCTGATGACCCTGGAACAGGAGCGGTTCGTCCTGGCGGCGGGAGCGCCCGCTGCCACGTTCTTCACACGGCCGCCGAAGGATCTCGCAGCACTGATGTGCGTACCGCTCGTCGCGCGCCAACGCACCATCGGGCTGCTGGAGGTCCACTCGTGCACGGCCAGTGTGCAGTTCATGGAGGGGCAGCGCAAGGTGCTGGGGATGCTCGGCTCCCGGGCGGCGGCGGCCATCGACAACGCCGTGCTGTTCAACAACCTGCAGCAGACCTTCCAGCAGACGATCCAGGGACTGGCCCGCGCCCTCGAGGCGATGGACAAGTACACGGCCGGGCACTCGGACCGCGTCACGGTCTATGCCCGCATCACCGCCGAACAGATGGGGGAGCCCAGGGATCGGGTGGCGCTGATTACCCAGGCAGGAATGCTGCACGACATCGGCAAGCTGGGCTGCCACGCGAACCTGAACAAGCCGGGCAAGCTCACCGACGAGGAGTACGAGATCTTCAAGCTCCACCCCACCTTCGGCAAGGAGATCCTGGAGCCGATCACCTTCCTGCAGCCCCTGATCCCCGGCGTGCACCTGCACCACGAGCGCTGGGACGGCCAGGGCTACCCGCTCGGGCTCAAGGGCGAAGAGATCCCGATGATGGCCCGCATCCTCTCGGTGGCGGACGCCTACGACGCGATGACCTCCAGTCGCGCCTACCGCCGCGCCCTCGAGCACTCCGTGGCCCTCGCCGAGATCGCGCGTTGCACCGGCAGCCAGTTCGACCCGACGGTGGTCGACGCGTTCGTCGCAGCCGTCGAGAAGTACCGGGCCGAGTGCCAGCCCCGCGGGATCCCGGTGCCGGACTGAGCGCGGGGATGGACGCGAACGCCGAGACGGGTGGAATGCCGGCCCCAGTGGCAAGGCGCTCGGTACGCCGGCGGGTGGTGGCGGGTCTGGCCACGATCATCCTCGCCTTCGCCGCGCTGCTCGGCTACAGCCTGCACGTCTACCGGGGCACGGTGGTCGAGTTGCGCCTCATCCACTCGGTCTACCTGCCGCTCAGCCTCGGCACGGCCGACGTCAGGGCCACCCAGCTCGTCTTCAACACGCTGGTGGACCGCCTCGACTCGGACCCCAGTCCGACGGTCACCCGGGGCTGGATCGACGCGGCGCGGCGATACCGCCCCGTGATGATGCGACGGCTGATCGGCATCGTCGACTCGGCCGCCGCCGACCGTTCGCTCCCGTCCGGGGAGCTCGAGTTCCTCGTCGAGCTCAAGGATCGCCTGCCCCAGGTCGCGATGCGATACCGCGAGAACGAGCGCAAGTTCGTCGACCTGTACGGGTTGATGGCCGCCGGGAAAGGCGCGGACGCCCGCTCCCGCATCGAGGATCTCAAGCGATCGGAGCGGCTGCTCGACAAGGTGCTGGCCGGAATCGGGGGCGAGGTGAACCGCCATGTCGCGGAGCTGGCCGGGGACGCCGAGCGCTACGGCGCGCGGGCGATCCTGGCTCTGGCCCTGCTGACGCTCGCCGCCCTGCTCACCGGCGCGGCCATCGTCTTCTCGACCAACCGCCTGCTCGCGCCCCTTCGCACCCTGCAGCAGGCCGTGACCCGCGTCGCGGACGGCGACCTGGAGACCCGGCTCGAAGTCTACCGGGACGACGAAATCGGTGCCCTCGCGGCGGATTTCAACCGGATGACGGACGCCCTGGTCGACCGGGACATCCGCCTGCTCAGGTCCGAGCGCCTGGCCACCGCGGGCAAGACCGCGGCCCAGGTGACCCACGAGATCCGCAACCCGCTGTCGTCGCTG
>CAYZAI010000279.1:2105-6539 GCA_964476305.1 uncultured Myxococcales bacterium
AGCTGCTCGAGGAAGAGCTCAAAGAGCTGCCGCCGGACGGCGAGGCCCGCTCGCTGCTGAAAGCCATCCAGTCGGAGATCGATCGGCTGACCGGCATCACCGAGAGCTACCTGACCTTCGCCCGCCTTCCGGCCCCCAGCGCCGAGTACCAGGATCTGAACGCGACCATCACCGCGGCGGCCGGGTTCCTGCGGAGCGAGCTCGAAGGCCATTCGATCACCATCGGACTGAGCCTCGACGAGGGGGGCGGGCCGGTCCTGTTCGACGCCGGGCAGTTGCGCCAGGCCCTGCTCAACCTCGTCCGCAATGCCCGCGAGGCGATGCCGGAAGGCGGCGGGATATCGCTCTCGACCGAGAACCGGCCGGATTCGGTGCGCGTGACCGTCACCGACTCGGGACCGGGGGTGCCGCCGGGGATCCGCGAGCGGATCTTCGACGCGTTCTACACGACCAAGAGCACCGGAACGGGCCTGGGGCTCTCACTCGTCAGGCAGATCTGCATGGCGCACGGCGGCGACATCGAGTACGAGGATCGACCGGATCGGCCGGGCGGCCGGTTCGTGATCACGATGCCCAGGGATGGGCGCCGTCCCCGGGAGGAACGGAAGACGGATGCGAAGCAGAAACGACACTGAGGCCGGGGCGAGGCAGATCGCCATCACGCCGGGCTACCTCAAGCACCCCGAGGGCTCGGCACTGATCGAGGTGGGCGACACCCGTGTGGTCTGCGCGGCCTCGGTGGAGTACCGGGTCAAGGACTGGCTGCGCGGCAAGGGACGGGGCTGGGTCACGGCCGAGTACGCGATGCTGCCCCGGGCCAACGCCACCCGCGGCCTGCGCGAGGGCCAGTTCGGCCGCTGGCCATCGAGCCGCTCGCAGGAGATCCAGCGGCTGATCGGCCGCTGCCTGCGGGCCGCGATCCGGCCGAAGCGCCTCGGCGAGATCACGATCACCATCGACTGCGATGTGCTCCAGGCGGACGGCGGCACGCGTACGGCCTCGGTGACGGGCGGGTTCGTGGCGCTGGCCCTCGCCCTCGACCGGCTGGCACGCGAGAAGAGGATCAAGCCGAGATCCCTCTACTGCCAGGTCGCGGCGACGAGCGTGGGCATCGTCGGCGACGAGGTGCTGCTCGACCTCGACTACGGCGAGGACTCCACGGCGTCCGTCGATCTCAACATCGCCGCCGACGACCGCGGCGGGATCGTCGACGTGCAGGGAACCGCCGAGCAGGCCCCGTTCGATGCCACCCGACTGGCTCGGATGGTCGATGTGGGCCTGGCCGGGGTCGCCGCCCTTTGCCGCGCCCAGCGGGAGGCCCTGGCCACCGCCGGCGTCGATCTGGACGCGCTGATCGAGCGACGCGAGGAGAGCCGATGATCCCGCACAGGATCGTCGTCGCGACAGCCAACCTCGGCAAGGTCGCGGAGATCCGGGCGATGCTCGAGGGGGTCGGCCCGGACACGGAGATCCTGCCGGTATCAGCAGTGTGCGTGCCGCACAGCATCATCGAGGATGGAGACACCTTCGAGGCCAACGCCGTGATCAAGGCGAAGGCGGTGGTCGCGGCCTGCGGCCTTCCCGCGCTGGCGGACGACTCGGGGCTGGAAATCGACGCCCTCGGCGGGCGGCCCGGCGTGCACTCCGCGCGCTACGGCGGCGAGGGGCTGGACGACACCGCGCGCTGCCAGCGGCTGCTCACGGAGTTGTTCGGCGCGCCGCCCGAGTTGCGGACGGCCCGGTTCCAGTGCGCCATGGCCTTCATCGAACCGCCCGATGGGCCGGTGACCTTCCACGGCAAGCTGGAAGGAAGGATCGCAATGCGCCTGGCCGGCCGCCACGGCTTCGGCTATGATCCGATTTTCATTCCGGAGGGCTTCCCCGAGACGCTGGCCGAGCTGCCGCCGGTCGTAAAGAACACGATCTCCCACCGCTTCCACGCCCTCGAGGCCTTCCGCCGGTGGTTGCGGGCCCGGTAGCACCGATGGGACCCGCGAGTCGCCTCGGCTGGCTGTGGGTCTTCGTCCCGGTGGTGGCCCTGCTCGAGATCACCCTGCAGTGGCGAATTCCCCGGGGCGACCCGAGCGAGGCCGACTGGCGGGCGGCCGCGCGGGCGATCGCGGCCGAGAAGGGCGAGCACGATCTCGTGGCCATCACCCCGGAGTGGGCGGTCCAGGGCCGGGTCTTCCTGGGCGGGCTGATCGCGCCCCGGGATCTCGGACGGTTCGACACCACGCGCTACGATCGCCTGTTCGAAGTCTCGCTGCGCGGTGCCAGGACCCCCGAGGCGGGAGCCCTGGTCGCCGAGGACGAGCGAAGCTTCGGTGCTCTGATTGTCAGGCGCTACCGCCTGCCGGCCAGGGCCGAAGTGCTCTACGACCTGCTCGACAATCTCGATCGCTGCACAGTCGAGGGCGGCAGGCGGCCGATGGCGCGGTTCCTCACCGATCACTTCTGGCGCACACGGCTGGTCATACCGGTACGCGTCTCCCGCGCGCCAGTCGCCTTCTCTTTCCCCGAAGTGCCCGGCGGAAACGTATTGCGCGGCCACGCCGTGGTGGGACGCCTCGACTACCGGGCCCACCGCCTGCCGTCGGGCGGGCCGATCCGCCTGTCGGTCTCCTTCGACGGCGCGCCCGCCGGCGAGGTCTTCGTCGACAACTCCGCCCCCCCCGGACTCTTCGAGATCGCCCTGCCCGGCTCCGGCCCCGGGACCCTGCGGATCGAGATCTCGGCCCGGGACGGTTTCGATCGGATCGTGGGCTTCGCCGCGGACGTGCGGCGGGAGGGACGATGAGCAGCCGTTTCCAGGGGCTGGTCCTGGCCGCTGCGTTCCTCGCCGTGCTTCTGGCCACCGCGAGCGACGTGGGATTCGCCCGCGACGAGGGCTTCTACTTCCAGGCCGCCCGGGAGTATCAGCGCTGGTTCGACCTGCTCGCCGAGGATCCGGGCCGCGCGGTCGGGGCCGACGCGGTCACCGCCCACTGGCGCACCAACAGCGAGCACCCGGCCCTGATGAAGGAACTCTTCGGCTTGAGCCATCGCGTGTTCCACGACGCCCTGGGGCTGCTGCGGCCGTCGACCGCCTACCGGCTGCCCGGAATGCTGGCGGCGAGCCTGGTGATCTTCGTGATCTTCATCTGGGGCACGGCGATCTTCGGCCGGGCCGCTGGCTTCTTCGGCGCCGCGGCCTTCGCGATGATGCCCCGGGTCTTCTACCACTCGCACCTCGCGTGTTTCGACGTGCCGATCACCGCGGCCTGGCTGCTCACCTGCTACCTCTACTGGCGCTCGCTCTCGTCCCACCGCTTCGGCGTGGCGGCCGGGGCTGCCTTCGGCACGGCCCTGTGCATCAAGCTCAACGCGTTCTTCCTGCCGCTGGTGCTCGGCGCCCACTACGTGACCCTGGTCGTCCGCCGCCGCCTGCGCCCGCCGGCCGAGCGCGGTCCCCTGCCCAAGCCCTGGGCCTTCCTCTGGGGCTTGCTGCTGGCCCCGCTGATCTTCGTCGGCCACTGGCCCTGGCTCTGGCACGACACATGGGAACGACTGGGCGGGTACCTCGGCTTCCACGCCACCCACGCCCACTACAACACCGCCTACTTCGGAGAGAACGTCATCGCCGCGCCCACGCCGATATCGCTGCCGACGGTGATGACCGCTTTCACGGTTCCGACGACGGTCCTGCTGCTGACACTGGCCGGAGCCGCGCTCCTCGCCCGCCGCCACCTGCCCGCCCGGCTGTCCGACCGCGTCGCCGGCTGGTGGCCGGTCTCGCCCGGGACCCCGGCCCGAAACGGCCTGCACCTGCTGCTTGCCCTGTGCGCCGTGTTCCCCATCGCGCTGATCAGCCTGCCGAGCGTGCCGATCTTCGGCGGGACCAAGCACTGGATGCCGGCCATGCCTTTTTTCGCGCTGCTGGCCGGGGCCGGTGCGGCCCGGCTCGCCGGTCTCCTCGCCGATCGCCTGGCGCGGCTGCCCCGCCCGGCGGTCCTCGCCGCGGCCCTCGCGCTGCTGCTGGCACCGTCCCTGCAGCAGACCGCGACGTCGCACCCCTTCGGCCTGGCCTCGTACGTCCCGCTCATCGGCGGCGCCCCGGGTGCGGCGGACCTGGGCATGCTGCGTCAGTTCTGGGGCTACACGACCGCCGGCGTGCTCCCGTTCCTGAACGGGCGGGTCCCGCGACGGGGCCGGGTCTACTTCCACGACACGGCGCCGCAATCCGTGGAGATGTTCCGCGAGGACGGCACCCTGCGGCGCGACATCCGCAACTCGAAGATAAAGGGGTCCGACTTCGCCCTGGTGCACCACGAGCTGCACATGATCATGGTCGACACCTACATCTGGAACGAGTACGACGCCGTGCACCCCGCCCACGTGCTGACCTACCAGGGCGTGCCCATCGTCAGCGTCTACGAGAACCCCGAGAGCCGGAAG
>CAYZAI010000280.1:0-6537 GCA_964476305.1 uncultured Myxococcales bacterium
CGGCGCACGTATCTGCGTCTGTATCGGCGTCCGTATCGGTGTCGGCGTCGGTGTCGGTATCGGCGTCGGCATCGGTGTCTGTATCGGTGTCGGTATCGGTGTCGGCATCGGCGTCGGTATCGGTGTCAGTATCGGCGTCAGTATCGGTGTCAGTATCGGCGTCTGTATCGGTGTCGCCGCCCGTCCACGGAGGCGCATCACCCGAGCCGCAGGCACCGAAGAAAAGCATCAGTCCAAGGATGGTCAACACAGGAAGTCGTAAACGAATGCACATGGTTTCCTCCCGGGTTCACGAAAGTCAGCAACCCCATTCTTCTATTCTTCGAAAAAAGGTTGCCGCAAACCGCGGACCCTTCGCCGATTTCCGGGAAAGCGGGGGTCCCGTCCGTCCGGGAGGTCGGCGGGGCGGGGGCGAAACCACTGACGCTTTTCCCGCCGGCGCGGTACGATGCGGTTCGGGACACCGCAGCAGGCGAGGCGTTGCGCATGAATGACGATTCCACGACCGTGGCGGCCATCCGACAGTCCCTGTCGAGCGGCCGCGCCGCGCTGGTGCGCTGGTCCGGCATCGCGTTCGCCCTGCCGGCGCTGCTCGGCCTGGTTTTCGCCCTGCGCTGCCTGGGCGACGCCCTGTCGAGGGCGCTGGGGGAGACCGGCAATCTCGTCGTCGCCGTCCTGGCCGCGATCGTGACGACGGACAGCGCGCTGGGGTTCTTCGCGCTGCTGGGACTCGCGGGTGCGGGCCTGTGCCTTCGCCGGGCGATCCGCGCGCGGCGCGACATCGCCACCCCGGCCAGCGACATCGTCGTCGAGTGGACGCGGTTCACCGTGAGCGGCGGTCCCCTGCACGGGCTGTCCATGGACTGGGACGAGCTCGATTCTGCCGGGTTGGAGCTGGGCATCCCTTCATGGCTCGAGCTGAAGCAGGCCGGCCTGCCGCAGGACGGCCCGGACGGCGGCCGGCCGCCGGCGCAGCTGCGGATCCGCACGAAGGACGGCAGGACCGTCCTTCTGGGTCGCACCCGCAGCGCCGAGGACCTGGACTCGCTGCGGGCGCTGCACGAGCTGTTCTCGAACCGCCTGTCCACGCCATTCGAGGCGCCGCCGCCGCCGGCGATCGTTCGCTGCGGCCGTTGCGGTGCGCCGGTCCCGCCATGCCCCGCGGCCAGCGTCTTCTGCCCCCATTGCGGGAACGCCGTTCCCGTTCCGGCGGAGATCCGCACGCGCCTCGAGGAGCAGGAGCGGGTGGAACTGCCGGGGGAGCTGGGGGAGCTCGTGGTGCAGGTCTCGAGGCTGCCGGACGCGCGGAAAGTGAACCGGATCGCCCGCCGGCTGGCCATCTGCGTCGGCGCGACGGGCGTGCTGGCGCTGCTGGCCTTCGCCCTCTTCATGCTGTGCGCCGCCCCGAACATGGCGCTGTTCGGGCTGCTGGTCGTCTGCACCACCGGGATCGTCGCCGGCGCCTCGGCCATCGGCGGACGGTACGTCGTCGATCGGCTGGTGTTCGAGCTCGTCGGCAGGCGCTTCGGCGCCCGGGCGCCTGCGGAACCCGGGGACAGCTGGAGGTGTCCGGACTGCGGCGCGCCGCTGCCGGGCGGGGGTTCTCCGCTGCACCGCTGCGCCTACTGCAGGGCGTACTGCGTCGTCGGCATGGACGCCCGGCTCTCCGGCCGCTCCGGCGAGGGGCGGCAGATCGAGGAGGAGCTGGAAGCGCAGTCCCTGCGGAGGTCGAAGGCGACGAGATCCGCCCGCGTCGCGGTGGCGGCGATGGTCCCGGCGCTCGCGGGGCTCTGCTTCGCCCTGGCGGTGAGCGCGGCGGCGTTCCGGGAGGAACGGGCGTGCGGCGGGGGCGACGGCCGGGCCTGCTACGAGATTTCGCACAGGCTCCACAGCCGTCACGCCTCGCTGTGGGACGTGCAGAGCATTTCGAAGTCCATGGCGTACGCCGAGCTGAGCTGCGACGCGCGCGACCGGTGCGGCTGCGACAGGCTCCACCGCCTCGCCGAGGGGGAGCTGCGCGTCCTGCGGGCCTTCGGCCAGGGGTCGGCCGGGACCGCGAATCAGCGGGCGCGATATCAGGAGCTCGGCCGGCTCAGCTACCACGCGCTCGTGCAGCCGACCACCGGCGGCGGCGAGTGCTACGACGAGGATTGACCCCGGGAAAGGGGCGGCGAGCGGCGCCAGTCTCCGCGGTTCTCGGCCTCGAAGCGCAAGAAAGCCGGCCGGGCGCTCTGCATCAGGGTGAGTCGGGGGCGGGCTCGGGTCCGGGCTGCGCCGACAGTTCGTCGAGCAGGCCCTCCGCGTCGGCCTTGTCCTTGGGGGAGGGCCCGGAGTCGATGAACTCGCGCAGGAGCCGCAGCGCCTCCTCGGTCTGCCCGAGGGCCTTGCGGCACAGGGCCAGGTTGTAGACGAGGTCGGGGATCGGCAGCACCGCGTAGGCCATGGCGAAGTGGCGAGAGGCCGCCTCGAACTGCCGCAGCCGGTAGAGCTCCACGCCGATGTTGAACAGCTGCTGGGCCTCGTCGACGTTGCGCGCCTCGGGGACCGAGCGCTGGTACTCCTCGAAGAAGTTCAACGCCTCGCCCACGCGGCCGGCGCGGACGTGGGTCAGCCCGATGTTGTAGATGATGTCCGGGTGGCGGGCGTAGGAATACGCCTGCTGGAAGGCGTCGATGGCGCCGTCCCACTCGCCCTGCTCGAACAGGCGCTTGCCGATCAGCAGGAAGCGCTGGGCCTCGACCGAGAGCTGGGCCTCGCCGGAGGGGGGGAAGATGCTCTGGTCAAGCTCGAGCTTGGTCACGAGGTCCTCGGCTTTGGCCCGCTCCTCGCCCTCGACCAGCCCGGCGTAGCGCCGCATTGCCGCCAGGGCCGCCTTGTTGTTCGCGTCGCGGGCGTGGGCCCGGGCCGCCTCGTAGAGCAGGTTGGGGCGCTTCTCTCTGGCGAAGGCCTTCTCGAACAGCGCCGCCGCTCTGCGGTGGTTGCCCGTCAGCGTGGCGACCCAGGCCTGGTCCGTCAGGCTCCCCTTGCTCGCGGCTGCGGTGCCGATGGGGATGGCCCTTGGCGGGGGCAGGTCCGGGAACTCGCGGGTCGCGTCATGGGAGGTCTGTGGTTCGGCCAGGAAGAGCGCCACCGCCACGGCGCCGGCCTCGTGATCGACGTGGTTGCCCTGGGCCAGGCCCAGCCCGGCGAAGGCCAGCGCGGGATCGCTCGTCCGCTCGGGGATTGCGATCGAGTCCAGATCGCCGGCGACCTGGAAGGTCACGATCACTCGGCCGAGGGCGAAGCTCTCGGCTGCGATCTTCTGCTGGGCCTCGGCGATCAGCGCGTTGCTGTCCATGCCCCCGGCCATGAAGCGCTCGGCCACCGAGGCGGCCAGACGATCCAGTCCGGCGTTGAACTCCAACGGCTCGACGCTGTTGGCCACGCGCTTCTCGCGGATGAGCGAGGCGACGACCTCGCGGGCCTTTTCCGGGTCCAGGCACGGGACGAGGCGGGCCAGGTCTATCACCACGAAGGTTGCCTCGCGGGTCTTCGAAAAGGCGACCCCGATGTGGGTCAGAGCCGGGTGCCGGGCCTTGGACGCGGCCAAGGGGTTGTCGACGATGGCCTCGGCCGCGGCGGCGGCGGACGGGCCCCGGGCCTCGTGGGACATGGCGAACCTCGCGGTGCAGCCGGCGGCCACGATTCGCGGAAGGGGGGTGGCGTCGGGCCGGACCGCGTTTTCCGCCGCGATGCGATCGGCCCGTTCCTGGGCCGTGCGGGTGAGGCCGGCGTCGAGGGCGAGGGGTTCGAGCCCCTGCTCGGAACGTCCACTGTTGATCGCCTCCACCACCGCCCGGACGTCCGCCTCCCAGCCAGCCCGCTGCGCCCCGCTGCAACCCGAAAGATGGCCGAGCACCGCGACGAGACAGAACGAGACGAGAAGCGTCTCGATAGTGTATAATCCTCTGACAACAATCATGGTCGCACGACCTCCTGACGAATCGTCATGGTGAACATGAGCCAGCGAAGAACACTGTCCGTCGCAGCCGCCATTGTAACCCTCGTTGCGGCCGGGTCCAAGCCCGGCTCCGTCCGGGCAGGTGAAGGGGACGGGGTCACCGTCGAGACGTTCAAGCCTTCGACCTCCGTGAACTCGATCTTCGAGCTGACCCTGCCCGAACCGAAGGAACACCTGGAGTGGTACTTCGGCGGCCTCGTGCACTATGCCCACCAACCGGTGCGCCGCGAGCTGCTCTACCCCGACGGCCACACCGAGGTGTCGTACCCGGTGGCCGGCCGGGTCACAGCGGACCTGTTCGCGTCGCTGGGGTTGCTGGGCTGGCTCGAGGCGGGTCTCGCGCTGCCGGTGGTCGGGTTCCAGTGGGGCGAGGGATGGGTCCCGCCACCGGACCCGGCCGCGCCGGCACAGGCCGGGGGCAGTGCCCAGCCGGCCGGGCTCGGCGATCCGCGGCTGCAGCTCAAGGCGCGGTTCCTGCAAGCCGCCGGGTTCGAGCTCGGCGCGGGCGCCATCGCCACGGCGCCGCTTGGCCACTACGCGTCCTCCGGCGACGACCTGCTGGGTTCCACCGGCCCCACGGTCGAGCCGCAGATCCTCGCGAGTTGGAGCCCGGGGCCGATCACCGTCGGCCTCAATGCGGGGTTCCTGGTCCGGCCCGGCACGACGATGGGGAGCTACACCCAGGACCACGCCCTGACCTGGAACCTCGGTCTGGCCTGGGACCTGCGCGACTTCCACGAGCCGGGGGGGGTGCGCGTCGGGCTGGAGACCAACGGCGAGGCCGGCATCGGCTTCGACAGCCTGCAGGAGACGCCGATGGAAGTGCTGGCCGGTGTCAAGTACCGGACGGCCGACGACCTGATCCTCTCCGCCGGCGCCGGGCCGGGCCTGTCCGATGCTGTCGGCACGCCGGCCTTCCGCGTGTTCGTCGGGCTGGCCTACGAAGACGTGCTGCGCAGCTGTCCCGCGGGCGAGGAGGATTTCGACGGCTTCGAGGATCACGACAAGTGCATCGACCCCGACAACGACCAGGACGGTCTCCTCGATGCGGACGACCCTTGCCCTGACGAGGCCGAGGACATGGACGGCTACGAGGACGAAGACGGCTGCCCGGAGGACGACAACGACGGCGACGCCATTCCGGACGTCATCGACGGTTGCCCGATGGTCGCAGAGGACAGGGATGACTACGAGGACGAGGACGGCTGCCCCGAGGAGGGTCCGGGCAAGCCGATGGTGACCATCACGGACTCGCAGATCCTCATCTCGAGCAAGATATACTTCGATTTCAACAAGGCCGAGGTCAAGACGGTCAGCTACCCGATCCTCGACGCCGTGGCCGAGGCGCTCCTGGTTCACCAGCAGATCCACAAGGTTCGGGTCGAAGGCCACACTGACAACGAAGGCACCGATGAGTACAATTTTGAACTTTCCTCACTTCGGGCGGCGGCCGTGGTCGAGTACCTGGTGAGCAAGGGCGTGCCGGCAGAACGGCTGACCTCCGAAGGTTTCGGGTTCACCAGACCCAAGGCTTCCAACAGGACCGAGGAGGGCCGGGCCATCAACCGGCGGGTCGAATTCACGATTGTCAAGGAGTGAACGGAAATGGCGGGCGGATGCGGCAACTAATGGATCATGAACCCGTGGCAGGCGCGACCGTGGCGCCGAAATGAGGGGACTATGAAGATATCTCTTGGAACTCTGGTGCTCGCGACCTGCCTCGCCGCGTCATCCGCGGCCCAGGCCGAGACCTGTCCCATGGTCATGACCTCGGGCGACCAGGACGGCGACGGGCTGGCCGACCCGGTGGACCCGTGCTGTTTCGTCGCCTCGGTGCCCGGCGACACCAGCAACGCCATGTGCGCCCTGGCCGACGGCGGAGACGAATCCGTGCTGGCCAACCTGGACCAGAACGGGAACGGAATCTCCAACCTCGCCGAGGGGAGCTGCTGCTTCTGGCCGGGGGAGGGGTACTGCGCGCGGAGCGTGGACGACTACTGCACCTACGACGGGATCCTCGTGCCGTGCGACCAGTTCCTGTTCTACGACGGGTGGGTGAACGCCCAGAACATCGTCATGGAATGCGGGGAGCTCAACCCCTGCATCTGCAGCACCGTGGGCGACTACGACGGCGACGGCGAGTTCACCGAGGGCAGCGAGGGCGCCATGGGTTGGCCCTTCGACAACTGCCCGCAGTTGGACGACCCGGAACAGACCAACTCCGACGAGGATCCCTGGGGTGACGTCTGCGACACCTGCCCCGAGTTTCACGACGGCTGGGGCGGTTGCCTCATGAACGATCCGCTGGCGTGCGGGCCGTCGGGCCAGTGCGTGCTGTGGGGCTTCGCGCCGCAGACCAACTACGACCACGCGGCTGTCGAGGCGGCGTGCAGCTTCCCCCCCGACGCTGACCTCGACCTCGTCGGCGACCACTGCGACAACTGCATCGAGGAGCCGAACCCCCTGCAGGCCAACTCCGACGGGGACGAGTACGGCGACGCCTGCGACAACTGCCCCTGGACCTACGGGCTGGCGAT
>CAYZAI010000281.1:0-6537 GCA_964476305.1 uncultured Myxococcales bacterium
TCTCCAACTCGTTCGGCTTCGGCGGCTGCAACGTCTGCCTGGTCCTGCGGCGCGGCGAGGGCTGAGGCGGGCCCCTAACACCTTTTTTCTCTCCGCGTGTTTTTCTCTCCGGTGTATCATCGGCAAGTGCGAGAGGTCTGACGGAACCGCAACTGGGAGGGAGTCACCATGATAATCGACGGAAAGAGATGTATCGGGGGGGGGCTATATCTTCCTGGCAGCGGTGGTCGCGATGGCAGCGTTGACCTCCGCGCGACTCGCCGCCGGGGATGAGTGGTGCACCAACGATCCGAATCTTCCAGCGGGCTGGCGAGGGTGCGACGACTCGGATGGTTGGTCGGGGGAATGTGCTCGAGCCCCGCACTGGCCCGCGCCGCCGTTGGGGGGATCCTCCTTCTGGGCCGACTACGCTTCCCAACTCGAATCGGGCAGCTACCTGACGAGCCTGGATCAGGACCACGACAATGACGACTACCTCGCGGTGATCGACGTGGGCACGAGCCCGATGCTCGACTGGCCGCTGGGGAGCGATACGCCTTTGACGGTATTCAATGGCGTGCTCCAGGTCGCCAGGATCGCGGACGACCCACAGTCCCCGGCGGTGACCAAGCCCGCGGTCCTGATGGTGTGCGGCCTTCACGCCCACGAGTGGATCCCGCAAGAGGTCTGCCTGGGCTACGTGGACTACCTGATCAAGGCCGCGAACGGCGAGGGAATCTACGAACCTTTCAAGGAGGCGGTGCTGAGCCTGCTTGAGAAGGTCGAGATCTGGGTGGTGGTCCAGGCCAACCCCGGCGGGCGTCTGCGGGACGAGTGGCGGGGCGGCACCGACTTCGGCAAGGGGATTCCCGGAGCGTCTGGCTACTACAACCAGCGGAAGAACTCCAAGTGGGCAGCCGGCTTCAACTGCTTCGACGCCTGGGACGGCGAGAATTGGTCGGGCCAGTGCCGAGACGACACCCGGGCGCTGGTGGATGGGAAATGGACGACCTGGGAGAAGGCCGGGATCGAGATTCCCCGCAACTTCTCCCGAGGCTGGGGCGCTCGCCGATCCGTCCCGTTCACGCGCAGCATGATCGTGGGCAAGCCGGACCTCGAGTTCTCGGGGGCGCCGGAGGAGTACCCGTGTACAGCAAACGCCGACTGCGAAAGCAAGTTCGAATACGATGGCGTTGCGACGGAACACAAGTACTGCGTGGAGTACTACCTTTCTGTGAATGGCCCCCTCCACACCGGTTGCTTCGTCGCACCGGGAAAGCCAACTGAAGGAGACTGCGACGTTCAGGGTGACGGCGGAGTGATAGAAGACGAGGATGGCATCGACCACGCCTCATGCCTCCGAGCGTGGGCGGATGACCAGAAAGTCGACGAGAAGTGGCTGAAGACGGAGTGCGGGCCGTTCGGGGTGAATCCCGACGTTGCGAGCGCCGACGGCTGGGTCGCCTCCCCCCAGAAGCCCTTGCTCGGGTACTGCAACAACGGCGTTCTCAAGAGCTGCGGCCAGGATTCCGACTGCTGGGTCGCCGCCGGGGAGTACCAGATGGACGGCTCGCTGCCCCACTGGCTCGACAGCGACGCCGCGGTGCCGGACCACCTCTACTGCAGCAACCACAACTGCGCGATCTCCCAGATGTCGACGTGCTGCGCGGGCGAGTATCGGGGGATGCGCCCGTTCGAGACGGTCGAGGCGCGGATGATCCGCGACCTCGCCAACAACGTCCCCTTCTCATTCGTCCTGGATATGCACTCGTCCGCCGCCTACGTCTGCTTTTCGTGCACCAAATCGACAGCGACCGACGGGTGTCTGTCCGCGGACAAGACCTATCAGAACGGCTCCGCCATGATCGACGAGATCGTGGGAACCTACAACACCGGCGCCGGGCAGCACTGGGTAGACTACTACAATGGAGGGTTAGGGTTAGGCCTTCCGGTGTTGGAGACCTTTCCGGACTTCCTCACGATGCAAAGGAAGCAGACGGATCCCGTCCGCGATGGCGGACAGGGCAAGCTCGGGCCATGGATGGCGTCCATGCCCACGGTGCAGCAGATCAGCGTTAATGGGAGTAACGAGGACGTGGTGCCCACCCGGGAGAACTTCGATATCGGGACCCTCAGGGCGATTCCAACCTTAGGTGTGGAATTGGGGGCAAGGCAATCAAACTGGGACGACACCGACCCGGGAAATCGACTGCTGTACCAGCGTCTGGTGAATTGTGAGGATGCTTCACAAGGAATCGCGAACAACGGCAGTCAGCCCCGGTCGCGGCTGATGGTCGAGAACCAGCTCGTGGGAACGATCGCCATGATGAAGTACGTGGCCGACCAGGCCGCGAACCCGTGGGCAGCGAGGAAGCAGAAGGACCCGGCCAATCCGGATTCAGTTCCAGATCCCGTAGTCGCCAACCGGCAGGATCTCGCGTTGACGAGGCTGTGGATCCACGACGGCTACGGGCGCGGCATCCAGCAAAGCGAGCTGCGTTGGGGGCTGGTCGTTCTCGACGAGACGGCCAAGGTTGTGATCCCGGCGGGCGCGTGGGCGGTGGAGACCGAAGTGGCAGCGACAACACCCAGTTCTGCTATCGACGCGCTGCTGGATCTCTGGGTGCATGAAGAGAACGCGCTCGAGGACACTTGGCTGGCGACGAGCTTGCCACTGACGATTGCCGACGGTGAACGACGAGCCGTACGAAAGCGCCACCGATTCCGCGCAGGGGAGCAGTACTACGTGCAGGGGATGGTCGGTCCGGCCGGCGTTCCTGCTGACAACGACACCACCGTCAACGACACCAAAATCGCCCGGGTGTTGGTGAAGGCCTGCACGGACGCGGACGTACCCGCCGAGTCGGGCGACGAGTTCTGCGAAAAAGGGCTCCCGTTCTCCGACGAAGGATTCTGGTGCGGGGCTTCGGGCAACTGCATGGAGTGCGGCGTTCACGATTTCCTCCCGCACTTTTGCGGAGGCTGGCTCTCCGGCGGCTTCTGCATCGACGGGCAGTGCGACACGGCTTCGGAGTGCTGGAGCGGCTCGGTGGAAGACGCCAACGAAGGCTCGAGCGGCCAGGAGACGCCGGTGTTCTTCGACGGCTTCGGCACTCACGTTCGGACGCGGTCGCTGCACCGCAGCGTCACGCCTGCCGAGCAGGACGTGGATTCCTTCGTTATACTCCACGACGGACAGGGTACGTTCACGGCCAAAACATCGTTGAAGCTCGATCTTCGGATCACCAATCTCTGTGGAGAGACGATCGAGAACCCGCTCTGGCAGGCGAGCCCGGAAATGGAAGAGATCCAGGTCCGGGTGGAGCAACTCCTCTCCCTCGTTCTTCCGATCGGGGATACTCTCCTCGACTGGACCTCCTTGCCGGAGTCGGGCGAGTTGACCATTGGCCTTGGGCCGAGCGAGGCGGCCAAGTACCTGAGCGGAAGGCCGCTCAGGGTCCGGGTGCGCAACACCGTGGACGCGTCCGCCCCGAACACGCCCTATTCGCTCACCTATCGTCTCGAAGCGACGTTGACGACCCAGACCGGTTTCTGGCCGAACTGGCCCGAGGCCGCCGATGAGCCGCTGCAGCTCGAGCCGACGGGCGAGGTCGACGTCAACCTGGAGTTGGATGCGACGGAGATGGTGACTCCCGTGCCGTTCGCCGTGGAGACCGGGCAGCGGGTGTTCCTGAGGTCCGACGATCCAACGGTGGACCTCTCGCAGGCGGCGATGTTCCTGCTGGTGGATCGCGACGGCGAGGTTGCGACGACCGACGCCGGGGTCGTGGTCGGCCATTCGTACACGCTGGACGGCGGGCTGGCGTTGGACCTGGCGGGCCTGTCCCTCGACCACGGACCGTACCGGGCGGTGGTGCAGAGCGCGTCGGGACGGCTGGAGGGGAGCATCTACCTGTGCCCAGCGGGTGCAAGGGACTGCGGAGAGCACGATCCGCGGCGGGACTCCTGTGAGGGCGACGGCGCGTGCGACGGCGAGTGGGAGACATGCTGCCTGGACGCGAACGGCGCCTTCGCCTGCCAGGACTTGAAGAGCGACGAGTACAACTGCGGGGCGTGCGGCGAAACCTGCGAGTGGGACGAGGTCTGCCTCGAGGGCGTGTGCGCCGTGGGCCAGGGCCGAAGCTGCTGGGAGACGGAGTGCCCCACCGGGACGTGGTGCGTCTCGGACGTCTGGCTCTTCCGGACGAACCCGAAGTGCAAGGCCCTGGATGTCGACAACGAGAACTGCGGCTGGTACCGGCACGAGTGCGCCGAGAACACGATCTGTACCGCGGGGCTTTGCCTGCCAAAGATGTCCCTGCCCTGCGACACGGACTGCGGCGAAAACGAGCAGTGCTGCTGGGTGCTGGGCCAGCAGACCTGCGTGAGCACGAACGACCCACTGAAATGCGGGACTTGCGGGAACGCCTGCCCATTCGGATCGCTCTGCGAGGCGGGACTTTGCCAGGCGTGGTACGATGTCCTGGATCCCTGCCCGTTCAACACGTCGAACTGCGGACAGGGAGGGGATGTCTCGTGCAAGAACCTCTCGAACGACCCGCTGAACTGCGGTCGCTGCCGCGGGGCCTGCCCGCCGGATGCGTGGTGCGAGGACGGCGTGTGCAAGTCCCTGGCCCAGGACTACGGAGAAGAAGAGGAGCCGGGTTGATGACAGCCGTGATGGAGTTGCGCTGGACACTGGTTCTGTCGTGCTGCCTCGCCGCCGGGTGCGGGGGAGGAGGAACCGGAGACGACGCCGGCGAGGACACTGGAAGCGAGACGGAGACCGGGACCGGGACCGGGACCGGGACCGGGACCGGGACCGGCGGAGACGCCGACAGTGACGCCGATTCCAATGCCGACGGAGACAGCGACAGCGATACCGGAGGCGAAATCGACACGGACTGGGATGGCGGGCCGCTGACGGAATGCCCCCTGGCCGACGGCGGCGTGGAGCCCGAGGGCATGGCCTGCGTGCCCGGCGGCACGTACCTGATGGGCTGCATGCCCTACGACATCTACTGCGAGGAGGACGAGCTGCCGCTGGTGGAGGTCACTTTGAACCCGTTCTGGGTGGATGTGCACGAGACGACCTACGAGGAGCTGCTGCCGTTCCTGAACACGCTGAAGGAAGGGTACTTCCGCAACGAAAACGGGGTTTCCCTCGAGGAGCCCTGGGAGCCGATCTGGAGGAACTATGCCGCCATCGGCCTGAGCGGCGAGGACGACTACTACTGGAGCTACGAAGGGTGCGACCCCAGCATCGACGCCGCGGCCGGGGGCCTGAGCCAGCTCGGGGCGGCGATGTACTGCGAGTGGCGTGGCAAGCAGCTCCCCACGGAGGCCCAGTGGGAGGCCGCGGCCCGGGGTCAGACCGCGTTGATCTACCCCTGCGCTTGGCAGCACCTCGCGTGCTGGTACGGGAGGTACGGTTGTTCCGAATACGATTTCGAAGCGGAGTGCTACACTAGCGAGTGCTGCCTCCCGGTCCGGACTTTCGAGACGACGGACTGTGCGAGCCAGTGGGGCGCGGTCCAGATGACCGGCAACGCCGCCGAGTGGGTGCTGGACAGGAAGGACGAAATCAACGACGGCCATGGCTGGTGCGCGGAGGGCTGCACGGATCCAGAACCGTGTGGTGGAGAATTCGCGATCATGAAGGGAGGCGGGACTGTGTCGAGCCTATGGGACACAAGGATATCCTCCAGGAACATCAGATGGTATTCGTCCAACCAGATTGACAGGGACACCGGAGTTCGCTGTGTGATGCCAGCGTCCGACCGGACCGGGGGGGGATCCGGCGAATGACGTTGCGTACCCCAGATCGGAGTTGGACTCCGTTCGCAGTGACGGGGTTCGTCTATCTCGGGATCGTCGTCGGCTGCAACCAGAACAGCAACGGCGATGGCGAAACCGACGCCGACACCGACATCGATACGGACGGTGACACAGACACTGACACGGACTCCGACACTGACACGGACTCCGACGCCGACGGGGACACCGACACCCAGCCGTGGTCCTGCGAGGGCGAGGACGTCTGGGAGGACCCGGCCACCGGCCTGTGCTGGATGACTAAAAATATCTGGAGTACAGAAGTAGACAGCTTCTTTCTGAGTTGGTGGCATGCGGACACTATCTGCTCGGGTTTGAAGTGGGACGGTCATCTCGGCTGGCGCCTACCCAAGATCCATGAGTTGATAGACCTCATCCGGGGTTGTGCATCTTGTGACTGTCCGGTCCACGACCCGGATTGCTTGGAAAGCAGTTGCAACGACTCACCGAGCTGCGAATGGTGTGACCTGTATGGTGGGCCCGGAGTCGATGGCTGCTATTGGCCCGACGAGATGGAATCTGGTTGCGGCACCTACTGGTCCGGGTCAGAAATGACAATCTATTCGGAGCTTGTTTGGTGCGTGGACATTTGGGAAGCTCAGGCCAAGACTATCAACAGAAACACCTCGACTAACCTAGTTCGCTGTGTCAGCAGCGAGTAGATCCTCGGTGCTGCTGCCGACCCTCAACTACGACCCCGACCCGGCCATCGAGATCGACGCC
>CAYZAI010000282.1:0-4669 GCA_964476305.1 uncultured Myxococcales bacterium
ATCGGGTATTACGTCAAATCTTGCCGGAAAACTGCGGTAATCCGGCCTATGCGCTGATCGTTCCTGGTAGGCGCAATCGCGCCACACGAAACGCATATTTCCATGTCAGTGTTTGGGCGTGCCGAAAACTCAGGCGTTTTCTGCCATGGAGATCTCCTTGAGGGCCGCTGTGACCTCTTCCATGGTGCCTATTCGCTTTTTGGGATCCTTGGCCAGCATCTTGTCGATCAACTCCACGAGGGCATCCGGTACACCCGCCACCTGTTCTCGCAGATCCGGGTGAGGCTGGCTGATATGCTGCATCATCACCTGCATCGGCTCCCCTGTGAACGGCGGTACTCCGGCGATCATTTCGAAGAGCGTGACCCCAAAAGAGTATACGTCCGTGCGCGCGTCTGTTTGCGACCCGGATGCCTGCTCCGGACTCATGTAGTTGGGCGATCCCATCACCATTCCCTGTATTGTCATGCTTGGTTCGCGGGCAATTTTCGCCAGACCGAAGTCCATCACCTTCGGGACTCCGTCTTCGCCGAGCAGAACGTTGGCGGGCTTGTAGTCCCGATGAACCACACCGCGCCCGTGGGCGTATGCCAGCGCACCGGCTATGGCGGTGCCGAGTTCGAGTGACTCGGACAGTGTAAACGAGCCACGCTCCTCGAGCAGCTCTGCCAGATCCTTGCCCACCACCAACTCCATGGCCATGTAGAGTTCACCGTCAAGCTCCGTGAGATCGTACACCTGAACGATACACGGGTGGGTCAACTGGGCCAGGGCCTGGGCCTCGCGAACAAACCGTTCCACCGCAGCACCGTCCCCGCTGCGAGCGCCGCTAAGAGATTTCAAGGCCACGGGCCTGTTGAGCAGAGTGTCCGACGCCCTGTAAACGACTCCCATACCGCCGCGGCCTATCTCCCCCTCGACCTTGTAGCGCTCGGAAGACGGCAACACGACCGATGTTCGGCTGGCCGCAACAATTCCGTCAGTGGATGCGACGGTCTCCGCCCCGGCGTCGCTCAGAATGGTTTTCGCCGAGGCCGCGGGATCGTCGAACGCCTTCGCTTCTGGTGATGCCGGCTCCTCCTCCCATTCAGGAAGCCTTCTCCAGGCCATGACCAATACCGATCCAATCGAGAAAATCCAGTAGTACATCGCCATGGATTCTTCGAGGGCCTTGGATCGCGCGGTTCTTACGCTCTTTTTCTTGAACAGGCCCTTGGTCTTGGGCGGATGTACGAGATCGGCGGCGAACTCGGATACCGGGCCTGCGAGAAAGATCCCGGCCAGGACCGCCACGGCCAATACGACCTGTACTTTTCGAAGCGAGAGAAGCCAACGTCCCAGGGACCAACGATCCCGAACCATCTCCCTGAGGGCGGCCCATCGGCGTCGATTTCGCCGGACAATTGCCGCCAAACCTCGCGCAAGAACCGATGATGTATCCCCTGTAACCATGCCGCCTCAAAATACATTGGCACAAACAGCACCTCAAGCTGCAAAAGCTCAAATGGAATCGTCGACAATCGACCGCAAGCACTGCACGACCTCCCAGATTTCCCGGAAAGTCCCATACAACGGCGAGGGGCAAAGCCGGATCACGTTGGGCGGCCTGAAATCGGGCCAGGCTAGTTCTCCTTGAGATTGCCGAAGGCCGCCGCGCGCTCCAGGCCGGGCACGCCCTCGCGGCTCGAGACCACCACCGCGATCTTTGCGGGCACCGCGCCGGCCAGGATGTGCTCCTAGAGGTTGACCATCGTCGTGCCGCCGCCGGACAGCAGCACGGCGAGCCTGTCGCCGGGGGGGCTCACTCCCGGTCCTCAAATATCGTCGAGGACCACGAGCGCTTCGATAGTCTGTCCGGGCTTCACGGAGAAAGGCTGACCGTCGTTGTAGGCGCCCTCGACGACCGGATCGCCGGCGTCGTCGAGCCCGGTGATCGTCAGCGTGTAGTTGCCCGGCGTCACGTCCTCGAGCAGGTACATCTCGTCATCGCACGCCACTGTCTCGTCGACCAGGGAGATGTCGAGATCCACGACGCCATTCGAGTCGCACCACTCGTAGTTGGCGAAGCCCCACTTGATTTCGATCTCTCCCGAGCCGAGCACCAGCCCGAAATCGTAGCCGTCCTCGTTCGCGGCCGGGGCCTTGATCTCGCCGGAAGCCTGGAAGTAGGGCAGGTAGTCCCCGTCGTCGTCCTCGGCCCAGGCCCCCAGCTCGATGAAGTAGGTGCCGTGCGAGAGCCTGGGGACGACGAGGGAGAAGGCGCTGCAATCCGCCTGGATCGGATCCTGTATCGGGTCCGTGTCACCCTCTTCCTCGTAAACGTCCACTTGGACCTTGTCGAACTCCAGCACAGTGTCGGAGTTCAGGTGGAACGTGCAGGTCTCTGCGCCGGCGATGTTCCAAGTGATCGGCACGTCGTACGTCTTGGTGTCCTCGCTGTCGCAGCCCGCGGCCGCGAGCAACACCGTGGCGAACGCGGCGATGACAAAGATTGAAAGGCGCTTCATGTTTCCTCCTCCTCTTCCGAGGCATGGCTCAAAAGCCGGTTCGTCGATTCGTCCCCGGATTATACAGACGTCCCAGGCGGCGGGGAAATTTAGTTTTCGTGGGGGCGCACGGCCGGGTCACTGACTGGCGGCCACCCGCTCCCGGGCGACACGAAAGACCTCGAGGATCTTGGGCGACGTCGTGACCGGGCTGAGCTCCATCGCGGGCTGGATCTCGAGGGCCTTCGCGAACGCGGTGACGGCCCGCTCCCGTTCACCGAAGGCCACGCAGGCGAAGGCCACGTACTTGAGGACGCCCACGTGCTGGGGGACCGTCAGCAGGCCGCCGGCGAGCAGGGATTGCCCCTCGGCGATCACCTCGACGTATCGCCCGTCGTCGTAGATCCCTCGCAGGGAGGCCACCCGGGCGGCTGCCTCGCGCTGGGCCTCGAGATCCGGCGCGGCCCTGCCCTTCTTCGGCGCGAGCGCCTCGATCCGTTGCCGCTCTTCTGGCCGGATCGCGAGGCGCGAGAGGGGCACCAGCAAGGCGTCACCGCGACCGAACTTCTTCTTTCGGCTCAGGTTGTAGGCTCGAAGCCAGTCGGTACCGCGCTCCTTGCCCAGGAACATCCGCGCCACCGAGCGCAGGGACTCGCCCGGGGCGAGGATGTACAGCAGCTGGTATGGGACATCGACGAGGGTGCCCGCCGGCGGTGCGGATTCCGGCGTCCGATCATTCAGTTCGGCGAGGAACCGGCCGCGCCGTGGGCTGCCCAGGTAGCGCTCGGCCAGCGTGTCCCAGGTCTCTTTGGCCTCGACCTCGTGAAGCAGGGATTCCGGGATCTCGATGCGCTCTCCCTCGAGCACCCGTCCGTCGTCGGGGTGGACGAACCCGTTCGCCGCGCGGATCACCATCGAGAAATCGGCCTTGCCATAGTAGCGCGTGGCGAGCTGGTCGATGGTCTCGCCGGCGTGGCCGACGTGTACGTGGGCCCCAACCGCTGGGGCGACGCACATGGTCGCCACGAGCAGCGCCGCGCCGAGGAGGGTGCGCGGGCCTGTCACGGTGCCCCCTTGCCGACGGAGAGCTTCTCCCTCAGAGTGACGGTCTTGCCGGCCGCGATCACGATCTCGCGGGTGACCCCGGCGAAGTAGGGATTGCGCAGCTCGACGTAGTGAACGCCGGGAGCCAGGACCAGCGGGCTCGCAAACGGCGTGGTCTCGACCTTCGCGCCGTCCACCAGCACATCGGCCCAGGGATCGGCCAGCACGCGCAGGTAGCCCGACCGCGTGGGGTCGAGGGCGCCGGCGAACGCCGGTCGCTCGATCCCGTCATTCTCGCCGGACGAGGCGAGCTGGATCACCAGGCCGCCGAGCAGCATCGCGCCCAGCACCAGAGAGTGGAGCAGGCTGATGGCCCGCAGGGCCCGGCGATCCTCGCGCACCATCTTCTGGCCGGCGCGGATGGCACCCGTTGCCAGGATCCCGCTCGCCTCCTCGTCGCTCAGCACGCCCTGGTCCTTGAGGTAGCCCACCATGTAGGCGTTGTAGTTGATCACCACCCGCGAGCCGAGGAAGTCCTCGAGATCGTGGATCAGCGCCTGCATCGAGGGGTAGCGATCGGCGGGGAGCTTTTCGAGGCATCGTCCGAGGATGCGCTCGAGGGTACGCGGCACCGTCGGGTTGCGCCGGCGAGCCGGCAGGTAGCGGTCGAGCCGGATCTTCTGCAGCACCGAGCGCTTGGAGTCCTCCTTGAAGGGCTTGTCCCCGGTCAGCATCTGGTAGAACACCACGCCGAGGGACCAGATGTCCGTGCGCTGGTCGAGCTTGTCGCCGAGGATCTGCTCCGGTGACATGTACGATGGCGTGCCGAGACCGGTGCCGGTCTCGGTCAGGTCCGAGAGGGTCTCGTCCCGGGCGATGCCGAAATCCATCAGCTTGACGTCGCCGCGCTTGGAGATCATCACGTTGGCCGGCTTGATGTCCCGGTGGATGATGCCTCGGAAATGGGCGTGGTTCAGGGCCCGTGCCACGTGCAGCGCCACGATGGTCGCCGCCTCGACGGGCAGGCCGCTTCGGGACTGGTCGAGCACGTCGTAGAGATCGACGCCCTCGACGTACTCCATCACGATGAACATCGTCCCGCCGAGCTTGATGAAATCGTATACGTTGATGATGTTTTC
>CAYZAI010000282.1:4679-6157 GCA_964476305.1 uncultured Myxococcales bacterium
TTGCATCGCGTCTGTGATCAGCGTATCGGAGAGGATGATGTTTTCCTGCTGCAGCGAGGCCATGAACCGGGCCTCGCGTTCGAATCGCTCGGCGAACTGGGGTTCCACGGCGATGGAGGACTTGAGCGCCTTGATCGCCACGGTGCGGCCGAGGGGCTCCTGGATCGCCTTGTAGACGACGGCCATGCCGCCGGCGCCCACTTCCTCGACGATCCTGCAGTTGCCGATGCGCTCGATCATTTGCCCTGCCTCGGGAGCCGCGCTCCCGAGACGTCATGTTATCCCGAAGGGGCGAAGGAGGTCAAAGCCCGACCGTCGGCGGTGATGTATCAGGTTTTGTGTCAGGGCCTGCCGGCGTCATAGGCGGGAAAAAAGAAGGTTCATCCGGATCCAGCCGTTTTGCACTGACCTCATGCGCCAGCCAGGTTGACCTTGGTCTCGTGTAGGAAGAGCAGCCGCAGGACGAAGAATTCTATGTCGCGATAGCCGTAGGCCACTCGCTTGAGCACCTTGATCTTGTTGTTGATCCCCTCCAGCGGGCCGGTGGTGATCGGGTGGTCGTACCAGCTGATGATGTGGTCGATCCGCGACTCGACGGTCTCGGCGAAGGTCGTCAGCGGCTTGAGGCCGAGGGCCTTGGCCTGCTCGACCCAGTTCTCGATGAAGGTCCTGGCCTCGGCCTTCGACTCCTGGCCCCAGAAGAAGAGCCGCAGGTCCTCCTTGAGCAGGTAGACCTTGTGCAGCGTCTCGTTCGCGGCGAGCAGGGCTTCGAGGCGCGGGATCTTCTCGGGCTTCTCCTTCTCCAGACGCTCCCGGGCGTACAGCAGCAGGTAGCGGGAGCCCTTGAGCGTCTGCTTGTCCTCGCTGGCGAGGCGGCTCTGCTCCAGGCGCCGGACACTGGTGATCACCTCGTTCATGTTTGACACGAGATGGTAGTGGTCGTGCACGATGGCCACCGGCCGCGGCCAGTACTCCTCGACCGCCTTGACGTAGGCCTCGCTCATGTCCATCGCCACGGCCTCGAGCTTCGCCCGGGCGTGCCGCAGGCGCCGGAAGAAAGGCTCCAGGCTCTTCTTGCCCTTGCCCTCGGCGCCGTAGAGTACCTGCCCCGTGTCGAGGTCGTAGACGACGGTCATGTAGTCGTGGCCCTTGCGGATGGCGATCTCGTCGATGGCGATGCGGCGGACCTTGCGCCAGGAGCGGCGCCTGGCCTTCCGCCGGAGGCTGCCCTTGAGGATGTCCTTCACCAGGTCCCAGCCCACCCGCAGGTGCTGGGCGACGGCCTTGATGGTCATTTGCTTGACCAGGCCGAGCACATAGTTGGCGAACATCCGGGTGTAGGACTTGCGGGGTTGCGCCACGTCCCGGCTCTCCTGCCGCTTGGCGCCGCAGCTCCGGCACTTGAGCACCCGCAGGCGCAGGACCAGGAACGTCTCCTTGAAGCCGCAGGGCACGGTCTTGACCATGACCTCGTTCAC
>CAYZAI010000282.1:6167-6515 GCA_964476305.1 uncultured Myxococcales bacterium
GGGGCCTCGGAGGCGACGCTGTCGAAGGTGATGTCGCGGCTCCGGCACTCGGCGCAGCGCCGGAGGTGCTCCTTCTTCTCGAGGTAGTGGTAGGCTGCTCCCCCCTTGAACTTGGTCGTGACGTAGCGGTAGGTCCGGGCGCCGAAGGTGTGGTACATCATGCTCGTGGACATCGGGTTGCTCCTTGTTGGTGTCGCAACCTTTCACTGAGCGCCTGGTGTCCACTTTGTCTAATTCCTGTCTGTTCCCTTGAGGTTGGGTCCCCCAGCGAGCTGCTCGCTCAGCCCGCTCTCCTCATGTCAGCACGGCTGGATCCGGAAGAACCTATTTTTGTACCCTCGTTCCCTG
>CAYZAI010000283.1:0-6464 GCA_964476305.1 uncultured Myxococcales bacterium
CGGCCAGTTCGTCTTCTGGCGGGATGAAGCCCGCCGGGGCGGGTACGCGAGCGACTACCACCGCCACCAGCGCCGGGCCCAGTCCAAGAAAGACGCCGCTGCCTCTTCTGAAATCGGCGACGCCCCGTAGATCCGGGCACCCTTCTCTGCCCGGAACGCCTCGAAACAGCCCGGGAAGCCCGAAACCCCGCCCGGGACGGCTCCGACCCTGCCCGGGAAGCCCGAAAACCCGCCCGGGGACAGGCCGAATCCTGCCCGGGAAGCCAGAAAACCCGCCCGGGACGGCTGCTGCCCTGCCCGGGAAGACCCGCAACCTGCTCATGGGTTCAGTAAAACCCATCCCGGATCGGCCGATGGGCCCCCCGGAACGACCGAAACTGCCCCCGCGTTTGGTCCGCCGGAACTTCGTCGACGAAATGTGGTAGTGAAAAAGCTGATCGCAACCCGCCACTCTCTGCCCATCCCACCGTCCAGATAATCTTCTTTCCTTTCGGAACTCACTCGCTAGAATTCGTCCAGGCCAGAATCGACAGGCGACCCGCGCCGGGAGGAAGGGACATGCGCACGGAGCACGACGAGGAACGCGGGCTGCTCGGCCGGTTCGCCGCGCCGCTTCGGTGGGCCCTGGCGGCGGCGGCGCTGCTGGGCCTGGTGTTGCTGGCCGTGGAGGCGCTGGCGCGGGCCGGCGGCGGCGGCAACTACTCGGGCGGGGGCGGCGGGTTCGGGGGCGGCGGCGGCGGTGGCGACGCGGACGGCATCGTCGCGCTGGTCTGGCTGGCCATCGCCTACCCCGAGATCGGCGTGCCGCTCCTGGTCGTCGCGGTCGTCGTGGTCGTGGTCAAGCGCGCGATGAACCCGGACCGCCGCACGCGCAACGCGGTGAAGAAGCTCGAGGAGATCGGCGGCCGCAGCACCGCGGACCTCGGGCGGCTCACGGAGCGCGACCCGGCCTTCGACCCGGCGAAGTTCCTCGAGCGGGCGACGAAGCTCGATGCCGCCGTGCAGGACGCCTGGTGCCGCGGCCGGATGGACCCGGTGCGCACCATGCTGAGCGACGGCCTGGTGCGGCGCTTCGAGGCCCAGCTCTCGATCATGCGCCACCAGGGCGTCCGGAACGCCATGGCAGACCACCGGGTGCTCGATGCGAGAATCCACGCGGTCGAGCACGACGAGAGCTTCGACACGCTCCACGTGGCGTTCCAGGCCCAGAGCCGCGACGTGGAGGTCGACGCGAGGCTCGGGTTCGACGAGGCCGCGGCCCTCGCGGCGAAGGCCAAGGTCGAGACCTACACCGAGATATGGTCGTTCCTGCGCCGGCCCGGCGCCCGCACCCTGGCCGCCGGCGGCGCCATGGAGGGACAGTGTCCCAGCTGCGGCGCCCCGCTGCCGGCCGGCCAGGCCACCCGCTGCGATCACTGCAAGGCCCTGGTCAACTCCGGCGAGCACGACTGGGTGCTGGCCGAGATCACGCAGCCCATCGAGTGGCGGCCCTCCAGCACCGGGGCCGTGCCCGGGATGGACCAGCTTCGCGCGGCGGATCCCGGCTTCTCGCGCCAGGGCGCCGAGGACCGGGCCTCCTACGTCTTCTGGCGCTGGGTCGAGGCCCTGGTCCTGGGCAAGGGGGACCCGCTGGCCAAGTGCGCCACGGCGGGCTTCCGCCAGCAGGTCGCGGGGCAGGCCGGGGCAGGCCCGGCGGCGCTTTTCAAGACGGCGGTGGGCTCCGTGGACCTGCTGGCCTGCGAGCCGGGCGCCCCGGGAGGTCGCGACCGGTTCCACGCCAAGATCCTGTGGAGCAGCGCGCGGTCGAACGCGGCCCAGCCCGCGCCGGCCGCCAACGTCGTGACCCTGTCGCGAAAGCAGGGCGCCACGGGCGGCGACGGCCTGTCCTACGCCCGCTGCGGCGTGTGCCAGGGGCCGCTTGCCGAGAACGACTCGCCGCGCTGCGAGTACTGCGGCGCGGACCTGGCCGCCGGGGACGCGGAGTGGGTGCTCGAGGCGGTGATCCGCCCCGAGGAGCTGATGGCGGTGCGCGCGCCCGCGGCGGTCGCGGCCGAGGGGGACGACGGCGACGCCGCGCTCCCGGCCTGGGCCACGCCGGACATGGGCAACCCCCGGGAGCGGCGCCTGCTGCTGATGCGCATGGCCGCGGTGGTGATGGCCGACGGGCAGGTCACCAAGGCCGAGCGCAAGCTGCTGTCCGCGGCCTCGAAGCGCTGGCAGGTGCCGATGGAGGTCGTGGAGCCGATCCTCTCGGGTGAGGTGGACCCCGGGGAGGTGGCGACGATGCGGCCCTCCAACCCCACCGGGTTCCTCACCGGGCTCATCGCCGCGGCGCTGATCGACGGTCGCATCGACTCCAAGGAGGAGAAGCTGCTGCTCGATGTCGGCCGCGGCCTCTCGTTCTCGGACGCGGACACCCGCAACCTGATGAACGCCGCCAGGAAGACGATGAAGATGGCGTAAGGAGCAATGAAGAGATCGCGGCGGGTACCTGACCCCTGCTATTGCTGCTTGCCGCCGAGATCGTCCGCCGCCTTCCGGGCGTCCTTGACCCCGTCACGGACCTCGTCGACCTGGGCCTTGGCCTCGTCGACCTGGGCCTTGGCCTCGTCGACCTGACCTTCGGCCTCGCTCAAAGCGCCGCCAGACGTCTCGTCCGCCGCCTCCTTGACCTGATCCTTGATCAGCCCTTTTATTTTGTCGAAAAAACCCATTTTGATTCCCCTTCCTTGTTCGAGTGACCTCCCCGCTACCCGTTCGCGTTGGAGGCAGAGCGGAACGACGTCCGCAACCAGAACTTTCCCAGAACTGTCTAGTACTAGCACCGGGAGCCGCTCCGTTGCAAGTCACCTTTTCCATTTTATCGGCTTTGACATCTGTCGGCGCACGCGGCGATCAGTCGCGCGTCAGCACGAAGTCCTGGGTGCAGGTGAGGGTCCCCTCCTCTCGTCTGTCGTCCAGCGTGAAGCGGCGTGTCGGGTCCGCCGCCGTCCTGCTCGTCCCACGGTGGGCTCAGCACACAGGATTCAACGCCTTTCTCCTGCCCAAGTCGATAGAATAACCCTCGAGAATCGCCGGCGATGAGCGGTTGGTCATCCGGCGGGATCGATCTATAATGACGCTTCCGGGGGTGCGAAGGGAGCAGCCTGTTGCCGTACATTCCAGGAAACGCCATCCAGGGCTACTGCATCCACTGCAAGCGCGACACGGCGCAGACCGTGCTCGAGGTCGACGGCCTCCAGGTCCGTTCCGCCCGCTGCGAGGCGTGCAAATCCGAGGCGGTCTTCCGCGCGCCGCGGGCGCGCACGAAGGCCCGGCTGAGGGAAGTGGCCGCCTCCCGAAAGACGCGCGCCGAAAAGGCACCCCCGCGCAAGTCCCGCCGCAAGAAGGAGGACCCGGGTCAGGCCTTCCGCACCCTCGTCGGCAACATGAACCCCTCCACGGCCAAGGCCTACAGCATCAAGAACGCGCTGGCGGTAGGGCAGTTGATCACCCACCCGTCCTTCGGCCTGGGTGTGGTCACCACGCTGGCCGAGGAGCAGAAGGCCACGGTGCTGTTCGAGGACGGCCCGCGGGTGCTGATCTGCAACCGCAACTGACCCGAGGCTCCCGGCCAGCGACCGGCACCCTTCCCGCCGCCGCCGTCTTCCTCGCCGCGCTGCTGTTCGCGCTGCGACCGGCCGGAACACAGGCCGATGAACCGCCTGCCGACCTGGAGATCGTCCCCGGCCCCGATGGCTTCGTGTCCACGTGGCTCGTCTGGGGGCCTGTCGTCGCGCCGCCTCTGATCCGGAAGGGTGAGGGCGGTGTGGCCGCCTGGGATCCTCTCGCAGCTGAGGCCGCCGGCACACCGGGCGAGGGCGCGCGGCTGTCCGGTGGCCGCTTCACGGTGGTCGCCTCCGGCCGGGAGAGCATGAAGCTCGCCGGTCCGCGCCCGTCCCTGGCCTACCTGGCGGGTACGCTGCGCAGCGACCGCGCCAGGCGGATCCACATCGCGGTGGGCAGCGACGACGGCATCGAGGTGCGCCTCGCCGGAAGGACGGTGCTTCGCCGCGAGGCACAGCGCGCGGGAGCGTCGGATCTGGACCTGATATCCGTGGATCTGCACGCCGGGGACACGCCGCTCCTGATCCGCGCCTGGCGCAGACGGCCGGGTCGCTTCCGGCTCTGGATCCGCCTGTCCGACAGGAACCACCGCCGGCCGCGTGGGCTGCGCGTCGTCCTCCCCGGTGCGGGCGGCGCGGGAAGGCACGTCCTCGGCCGCTCGGCGACCCTCGGACTGGACCGCGAGGTCGACCTGTCCCGCGGGGTGGCCGTGATCGACGGCTGGCTGTCCTTCCCGGGTGGGTCGCCCGCAGGACCGGGCCGGACGGCCCGCGTTACTGTCACCGGGCGCGGTGCGCCACCGGCAGGCGAGATCGACATCGACGACAGCCCCGAGGCCGATGCCTTCTTCCACCTCGCCCGGTTCGAGGTCGGGGGCGACGCCCGGCCCTCGGCGGTGTCCGTCGACTTCGCCGGCAGGAGGCTCGAGGCCCGCGTGGGAGTGAGCGCCCGCGACCTGGGCACCCTCGCAGGGGCCGCGGCGGACCTGGCGCGCGTTCCGCCAGACAGCTCGCTGCAGCGGACCAGCGTCGAGAGCGTGGCCTGGCGCATCGAGCACCTGAAGACCCTCATCGAGGAGGGCGACGGCGATCGGCGCTACCTCGAGCGGGAGCTCGGCGAGACCCGGCGCCGCGCGGCGGCCCTGGCCCGGGGAGAGGACCCTTACGCCGGCGAGCGGGGCGGGTTCCAGCGCCGGGGCTATCGCTCCGCCGTGGACGGGAAGCTCCACCCCTACGCGCTCTATGTCCCGCCGGGTTGGAAGGAGGACGGAAGCGGGCGCTTCGGACTGGTGGTGGCCCTCCACGGCCTGCGCGGCGAGCCGATGAGCGTCCTGCAGGCGCTGCTGGGCATCCCGCTGGTCGAGGGCGAGGACCGCGGGCGGCGGGCGCGGCACCCGCAGGCCCCCAAGAGCGCGCCGATGTTCGCCGTGGCGCCCGAGGGGTTCGGCGCGTCGAGCTACCGCGCCTTCGGTGAGCGCGACGTTCTCGAGGTGGTGGACCGCGTGCGCGAGCGCTACCGGATCGATCCCGACCGCATCTACATCACCGGCCCGTCGATGGGCGGGACCGGCAGCGCCGGCGTGCCGCTGCGCAACCCCGGGCTGTTCGCCGCCGCCGCTCCCCTGTGCGGCTACCACAGCCTCGAACTCTACCGCTCGTTGCAGGGCGTCACCCTCGCCCCGTGGGAGAAGCTGCTCACCGAGCAGCGCTCCAACGCGCGCTGGGCCGACCACGGGCGGCACCTCCCCCTGTACGTCGTCCACGGAACCCGCGACAATCCCCGCACGTCGGCGGTGCTCGTCGAAGCCTACCGGGAGCGCGGTTTCGACGTCGCCTTCGAGACCCCCGACCTCGGCCACAACGTCTGGGAAGAGACCTACCGCGACCGGCGCATCTTCGAGCACTTCCGTCCCATCCGGCGCGAGGCGCACCCGCGGCGGGTCACGCTCCACACGCCGTCCCTGCGCCACGCCCGCGCCCACTGGCTCGGGGTCGAACGCGTCCCGGATCCCGCGGCGTGGTCCCGGCTGGACGCCACGTGGGGCGAGGACGGTCGCATCGACATCACGACCGTGAACACGGCCGAGTTCTTCGTCGAACGCGACGAGGAGCTGGCGGCCGGCGGCGAACCGATCTTCACCGTGGACGGCGATCCGGTGATGGCCCGTGCCGGCGTCGATGGGCGCTACCGCTTCCATCGCGGCGACGGGGAGTGGGTCGGCGGCCCGTCCCCCAGCTGCCCCGGGGCGTGCAAGCGGGCCGGGGCGCCCACCGGGCCCATCGGCGACGCGCTCCACGAGCCGCTTCTGTTCGTCTATGGCACGGGCGAGGCGGACGAGACCGCGCTGGCCCGGCGCGTGATCGATGGCCTGCGAAGACCCGGCCCCTGGCTGACCGTGGACTGGCCGGTCGAGGCGGACGTCGAGGTGAGCGACGAGGACATCGCGACACACTCGCTGGTGATCGTCGGTACCGAGGCCGGCAACCGGCTGCTCGCCCGCATCGCCCCATCCCTGCCGATCCGCTCCGGGCCGGGGTGGGTCTCCGTCGGGGAGCGGCGCTTCGAGGGCCCCCACGTGGCGGCGGCGTTCGTCTTCCCGAACCCGTTGAACCCCGAGCGCACCGTCGTAGTGCATACGGGCGCCTCGTCCGACGCGCTGTTCTTCGCGAACCACCTGCCGGACCTGCTGCCGGACTGGATCGTCTATGACGCGTCGTCTTGGGAACGCGCCGGCGGGCTCGTCCTCGGCGGCCGCCCCGCCCTCGCCGGGGGGTTCTTCGACGCCGACTGGCGGCCGGATATGTGGTAGAATCGCTTTCCGGAGGTCCCCATGAAGCACTTCACCCTGCCGATCCTCT
>CAYZAI010000284.1:0-6460 GCA_964476305.1 uncultured Myxococcales bacterium
GGCGGGCTGCGACAACGTGGACCGCGACATCGACGCCGACACCGACGGCGACGACGACGACGGGGACACCAACACGCAGACCGGGCCGATCCCGACGGACTGCACCGAGTGCGTCCCCACCGGCGTCGGCCTCGACAACCTGCTGTGCGCCTTCGATGTCTGCGACCCGGACACCATCGTGGACCAGGGCTACGCGTCGCCAACGGGGTCCACCACCGCCGGCACCTACGAGGCCGTCAGCCACTTCGGCAACACGTCGAACGGGCTCGCGCCCAAGCTGGGCAGTTCGTACGCCCTGGTGGCCAGTGGTCCGGCAACGGGCACCGAGCACTCCCAGGACGTCGGCGGCGGCACGGCGCCGGATCCCTGGGCCAACGACGAGTACGCCGACGCCGAGACCCACGACAACATGGAGTGGACCCTCACCCTCAAGGCGCCTTCCGAGGCCCACGGCTTCGGCTTCAAGTACGTCTTCTTCTCGGAGGAATACGACGACTACATCAGCACGCAGTTCAACGACAAGTTCTACGTCTTTCTCGAGGCCGGCTCCACCAACGGCGGGAGCCGGACCATCGTCAACTTCACCGAGTGCCGCGCCCCGGACACCTACTTCGACTTCCAGTGCGGCGCGGGCCAGACCGGCTGCCAGGAGGGGGTGAAGTACTGCTACATCGCCATCAACTCGGCCTTCTCGGATTGCTGCTGGTACGACGGCTGCCCGAACGGCACCAGCGCCCAGGTCGGCACCAAGATCGACGGCACGGGCTACGAGTGCGCCTCGGGCCAGATGATGGACGGGTCGATCCACGGCTCGTCCACGGGCTGGCTCCAGACCACGTGGCCCATACTGCCGGACGAGACCTTCACTCTGATCTTCCACATCCACGACACGAGCGACGGCATCTTCGACTCCGAGGTCATCCTCGACAGCTTCCAGTTCCTCTACGACTCCACCGTGCCCGAGACGACCCCGGTCGAGTAGGCGCCGGCCGGCCCGGTCCGCGGGCAGACGCATCCCTCGGAACGAAGGATGCGCGGGGAGGGAGTTTTTGCCGAAAGAGGAGGGGTGCTACCCGTGCTTCAGGAGCTGTCTCGGGTGGGAGAATTTGAGCAGCTCTCTGACTTTCAGCAGGAGTTCGGTGCGGCCCACGGGCTTGACCACATAGTCATCGCAACCGGCGGCGAAAGCTTCGGAGATCCGGGGGTAGTCGGAGCGGGAGGTGACCATCAACACCTTGACGTCTCGCATGGCTTCGTCTTGCTTGATCCTGCGGCAGGTCTCGATTCCGTCCAATCGCGGCATCATCAGGTCGAGGAGGACGAGGTCAGGGCGCGCGCCGTCGATCTTGTCGAGAGCATCGACTCCATCGTCCGCGGTCACGACGCCATAGCCCTGAGCGGTGAGCAGCAACTTGTAGAAAGCACGCATCGTCTCGGTGTCGTCGACAGCAAGAATTCGTGGTTGCATGTCCATCGCTCCTCGCTTTCGTCCGCCCGGTTGCGCATGGAGGCAATGCACGGATGATGCCAACCTTCTCAGGCGCGTTTCCCACTGCCTGGAAATCGCGGAAATCCGTGCGTGAGCCACTACTTCCGGCACTCTCCAACGCCGTCGTCCACCCGCTGTCCCGGGCCGCGGCAAGGGGATCTCGGCGTTTTCACGGCCACAAACGGTCCGACATTTTTCATTTCTGAAAAATCGCTTCCGACGAACTGGAAAGCCAGGAAGTGAAAGACCTTTGTCGGGGCCGGGAACCGTGGCTTCCCGCACCGCGATCCCGACCACAGCCATTTTCCCAAGCGGGCGACGGACGCTATCTGCTATACTCGAAGGCAACGCAATGCCGCACCACCGTCCCGGAACGACGTTCCCGCTCATGGCCGCTCTGGCCGCGATCGTCGCCGCGGCCGCGACCGGCTGCTGGATGATGGCCGGGATCGGCGAGTCCTCGGACGGGGACGACACCGCCTCAGGCACCGCGAGCGACACCGAGACCGGCACCGAGACCGGCACCGAACCCTACGACGAGGACGCCTTCGAGCCAATCCCGATGGACTGCTCGGACTGCCCGTCCGTGGGCAGCGATCTCGGGCACATGGTGTGCGCCATCGATCTGTGCGACCTCGAGTACGTGCTCGACATGGAATACGGCTCGCCGCAGCTCGACGCCTACCAGCTGCCGTCCACCTTCGAGGCGGTGACCCGGTTCGGCTGGGCCAGCAACAAGCTGGCACCGAGGCTCCACGGCTCCTATGCGCTGATGGCCACCGGCCTGGCCGAGGGCACCTCCCACAGCCAGGGCATCGGCAGCAGCGGTCCCACGAGCGACCCGTTTTCCGGGAACAACCTCGAGAACGTCTTCGACACGGTGGAGTGGCGCCTCACCCTGCGCGCCCCGGACCTGGCCCAGGCGTTCCGTTTCAAGTACGTGTTTCTCTCCGAGGAGTACGACGACTACATCGCCACGGAGTTCAACGACAAGTTCTATGTCGTCATCGAAGCCGACAGCACAGAAGGCGGCGAGCCGACAGTGATCAACTTCACGCGGTGCCGCGACCCGAACACGTACATGGATTTCGTCTGTGGCGCGGGAGACCCTGGCTGCATACCGGGCAAGAAGTACTGCTACATCGCCATCAACAGCGCCTTCAGCGACTGCTGCTGGTTCGGCGGCTGCCCGGACGCGATTTCGACGACGAATATCGGCGGCACCGGGTTCGAATGCGCGTCGTGGCAGGAGAACGACGGGGAAACCCACGGGTCGTCCACGGGCTGGCTGCTCACCTCGTGGCCCATCGAAGGCGGCGAGGTGTTCACGCTGACGTTCCACCTCCACGACACCGGGGACGCGATTTTCGACTCCGAGGTGATCCTCGACGCGTTCCAGTTCCTGATGAAAGAGGATCAGGGCACCCAGCCCACCGACGCGGGCCCCGATACCGACACCTAGATGGGGCTCAGTGTCCTCCACGTCCGGCCGTTTCCGTCGCCGCTCCGGCCCACACCCGCCGCTACCTTCGCCGTGCCTCTGATCGTCGCGCTGGCCGCCTTGGCCTGCGCGCCCTCCCCGCCTCCACCGCCGGCCACCACCGCCATCGCCGATGCGCCCGCCGAGACCGGGGACGCCGCCCTCGCCGGGCTGCTGGCCGACGTGCGGGAGCAGGCGCCGGCCGGCTTCCGCGTGGCCGCCGCGTCACCCTTCGTCGTGGCCGGGGACGGGCCCGCCCCGGACTTCGCCCGCCGCGTGGCCATCGTGGAATGGGCCGTCTCGATGCTCGAACGCTCCTTCTTCGAAAGGCGGCCATCGGAGCCGATCGAGATCTGGCTCTTCGACGGCCCGCAGAGCTACCGCGAGCACGCGCGATCGCTGTTCCACACCGAGCCCGACACGCCCTACGGCTTCTACTCGCCGGAGCACCGCGCGCTGCTGATGGACATCTCAACGGGGGGCGGCACCCTGGTCCACGAGATCGTCCACCCCTTCGTGGAGGCCGACTTCCCGTCCTGCCCGCCGTGGATCAACGAGGGCCTCGGCTCGCTCTTCGAGCAGTCCGCGGAAGCCGACGGCCGCATCGTCGGACTCACCAACTGGCGCCTGCCCGGCCTGCAGAAGGCGATCCGCCAAGGCGGGTCCCCTCCCCTGCGAGAGCTGTTCGAGGCGAACGCCCAGGCCTTCTACGGCGCGGATCCCGGCACCAACTACGGCCAGGCCCGCTACCTCCTGTACCACCTGCAGGAGCGCGGCCTGCTCGAACGCTTCTACCGCGAGGCCCGGGCGGCGGCCGCGACCGACCCCACGGGCGAGGCCACCTTGCTTCGCGTCCTGGGCGAGACGGATCTCACCGCCTTCCAGCGGCGCTTCGAGACGTGGGTGCTCACGTTGCGCTTCCCGGCGGAGTGACCGCCGGGGCGCGATCCCAGGACGCGAGGAGGCGCAGGGCGCAAGGGAGGATCTCCGCGTCGAGAGGCAGGAAGCCCGGGTGCTCGCCGTCGGCCTCCACCGGCACCGGCGCTCCGCCGCCCGTGCACTCGACCCGCACGCGGCGCCCCTGGAACACGGCGAACTCCGGCAGCTCCAGGTGGGTGCCGCGATAGGCCCGGCGGCCCTGGGTGAGGAACCGGAGCGGCCCCACGGCTCGCATCAGCACGACGTCGAACAGCCCGTCGTCCAGGATGGCATCCGGCGCGATCCGCATCCCCCCGCCGAAGCAGCGGCCCACGGCGACGATCACCGCGCTCAGCTCCTCCTCGGCGACGATCTCGCCGTCCACGGTGACGCGAAGCCGGCGGTTGCGCCAGCTCGCGAGCCCCCTGAGCGTGCCCCAGGCGAAGGCCAGGCGCCCGCCCAGCCGCTTGGAGGCGCGGTTGACCGACTCGGCGATATGGGCGGACGAGCCGGCGCTGGCGATGTTGGCGAACAGGCGGGTCGCGGCCCGCCCATCGACCCCGGCGACCGCCACCCGGCCCAGATCCACGGACCGCGGCGTGGCCGCGGCGATGATCTCCGCGGGGTCGAGCCCGGCCGTGCCGATGGACCTGGCGTAGTCCCCGCCGGTCCCCGCGGGCAGCAGGAGCAGCGTCGGCGGCGGATCCGCGAGCCGGCCCGCGACCGGATCCCACAGGCCGTTCACCGCCTCGTTCACCGTGCCGTCCCCGCCGACGACGACGACGGTCTCCACGCCCTCCCCCACGGCCTCGCGCACCAGCGCCTCGACCCCGCCCGGCCCGGCGCTGAGCCGGATCCCGGCGTCGCCGAAGCGCTCGCGGATGGCATCCTCGACCCCGCGCAGATCCCGCCCCGCGCGCCCGGCCCCGGCCCGGGGATTGGCGATGATCAGCGCGGATGTCGTTCCTTCCTTCCGCAAAGCCCGGGCAGCATACCACGCCGCATCCGTGCTACAATCGACGCCTGCGGAAGGGGGCTCCCCATGACACAGCCGCTGCGGATCGCCCTGCTGGCCCTGGCTTTCGTTCTCGCCGCCTGCTCCGGCGGGTCGTCCGGCGACGACGACACCGGGACGGACGCCGACGCCGACGCCGACACGGACGCGGACACGGACACGGATTCCGACGCGGATACAGACACGGATACCGACACCGATGCGGACGCGGACTCAGATACAGACCTCGAGTGGGTGGAGATCCCGGCTGGGTCGTTCTGGATGGGCTCGCCGGACGGCTGGTGCCCGAGCGACTATCCCGGCGGCTCGGGATGTACGTCAGAGTTGGGGCGAAGCACGAACGAGGAGCTGCACTACGTGACCCTGACGAACGGCTTCGCGATGGGACGGACCGAGGTGACGCAGGGGCAATGGCAGACGGCGTTCGGGAACAACCCGTCGTGGTTCGGCCCGAGCGGTGACGGCGCCGACTGCGGGCTGGACTGCCCGGTGGAGCGGGTGGATTGGTTCGAGGCTGCGGCCTACGCCAACTGGCTTTCAAACCAGGAGGGGCTTGCGCCCTGCTACCTGCTGACTGATTGCACCGGAACCCTGGGCGAAGGCTGCGCAGCGAGCGAGAGCTATTGCACCAACGGCACTTACACCTGCACCGTGGCGTTTAACGGGGTATCGACGCCATACGACTGCGAGGGGTACCGCCTGCCCACGGAGTCGGAGTGGGAATACGCGATCCGCGCCGGGAGCCTGACGGCGTTCCACCCGAGCGACGGGAACGACGGGAGCATCACAAGCACGGGCAGCGACCCGAACATGGACCAGATCGGCTGGTACTTCTACAACTCGGACACGGGCCTCGGCTGGATGACACACCCAGCGGGCGAAAAGGAGGAGAACACGTGGGGCTTTTTCGACATGAGCGGGAACGTGTGGGAATGGGTGTGGGACTGGTACGGTGAGTACCCCGAAGCGGCAACCGACCCGGTAGGCGTCGAATGGGGTCTGTCCCGGCTGACGCGCGGCGGCGACTGGCTCTCTGAGGTACCCGAGTGTCGATCAGCGGCTCGCGAAGGCAGCTGGCCCGCTTGGCGTTTTCCCTACATCGGCTTCCGCCTTGCCAGGACGCTCCCCGAATAGGATTGGAGCGGCCCCCCCGCCCGTTTCAGATATCCCGAAAAACTGCACCGCGATGTCGCTTTGTGCGGCCGGGAACTTGATGACCCGCCGCGCGGGATGGCAGAAACGCCGCGTCGATTTCCGAGGGGGGGCCCGGGAGAAAACGGCGACGATTGTCCGCCTTCGCTGTCGAATGGACGGGCTTCGGCGGATGACGGTGACGATTGACGATGTGGGTCTATCTGATCAGGAGCGAGAAGGACCCCGGGAGACGGTATGTCGGCCTGACAGAGGATTTCGATCGACGATTGGCAGAGCACAACGCAGGTCAGGCGACCGCTACTTACAAGTTCCGCCCTTGGAAATGCGAAGTCAGGGTCTGGTTCGACGATCCGGCCAAGGCCCGGGACTTCGAGACGTACCTCAAGTCCGGCAGCGGCCGGGC
>CAYZAI010000285.1:0-4844 GCA_964476305.1 uncultured Myxococcales bacterium
GTCTTTCGTTCCGTGTCCTCGCTCATCGCAGTGATCCTACTCGGCCACGTAGATCCGCGCCCCGCGGGCCGGCACCGTGACCCGCAGGTGCCCGCCCTCTCCCACGGTCACGGTCTGCTCAGCGGTGTCGCCGTTGTCGAGCACGTTGGCAAGCTGCGTCCCCGACGCGAAGCCGGTCTGCATGTGCTCGCCGGGGGGATCGGCCCAGGCGTAGCTCGTCTCGCTGGCGTGGGTCTCGCTGGTGTTGATCACCACCAGCACGGTCTCGCCTTCGTAGGTCCGCTCGAAGGCGAAGATCCCGGCGTCGGGCTCGTCGCCGGTGCGCTCGGTGGCCCATCGGATGGTCATGTCCCCGCGCCGAAGCGGCGCATAGGCCTTTCGCAGATCGGTCAGGTGGCGGATCAGGCGGAAGGTCGCGCCGGACGTGTCGTAGCCGCTGCCCCACAAGTCCTCGCGGTTGAACGGGTCGTTGCCGCCGGCGAACTCCTGCTCGGTGCCGTAGTACAGGCAGGGGATGCCGTCGATGGTCAGCAGGTAGGTCAGCGTGTTGTGCAGCGCCGCGACGCTGGGCTTGTCGTACAGGAAGCGCGGGATGTCGTGGTTGTCGATGAAGTTCACCAGCAGCTGCTGCGGTGCGAGCCCGGCCCCGTCCTCGTCCGTGGGCCCGCCGGTGTTCGGGATCGGGCTGTAGTTGGTCGCCCGGGCGGTGAACAGGTTCTCGATGACCGAGGTCGGCCCGCCCCACTTGAACACGCCGTCGATGACCTGGAACTTGTGCGAGAAGTAGAAGACCGAATCGACCTCGTCGTCGAACGTATAGCTGCCGACAAGCTGGTCGTCGCCGTCGAAGGCCTCGCCGAACATCAGGAAGTTGCGCTTGCCGTTCGCGGCGGCGAACTCGCGGATGCCCGGGCAGAACACCTGCCAGAAGCCGTGCTCGACGTGTTTCAGCGTGTCGATGCGGAAGCCGTCGAGATCCGCGGTGCCGATCCAGTACGAGAAGGCGTCGGTGAGGGCGCGGCGAACATCCGGGTGGGTGGTCTTCAGGTCCTTGAGGCCACCGGGGAAGTCGCCGAGGACCACCTGATCCCACTGGTTCCAGTCGTAGACCCGGCCCTTGCGGTTGAACCAGTCCGGGTTCGCGAACTCAAAGGGCGACGGGGCCAGGCGGTTGATGGCGGGGTCGTTGAACCAGATCACCGGGGCGAGCCCGGCCTGGCCCAGCGAGGTCTCGGCCTGCACGCCGTCGGGATCGAAGTCCGGGTCGTACTCCGAGACGTGGGTCACCCCCGAGCTGGTGCCACTGCCGTAGACCGACTCGTCCGGCTGCCCGTTGCCGTTGATGTCGTAGTAGAACAGCTGGCCCACGTGGTTGGTGACGATGTCGAGGACGACCTTGATCCCGCGCTCGTGGCAGGCGTTCACCATCTCGCGCAGCTTGGCGATGTCGCCGAAGTGCGGGTTCGGCGCGGTGAAGTCCTGGGTCCAGTAGCCGTGGTAGCTCCACACGCCGGCGTCGGTCTCGACGTTCCTGACCACCGGCGAGATCCACAGGGCGGTCACGCCGAGTCCCTCGAGATAGTCGAGCCGATCGATGACCCCCTGCCAATCGCCGCCGTGGTAGGCGGCCGGCGCGTGGGGGTTGACGTTGAAGTTGTTGTTCACGTCGCCGTCGGCGAAGCGGTCCACCATCAGCTGGTAGATCACCTCGTCGCGCCAGTCCACGACGTGCGTGCCGATGGCGAAGTCGTCGGCCACCGGGCCGAGATCGACGCAGGTGGTCGCGAAGGCCGCGGCACCAAGGACGATGGCGATTCCCGCGATCCGCGCGGCGGTGTTCCTCATCGGTTCCTCCGCCGGCCATTCTGTCACCCGCCGGCCCGGGTGTGAAGAGCCATCGGCCGCGCGAGTCGCCGGGGCCGGCGGCGTGATCCTGGTCGCCGGCATCGGCATGGTCTTCCTGGGCTGGTGAGAGCTTTCTGGTCGACAGCCGGTTCGACGGCGGCCATTCCGCCGGCTATCACGAGGCCCACTTCAGCTTCAGCTTGCGGCGGTTCGTCGCGCAGTCGCGCAGATAGAGGTTGATCAGGCTCTGGTAGGGGATGCCCAGCTCTGCGGCCAGCGCCTTGAAATAGTCGATGGAGGCCGTGTCGAGCCTGATCGTCACCGGCTGCTTGAGCAGCGTCGCGTAGGGGTTCTTTCTACCCTTCATCTTCGAGAAATCGTAGTTGTCCCTCATGCGCGTCACCTCCCGTAGACGGCCCGCTCGTTCCTGGTCGCCTTGCGGGCCGAGATGATCCGGATGACGAGATCGTCCTGTCGGAAGCAGTGGCACACCACCAGCACCCGCAGGCCGAGGCTGAGGCCCAGCATGATGAAGTGATCCTCGTCTTCCGAGTGATCGGGATCGCCGAAGCGCAGTGCGTTCTCGTCGAGAAAGACGGTCTGCGCCTCCTCGAACGACACGCCGTGCCTGCGCTTGTTCTCGCGGCTCTTCCGTTCGTCCCATTCGATGCCGAGGCCTTTCATATGTACATCGTACATATCGGGCTTCCCGGCGTCAAGCATGGGCCCGGCAGCGGTCCGGCGTGCGGAATCCGTTCCGGCCTACTCCACCCAGGGATTGATGGTCGCCATGTTCAGCCCGCCGGTGTAGCCGTACGAGACGCGGCCGCCGTAGCCCCAGACCGTGATGCCCACGGGCTGGACCGCGGTCACGGTGTGGGTGAAGTCCGCGATCAGGCAACGGGTGATCTGCCAGTTCGCGTTCAGCGTCTCGGTGGCGCAGTTGGAGTTCGACGTGACCGGAGCGCCGTCGAGGTTGACCGCCAGGCCGTTCGGGTGGGTGATCACCACGTAGTCCAGCAGGTACTTCTCGGGCGCCAGGAACACGTAGTTGTCCAGGAACTGCTCGACCGGGGGCAGCAGGGCCATGGCCGGGTCGCCGCCGGCGCCCTCGAAGGGCACGTCCGTGGCGCCGTGCCCTGCCAGGTACTGGCCGATCATGATCGGCGCGCTGGCAGTGATGGTGAAGGCGGTGTTGACGCCGACCTGGATCACCTGGCCCGCGTTCATCGTCACCCCGTTCAGGCCCGAGACGGCCGGCACCGTCGCGATCGTAGTGCCGTTCTCGGCGGCGATAACCCGCCAGTAGTCGTTCTCGGCGGCCTGATATGTCGAGCGGATCACCGTGCGGGCCGCCACGAACTCCTGGCCCCAGGTGGTGATCGGGAACAGCTGGTGCTCGATGTGGTCGCAGTAGGTCACGCCCGTGGGCACCTGGGCGCAGGTGTTTCCGCCGAAGACAGCCACCGGCTCGGTCGACTCGATGTAGGTGCCCGAGATGTCGCCCGACGAGGCCTTCAGCTGGATGACCCCGGCCTCCTGCATGGTGTAGGTGTAGTCCACCCCGGCGCTCATCGCCGGCAGGCTGCCGCCCGCCGAGATCGAGGTGGACGGCCGGATCGTGACCTGGGTGCCGTCCACGGTGGCGATGATGTTCACCGAGCCGTTGCCCGTGTTGTTGGAGAAGCCGAGCACGTAGTAGTACTGGTCGAGCCCGGAGCTGGCGAGCAGCAGCGTGCCGTCGTTCGTGCAGACGTCCGAGTTGTCCGCGGTCAGCCCCGAGTACGGGTTGAACTGGTAGGCCACCACCGGCAGGTCCGAAGTGACGCGGAAGGCCTGGTCGGCCAGCTGGTAGGTGCCCTGGACCGTGGTGTTGCCCAGCAGGAAGACGTGGGTCTGCTGCGAGGGCACGTCCGCCTCGTCCTGGGTCTGCCACACGCCCCCGGTCCTGCGCTCCACCACCACGTGGGCCGGCGTCGCGTCCCGGTTGGCGACGACGATGGCGTAGGGCTGCCCCGGCGTCGTGTTGTCCATGTCCACGGCCCAGTACTCGCAGCCGATGCTGTACTTGTTGGCCATGGCCACCTCGCAGGGATCGATGATCGACTCCTCGTCAGTGTCGCCGTTGCAGTTGTCGTCGACGCCGTTGCCGAGGATCTCGGGCTGTCCGGGGTTGACGTCGGGGTTGTCGTCGTCGCAGTCGAGGGGCAGGCACCACCAGTCATCGTCCTCGTCGATGCACTCCGGATCCGAGTCGGCGTCGGTGTCCGCGTCGGCGTCCGAATCCGCGTCGGCGTCCGAGTCCGAGTCGGCATCGGTGTCCCCGTCCGAGTCCCCGTCCGAGTCGGCGTCCGAGTCCCCGTCCGAGTCGGCGTCCGAGTCGGCGTCCGAATCCCCGTCCGCCGGATCGAACGCCGGATCCTTCTCGCAACCCGCGAGGCAGGCGAGCGACAGCAGCGTAAGCGATGCAATGATGAGTTTGCGCATGTTCTACTCCACTACCGGGTTGATGGCTCCCATGCCCATGCCGCCGATGTACGCATACGAGTCATAGGTGTCCCAGCCTACGACGATCACGGCGAGTCCGTTCTCGGGCTCGGTGCTTTCGAGCGTGTGCACCCCGTCTGCCGCCGTGACGCGAGCCACCTCGTAGCCCGAGCTCGCGACCTGGACGAAGCTCCCGTCCGGGATCGCGGTCCCGTCCAGCAGCACCTCGCTGCCCGCCACCCGCGTCACCACCAGCGCGTCGTTGATCCACGTGCCTGGCACCAGCACCACGTACCGCGGCAGGAACTGCTCGGTGGGGCTGGTGTAGACCATCGCCGGGTCGCCCAGTCCCGAGCTGGTGTTGTCCGCGCCGGTCATGTACTGCATCACCCCGATCGGCTTGTCCGCCACGATGAGGAAGTCCCCGGGCTGCGGCTCGGTGCCCTGCGCGAAGAACTCCAGCCACTCGCCCTGCTGCAGGGTGAGCGGGCTCGCGGGCAGCCCCGTGACCT
>CAYZAI010000285.1:4854-6444 GCA_964476305.1 uncultured Myxococcales bacterium
GGCCGCGGCGGTCAGGGTCACCTGGGTGTCGTCCTCGGAGGCGTAAATCTGCCACAGCACCCGGTCCGAGGCGCCGCCGCCGTTGCGGTTGGGCACCCGCGCGGCCACCATCTCGGTCCCCCAGAACCGCAGGCCCGGCATCTGCTCCTCGAGGTGGTCGCAGGCGCACTGGTTCGAGTCTATGTAGGCGCACTCCTGCCCCGAGAAGACCGCAATCGGGTGAGCCTCGTCGCTGAAGATGCGGCTGCCGGTCATCGAGTGCAGGTAGCCATCTGCCTCGACATTGAGCACGTCGCCCATATCCATGACGGCGTCCCACGGTCCGGTGCTGGCCGGGACCGGCCCGCCGGCGAGCGGCGGGTTGGGCGTGGTCACGGTCACCGTCGTGCCGTCGACTGTGGCGACAACCGCGAAGTACGGGCGCATGTCCCCGTCCGAGGCGCAGCTCTGGGAGTTGCGCTTCCAGCCCACCACGTCGTAGGTGGCGCTGAGCGAGGTTGTCGGGATGAGCATCGACGCATCCGAAAGGTACGAGCTGGCGCCGTCCACCGGGTTGAACTGGTACGCGATGATCGGCACGTCCGACGATATCCGGTAGGTGCGGCCCGCGAACAGGCCGGAGCCGTCCACCGCGAAGTCCGCGAGGTTGAAGACGTGCAGGTCCATCGGGCCGACCGCCTGCTGGGCCACCGGGGTCCAGGACGGGCCCTGCTCCACGATCACAGTGGCTGTCTCGGTCTCGTTCACGTTCGACACGGCGACGGCGTAGGGCAGCGAGTTCGATGCCATGTCGAGGTCGACGGCGTAGAACTCGCAGCCCACGGTCGTCGTGGCCTGGGCCGCCTGCTCGCAGGTCTCGGGGATCGCAGGCCCGGTGTACTCGTCGGTGTCGACCTCCTCGTCCGTCACGCCGTTGCAATTGTCGTCCACCCCGTTGTCGGGGACTTCGACCTCGCCGGGGTTGACGTCCGGGTCGCCGTCGTCGCAGTCGAGGGGCAGGCACCACCAGTCGTCGTCCTCGTCGACGCACTCCGGGTCCGAATCGGAATCCGAGTCCGAGTCGGCGTCCGCGTCCGAATCGGAGTCCGAGTCCGAGTCGGCGTCCGAATCGGAGTCCGAGTCCGCGTCGCTGTCCGTGTCCCCGTCCGAGTCGCCGTCGGAGTCGCCGTCCGCGTCGCCGTCCGCGTCCACCGTGCCGGCCGAGCCGTCACCGCTCGCGCAGCCGACGAGGACACCGGGCAGGAGCAGGGTCGCCAGAAGAGCCATTGTCGTTCTCATCGTTTACTCCACCACGGGGTTGATCGCCCCCATGCCCATGCCGCCGGCATAGGCGTAGGAATCACAGGCGTCGTAGCCGACCACGATCACGGCCAGCCCCTTGCTCGGGTCCGCGCTCTCGAGGGTGTGGATCCCGTCGTCCACCGGCATCCGGGCCACCTCGTAGCCCGAGCCGGCGACGTCCACGAAGTTCGGGTTCGGGATCGTCGCGCCGTCCAGCAGCACGTCGCTGCCCGCGTGCCGCGTGATGACGAGGACGTCGTTGATCCACGTGCCTGGCACCAGCACCACGTACCGCGGCAGGAACTGCTC
>CAYZAI010000286.1:0-6443 GCA_964476305.1 uncultured Myxococcales bacterium
CCGGACGTCAGCGGCCTGGTGGCGGACTCGGACATCGGGACGACCGTGCAGGCTCCGATCGATCAGGCGAGCTTCCCGTGCAACTACGGGATCCAGCAGATCGCCGCGAGCGGCGGGGTGGTGTGCGCGAACCAGGACGTGGTGACCCAGTGCGGCCCGGAGGCGGGGCTGGGGAGCAACGACAACTACCTGGGCTCGGACGGCGCGTGCCACAAGGCGGCCCACTCGTGCACCGCGGACCAGTACCTGGCCGGTGGCGCGACGGGCGCGTGCCAGGAGGCGCCGCACAAGTGCGCGGCCAACGAGTACCTGGACGGCGCCGGCACGTGCAAGGTGGCGCCCCAGTCGTGCACGGCCACGCAGTACCTGGCCGGCGGGACGACCGGAACGTGCCAGGAGTCACCCCACAAGTGCAACGCCGGGCAGTACCTGGACGGCGCCGGCACGTGCCAGACGGCGCCCCACTCGTGCAATGCCGGGCAGTACCTGGACGGCAACGGCACCTGTGTGGCCATGGCAGTGAGCGGCACCGTGAACCGACTCGCCATGTTCACCAGTGGCACGGCGGTGGGCAACTCCATCGTCACACAGTCCGGCACAACCAGCATCAGCGTCAGCGGCCAGGTGGGCATCAACGTCACGCCGGTGGCGGATCTGCACGTGGTGGGCGACGTGAAGATGATGGCCGACCCGGTCAGCAGGTCGGTCAATACTGTTTACACCGAGGGCTCGGACGGGTTCCTTTCCGTCATCTGCAACGCGGGTTCCTCAGAGATCTGCATAGTCCAGGTCATGGCGGATACCAGTGCCGCCCCGACCACCGTACGAAACTACCTCGTCTATGCTGGTTCCATGAACAACTCGGTCCTGGTGCCCATCCGCCAGAACTGGAACTGGCGGGCCCTGAACATGGGTACCGGCACCGTCAATTTGAGCTGGTACGAGTTCGGAATCTGACCCGGCAACCGGTAGTCGATCAGTTCCCGAGTTCCGCGGCCATGGCCCGGGCGGTCCCCCGGGCGGGATGATCCTCGGGAAGACCGTCGAGGACGGGCAGGGCCTCGCCCAGCACCGCGAGCGCCTCGTCCTTGCGGCCCAGTTTCCCCAGGGACATTGCCAGGTTGACCCGGGCGAAGGCCGCCTTCACGTGGTCCTTGGAATGGTCGCGGGCCGCGATGGCCCGCCGGAACCAGCCCACGGACGCCTCCAGGTTTCCGCTCGCGCCGGCGAAACGCCCGGCCTCGTCCGCCCAGTCCGCCACCGCGGCGAAGTCGGGTGAGGGCGTCGAATCGAGCCTTTCCAAATGGCCGGCGATTCGTTCGAGAATGCCGGGGGTGTCCTCTGCCGCGGCGAGCAACGGGACGAGCTTCCTCAGCAGCGCATCCCTGCGGGGAAGATCCACCTCGGCCTCGGCGTCCAGCCGCGCGACGGCCTGGTCCAGCAACCGGGTCGCCTGGGGCAGATCCTGCTTGCCGACCGCATCGTCCGCCCGCGCCTCGAGATCCTCGATCCTCTCGACCGCGATTTCCGGCTGCGCCGCGCGTGTTCCCGCGTCGTCGACGGCAGTCGCCGGCCCTTGATCGGTATCGGAGATCGGTTCGGCCGGCTCCTGGGGCCCCAGACAGCGGACCAGCGTTCCGGCCGAGGCGCAGGCGATCGCGACAGCCAGCGCAGCCCGGAGCCATCGCTCCGTTCTCCCGACGAGGATCGCGAGCACGGAGACGATGGCCAGCGTCAACGCTGCGGCAGCGAGCACGAGGCACCCCGCGGCGGTTTGCGTTGTCCCTCCCGCCACCGACAGCGCGATCAGCGCGGCCACCGCGGTCAGGGCCACGGCCCCGGGGCTGAGGATCGGAGCTGTCCTGGGACCATCAGTCATCGAGGAACCTCCCCTGAATCAAAGGACCGGGATCGCGCCCGCCGCGGGCTCAGGGCGCGCAGGTCAGGTTCGAGTTGATCGGCGCGTCCAGGGAGTCGGCGCCCGAGTAGCCGGGATTGGCAGCTCCACCGCCGAGGCCCGCGGCGGCGTGGTTGCCGCTAGACCATGTCGAGCCGCTTTCGTCGATCACCGCCGTGGACTGCCTCAGCAGGGCGCAGGAGATCCCGCCGTTGCCGCCCGAGCCGTCGCCGCCGTCGCCACCGGCGCCGCCGTTGCCGCCCTTGCCGTTCGGGTTCGCGGCCGGGGTGCCGCCGATGCCGCCGGTGCCGCCGAGCCCTCCGGGGCCACCCTGGCCGCCGTTGCCGGCGTCTCCGGCCAGGAACGAGCAGTCATCGACGATGATATCGGTCGATCCGACAGCCAACAGCGCCAGGGAGCTTCCGCCGTGTTCGCCGCCCGCTCCTGGGCTGCCGCCACACCCGCCGGCGCCGCCGCCGCCGCCGTTCACCTTGCCGCACGAAGCGTTGGTCCAGAAGCCGGCGCCGCCACCCCCGCCGAAGCCCGTGCCGCCGCGATCGCCGGTCAACTGGGAGCCGCCGGCCCACCAGCCGTTCGCATCGATCGCAGAGTAGACCGCGGTCGCATCGGCGCCATCCGACCCGGCCGTGCCCGGCGGAGCGGTGCCGCTCGACGCGCAGGTCGCGCAGGTCGACGTGCAGGTGTTGGATCCGCCGGTGCCACCGAAGGGGTTGGGTTCGCCCTTCAGCGACGAGCATTGCTGCCAGTTGGCGGCCTCCTCGGGCGTGAGTGTGGAGCAGGTCACGGCGCCGCCACCGCGTCTTCCCGTGGCGAACTGGGCATCGACCGGGCACTCGTTGTGGTAGGTCGCCGCGCCGGACGGGGAACCGTTGTTGCCGTTCAAGGGGCTCTGCGGCGTCTGTGCCCCGGTCGCTCCGTCCGTTGCCGGTCCCGTGTACACCCGGCAGTCGCGCAAGTGCAGGCCCGGCGAGTCGACGGCCAGGATGCCTAGCAGTGAAACCCCGGTCTGGCCGCTCGCGGCCGTGTCGACAAAGAGGCGATCGAGCAGGGTCGGCTCGAAGATGTCCCGGGACTCGACGCCCACCAGGCGCTTGGGGCTCGGCTGCACATCCACGGCGGCGATGCGGGTCAGGCCCGCATGATCTCCGGCCGTGGGATCGGGGTCGGGCGAATCGGTGCGAATCCAGTACGGTTCTCCGTCCACGGCCTCGACCGTGAACCCGCCGAGAATCGACACGCCGTTTCGCAGGACCACGGTTTCTTCGTAGTCGTCCGCGGTGACGATGATGGCGGCCACCCGGTGGCCGTCGTAGTCGATACCGTTCAGGTAGTCGGCCCGGTCCAGGGCGGCCGAGATCGTGGCATAGGGCCGCTTGCGGCTGCCATAGTAGCTGCTGTCGTCACCGAAGAAAGAGTCGACGAACAGGAACGATGAGTTGATCGACTCATCGTCGCACTCCAGTTCGTCGAGGGGGAACGCGCCCTCCGCGATGGGCGTCAGATCGATGTCGTCACAGCCGCCGGGCACATCGAAGTCACCTTGGTTCGGCGAGCCGTCGGGACCTCCGAGGTCCGTTCCGCCGCCGTCGGTCCAGCGTCCCAGGCCGCACGTGCCGCAGCGGCCCCGGGAAGCGACGATCTCGTTGAGACATCCGCCGGAGTAGTCCGCGGCAGCGGAGTAGCTCACGTAGCGCTTCGCGGCCCAGCCCACGAAGTCCACGGCCGGGGCCAGTGTGTCGCAGACCACCGGCGGATCGGACGGGTTGACCGCGTCCGCGCCGTCCAGGGGTTCGGCCGAGGGGAGGCCGTCGTCGATGCCGCAGTCGTTGGGCTCCAGGTTGTGCCCGGCGATGTCGCCCAGGGTCAGCAGGTGGGGCCGCACCTCGGTGTCGTAGTCCGGGTTGCCGTTTTCGACGATGCGAACGCACTTGTACTGGCTGTGCAGGCCCATGCCGTCCCAGCCGTAGGCCACCGACATCCAGTCGCCGAAACCGTCTGGCACCGTGAGGCGCGTCATGCCAGGATCCCAGGTCATCGCCCAGCCGTAGGTGTCCTCGGACGGCGACCAGCGGGCCAGATCGCGGCCGATGGTCGGGTTGCCCGAGTCGTAGGCGGGATCGCGACCGAGGGCGCACGTCTCGAGGAAGACCTGCTCGTTCTCCGGGGCATCATAGACCAGCGGGACCCGGTCGCCGGCGGCGGCTGCCCTGCGCCGGGACTTCTCGCGGATGTGATAGCTCCCGTGGTCCTCGTTGCCCACCGGCGGCTCGTACCAGCCGCGGTGGAGCTCGGCGAAGTAGCTGAACCAGTTGAACGGCTCGAGGTGGACCGGGAACCCGGGTGGGAGCTCGCGGTAGTCCCATTCCTCGACGTCGGCCACCATGTTGTCGTTGTAGTCTCCGCCGGCCACGCAGTACTTGGTCAGCCGGTTCAGCTCCGCGGCCTCGGGCTGGCGATCACCGTAGTAGGGCGCCGTCGAGTGGAACAGCTCCAGCAGGTACTGGTCGTCATTGCGGTCGGTCTCGTAGAGAGCCAGCGGCTCGTCGAGTCCGATCGCCAGGTAGCCGGCGCACAATTCGTCACCCACGCAGTCGACGGTCTTGTCGAACCAGTTGACGACGCGGTTCTCGAGGACGAATCTGTCCACGGTGCGCAGATCGCACCTGGCGTTCTTGGACACCTGCGGGTCTTCCGAATCGATCGCGCTGCGGGCGCTCTCCCGCACCCAGCCGTCGCCGTCCTCGTCGCAGCGGTAGGCGCTGATGTCGCCGGCGATGTTGTAGAAGTAGCCATCCAGCGTGCGGCAGATGCACCGGCCGTCCATGGTGGGGAAGGTCCAGATCCCGTCCTCTCCCTCGCCGTCGCAGGGGGGGCATTCGATGCAGCCCCAGACGCTCCAGATCTCTCCGTCCTCGCAGCCTGGGTAGCAGAAGGCGTCCGAGGTCGGTGTGTGGGGCTGGCACTGCTCGGCTGCGGCGCAGGTCAGGGCCGCGCAGGTCACGGCCGGGCGGCACAGGCCGGTGATCTCGTCCTCGATGTAGTCCACGTCGGTGTAAACGTCCTCGGTGAACGTGCAGGTCGTGCAGTGGGCAGTGGGATCGTCGTTGCAGTCGCGGTGGAACGGGGCGCAGCCGCCGAAAAGCTCGCAGGGAATGTACTGCTCGCACTGGCTCGTCTCGGGCAGCTCGACGTAGCATGTCAGGCCCGAGACCAGGGGATCGGAATCGCAGTTCGTTTCCCACGTGCAGTCGCCGCAGGTGGCGCCGTCGCAGGGGGGGACCGGGCACTCGGGGAGGATGCAGTCACGGTGCTGGGCCTCGCAGATTGGCGAGATGTCCAGAGGGCCCCCGCCGGAGCAGATGGCCCCCGTGATGGGGACACAGTCGCCCCACAGATCCTTGTAGCCGCCCAGGCAGTCGCCGCATTCGGCATCGGCATGAAGCTCGGCGGGGACGCAATTCCTGTGCAACTCCTGGCAACCGACTTCCGTGCAGTCCTTGACCGGCCGGCAGGTGCCACCATCGTCCGTGTGCCAGGCGATGCAGTCGCCACACACCGCGAAGGCGCCGCTGTCGTCACAGACGCGCTTCTGGGTCTGGCAGTTGTAGCTGATGCTGCCGAGCACGCCCCAGTCGCAGGTGGTGGCGTAGCAGATCTCCTCGACCTCGAGGTGGCCCTCCAGGCAGTCCAGGCAGACGGCGTCGGTGTTGCCGGTGGCCTCGGTGCAGTCCCGGTGCTGGCCCGCGCAGTCGAGATCGGCGCAAGTGAACGCGGCGCGGCACTCGCCGGCCTCCTCGACGAAGTCCTCGAGACAATCGCCGCACTCGGCGCTCGTGCCCAGATCCAGGCAGTACCTCTGCTGGTCCTGGCAGTCGGCGAGGATGCTGTTGACCTCGCCCTCCTCGCAGTTGAGCCAGGGCAGGCACTCCAGCAGGGTCTCTTCCCAGAGCCACCAGTCCTCGCAGGCCTCGTCACAGAAGGCGTCCGCGACCTCTCCGGCGCCGGCGTCGTCCCCTCCGGCGTCCGGGCCCGCGTCGTCGTCACCCGTGCTCCCGCCGCCCTCGACGCAGAGCTGGTGCGGCAGGCACTCGATGTCGGAACACGTGTAGGGCTCGCGGCACAGATCCGTCTGCTGGTCGCAGATCAGCCCGCCTTCGCAGACCCCGTCCACGCAGGGACAGCCGACCACCGTGTTCGGGCAGCCCGGTGTGCACATGCCTTTGATGCAAGTCGCGTACGGGCCGTAGTACGTGTCCGCGGTGCACTGTTCGTCGCCGTTGCAGGGGACGCAGGTGCCCTCGACGCAGAGCCAGCCCTTGGTCGTGTTGTCCGCGTCGCAGTCGGCGGTCGCGGTGCATTCGTCGGGAGTCTCCTCGACGACGTTGCTACACGACACGAGCACGACGGCCTGGGCGGCGCGTTATGTCCATCGGATCGATCTTTATGACGAGCATAACACGATCATCAACCCCGACGATAAATCGGCCCAACCCTATTCCCCGTCGGCGACATGCGGGAAATGTCA
>CAYZAI010000287.1:0-6419 GCA_964476305.1 uncultured Myxococcales bacterium
GCCGCAGGTCCAGTTGGTCGGGCACTGGGCCCCGCCGGTTCCGCAGGGGATGACGTTGTTCTGGATGCTGACGGTCGTGCCCGCGCCGTAGGTCTGGAACTCGCCGTTGTCGCCGATGTTGGAGCAGCCCTGGGGCAGGCTCCCGGGCCAGCCGTCCCCGTCGGTGTAGGCGTTGCCGCCCCACGACAGGCCCATGTCCGACGAGATGACCGCCACCCGGACGTTGTCCGCGGCCGGGAACTCCCAGGTGGGCAGCGGGTTCACCAGCGAGTTGACCAGGGGGAAGAACACCGTGGCCAGGATCGCCTGCTCCTCGGCCATGGACCCCGAGTTGTCGACCATCACCAGCATGTCGACGCCCTCGAAGCCGCCGACCTGCGCCTCGGTCTGGTTGAGCTCGGTGGGCACCGGGCACACGGGCGCGGGCTCGCGGTCCATGCAGGATATCTGCATCGTCGCGAACGCGACCACCACTGCGAACATCCACATCACTTTCGTCTTCATGACTGTTCCTCCCTGGAGACGGAATCGAAAATCGATGTTTCGACGCGACATTGTACTTTCGTCCCTCGACAAAAGCAACCTGCAAGCTCAATCGCCCTGGCGCGTCGCCGTCCCGCCTCCTTTGTCATCGCCTCCCGGCGAATCCGTTGAAAAATCCTTCGCCGCGTCCATGCGGCAGTTGGGATCGTCGTTCTCGAGGCGCCTCATGGCGCACACTGCAAAAGCGCCGCGTGGTTGCGGCAGGCGTCCGACCAATTCGCGTCCGAGCTGCCCGGGCAGAGGTCGTGGTCATCCACCACGCACTCGTTGCCGTCGCCGACGTGCATCGGGCAGCAGTTGAAGTCCGCGTAGTGCCGATCCTCTTCATCGAACTCGTTATCGCAGTCCCGGATGCCGTCGCCGTCGTTGTCGAGCCCGTCGTTGCAGGCCGCGAAGCTGTTCTCGAGGCAGTTGGGATCGTCCGAGGGGACCCGGATCGGGCACTCGATGGCGAGGTTGCGACCCAGGACCGCTAGCTTCGCCCGGTCGGTGAGGCCCACCACGTACTTGCAGGTGTCCTCGCAGCCCACGCCGTTGCCGCCGCAGACCGGGCAGACTGCGCACCCCGGGTCGTCGCAGTCCGCGGCGCCGTCGCCGTCGTTGTCGAGCCCGTCGGCGCAGACCTCGTTGAAATTCTCGTCGTCGAGCCCCTCGGCGTTCTCGCAGTAGTACCAGCCGAGGGAATCGGCGAAGGGGCAGGTCTGGAAGTCGTTGTCGCCGCACGAGAGCGCGGCCGGGAGCGCGGGCACGGGGCAGAAGGAGCGGACGTGCCCGACGCCGTCGTCGTCGGTCCACGACTCGATCGCCGGTTCCGCGGCCCCGAGCTCCGGCGGGCAGGGCTCGTCGTCGAACTGCGCCACCATCCCGCACCCGGGCTTGCGCGCGGCCGGGTCCCAGGGGAGCGGCTTGGGGAAACAACAGCTGCCGCACAGCGAGGGCGCGGCGAGCTTGGCGACGTCCTGCATGGCCGGCGACCAGTCCGGGTTGCAGATCGAGAAGACATACCCCATGTTGTCGAAGCTCCGCGCCAGCTCCACCAGCCTCCGGCCGGGCCGGGCACGGGTCACCACCGTGTCGCCTTCCATCCGCTCGCAAGCCGCAGCCAGGGACCAGGCGCCCGGTATGTCCTGGTCGAAGACCGGCGTGCTCTGCATGTCCGGGTGGTCGAGGCACTCGCCGAGCTCGTTCCCGGACCCCTGGCACTCGGCGGTCTGGGGTACCCCGGTGATGGCCACGAACACGGTGCCGTTCGTCACGCCGGCCGCATCTCGAAGGAGCTGGGCGTAGTCGAGCGGGTCGCGCAGGTACTGCTGGTTCTCCTCGAGGCCGCAGGCGATGGCGGTCTCTCCCGCGTCGGGATCCTGCATCCCGGGCGCCTCGAAGAACCCTCCGCTCTCCACCGAGCAGTCGTCCCCGTCGCCGATGGCGATCACCGCCAGCAGGGCGCCCAGGCGCCGGAAGCCCTGCTGGTCGTCGCGGCCGAGGGCCCGGACGGCCGCGGCCAGGGGCTGCTCGATGCCGCAGCCGCCGCTTCCCAGGGTGCCCGCGCACGCTGCCCGGAGCGCCAGCTCGGCGTCGGGATCGTCGATCGTGGTTTCCGCCCACGGGCCTTCCGCCGCCGGACAGGGGACGAGCCCCCCGTCGATCTCCACCGCCTTGCCCGAGCAGTGGATCCGGAACCTTCCATCGTCGCCCAGGCCCGAGCAGCCGCCCAGGGTCGGATCGTCAGCCCAGCCGTCGACCGCGGGGAACACCTGGCCGTCGAAGCTCGCCCCGAGATCGGTGGAGACCACCGCGATCCGCACATCGCCCAGGGCCGGGTAGTTCCAGGTGGGCAACGGGTTGACGAGGGCGTTGACGAGCGGGAAGAGCGCCGTGGGCAGGATCGCCTGCTCCTCGGCCATGGACGGCGCGTTGTCCACCACCAGCAGCAGATCCAGGCCCTCGAAGCCGCCGAGGTACACCTCCGTGAACTGGACCTCCATCGGCACTGCGCAGGTCTGGGCCGGCTCGCGGTCGAGGCAAGCGGGGGCCAGGGACGCCAGGGCCATGGCCGTCGCGATCCCCGTCCTGATGCATCCGTTTTCCAAGCCGCCTCCCGTGCCCGCCGCGATCTCGCGACAATGGCCCGGAACCAGGAGTAGCAAGACCCCTGCCACCCGCTGGACGGGAACTCAACGAATGGAAAACATTGGATTATGTATCGAATGCACGGGTCGTTGGAGGAAAGCGCCGGAGCGGCGAAGACAACTTAGTTGATACTACTGACAACTTGGTTGTCAGTTGCGGATCGCCGGCCGGGGTGATACCAATCCGCCTGCCGGAGGAGATGCCGTGGAAAGCCCGGTCGTCGAAGTCGCAGGTCTCGTGAAGGTCTACCGCGGGAAGACCCGGGCCCTGGACGGGCTCGACTTCCAGGTGATGCCCGGGGAGATCTTCGGGATCATCGGGCCCAACGGGGCGGGCAAGACCACCACCATCGCCGTGCTCCTGGGCCTGCTCCTGCCGACGGAGGGCACGGTCCGCGTCTTCGGCCTGGACATCGGGCCCAACCGCGCCCGGGTGCTCTCATCGATGAACTTCTCTTCCTCGCAGGTCGACCTGCCCTTCCGCCTCACGGTGGAACAGAACCTCCGGGTCTACGCCGATCTGTACGGCGTGCCCAAGCCCCGCCGTCGGATCCGCGCCCTCCTCGACGAGTTCGGCGTCAGCGACCTCTCCGACAGGCGCTACGGCCGCCTCAGCTCGGGGCAGAAATCCCGGGTGGCGCTGGTCAAGGCGCTGCTGAACGAGCCGCGGCTGCTGCTGCTCGACGAGCCCACGGCCAGCCTCGATCCCGACGTGGCGGATCGCGTCCGCGCCGCCATCGACGACTACCGCCGCCGCACGGGCGCGGCCATCGTCATCACCTCCCACAACATGGCCGAGGTCGAGCGGCTCTGCGACCGCGTGGCGATCCTGGGCGTCGGCAGGTGCCTGGCCCTGGGCCCTCCCGCCGACGTGATCCGGGACTTCGGCCGCGAGAACCTGGAGCAGGTGTTCCTCGACATCGCCCGAAAAGGGAGGGAAGCGTGAGCCCGCGACGCATCGCCGCCCTCATGAGGCGACACTACTACCTCTACCGCTCCTCGTGGCCGCGGCTGCTCGACCTCGTCTACTGGCCGGTGATGAACCTGCTCCTGTGGGGGTTCCTCGCCATCCACCTGCAGCGGTCCGGGCCCGACCTCCCGGCGGTGGTCCCGGTGCTCCTCGGCGCGCTGATCCTGTGGGACGTGCTGTTCCGCTCGCAGATCGGCGTGGTGATGGTCTTCCTCGAGGAGGTCTGGTCCCGCAACCTCGCCGCGCTCTTCGTCAGCCCGCTGCGCCCGATCGAGTTCATGGCGGCGCAGATGGGCGTGGGGGTGGCCCGCACCGGGATCGCGGTCATCGCGATGGGGATCCTGGCGGCCCTGCTCTACGGGTTCGACGTCCTCGACGTCGGCCTGCCCCTGGTGGCCTTCTTCGCCAACCTGCTGCTGATGGGCTGGGCCATCGGGCTCTTCGTCTCCGGGCTGGTCCTGCGCTTCGGCCAGGGCGCGGAGAGCCTGGCCTGGGCGCTGATCTTCCTGTTCCAGCCCGTCGCCGCCGTGTTCTATCCGGTGGACGTGCTGCCCGCCTGGCTCCAGCCCATCTCGTGGGCCACGCCGGCGGCGAACGTCTTCGAGGGCATGCGCATGGTGCTGCTGGACCAGGGCTTCTCATGGGAGCTCTTCTGGCGGGCGCTGTGGCTGAACGCGATCTACCTGGCGGCCGGGGTCGGCTTCTTCCTGCTGATGTTCCGGCACGCGAGGCGCGAGGGGATGCTGCTCCAGGTCGGCGAGTAGGGCGATCACCCCTGGCTGCGGCGCTTGACCACGAAGGCGGGCAGGCGCTCCTTCTCCTCGAACGCGGTCTTGTAGCGCCACGCCGCGTTCTTCGACTCGAACGGACCGACCCGCACGCGGTACCAGCGGACGTTCTCGGGCGTCGTCACGGACACGAGGAAGGACTCGTGACCGGCGCGGCGCAGCCTGCGGACCAGCTCGCTCGCCTCGGCCTGGCTGTCGAAGGACGCCACCTGCAGCGAGTAGATGCCGGGCTCCGCGTCGGACAGCTTCTCGAGGATCGGGCTCTCCTCGCGCCGCGGCGCCATCGTGTCGCTCTCGAGGGGTTCTTCGACGCCGTCCGCGGCGGGCTCCGGGCGCACCTCGTCGACCAGGGAGGCCAGGGTCGGCACCGAGGAGCGGGGGTCGGTGAGCCGCTCGTGGAAGGTCCGCATCTCGATCTGCACCGGCGGCGGGGCCGGCTCTCCGGACTGCGCGTCGAGCGCGGCCAGCGGGTCGGGCGGCACGCAGGCGTCGCCGGACGGCTTGCGGCCGCTGCCCACCAGGACGCCCAGCGCGAAGACCAGGCCCACCAGCGCCACGGAGCCGGCGAGGAGCAGGGAGACATACCTGGTCTGGATCTCGATGTGGTTCTTTTTGCGGTAGCGACTCAGATCCTGCATGGCTCTCTCCGTTGTGTCCTACATGTAGGTTAATGTAAACATATACACCGGGAAATGGCAAGTTTTCGGCGGCCGGGAAGGAAGGGATGGGCGGTCGGATCCGGTCAGGGCACGCGGATCTCGGCGATGCAGGCCGGGCCGTCGCCGTCGATCTGCAGGGCGCGGATCTCGAGGCGGGTGGCGGGCTCTCCCGCCAGGGCGACGCGCTGGAAGTAGCGGGTCTCTCCGCGGAGCCGGGCCTCGACGACCGTGCGCGACGGACCTGCCGAGACCGCGATCTCGACCCGGCGCAGGCGCGGCCCCGCGCCGTCCGCGCAGCTGTTCGCGATCCAGACTTCACGGGGCCCGGGGCCTTCGGGCAGCTCGAGCACGAGAGAGCCTCCCCGCGACAGGTGGAAGGCGGTGGTCGGGTTCCAGTCCAGCGCCCGGGAGCCGCCCGGGGTGATGGCTCGAGCTCCGGCCCGGGTCGCGCCGAGATCCCCGTGCCCGAGCGCCTCGCCGGTCCACGCGCAGACGGCGATGACGGCGGAGATCCGTTCGGCCGTTCGCGCCGGGGTTTCGTCCTCGCGACGCGGCTCGCGGATCAGCGCCAGGGCCGTCTTCATCCCTCCCGGCCAGACCGGCCGGGCGCCCGTGGCGGCGAGGCGCATGTCCACGAGCCGCCAGAAGTCGATCAGCGAGGCGAGATATCTGTGGGTGACCTCGCCCTCCTCGCCGGTGGCCGCCCGGCGCACGGACTCGACGTGGGCGATCACCGCGGCGGAGTCGCGCGCCCCGCCTTCCAGCGCGCCCTGGATCGCCTCGAACCAGGTATCGTAGAGGCCACCGATCGCTCGCAACCGGGTCGATGAGCCGTCCCGGGCGACCAGGGCCCGGTGGTGGTCGGGGAAGACCGCTCGCAGGGCGAGCTCGCCCCGGGCGGCCCGGGCGATCCCGCCGCCCCCGGCGTCGCGCTCGATCCCGCGAAGCAGCCGATCATCCGCCGGCGCGCCGTAGAGCCCCAGCGCGCGCAGGGCGAGCGGCTTTTCCCGGGCGTGCGTCGCGACCAGCTTCCTCAGGGCGGCCAGCCCTTCCCTGCGGCCGGCCGCGGCCAGGGCGAAGGCCGCCCGCTCCCGCACCACGGTCCGCGGATCCGCGAGGCCGGCCCTCGCCTCCCCCAGCACCTCGGCATCTCCGGCGCGGATGCGGGCGGCGCGGATTTCGTCGGCCAGGATGGTGCCCGCATGGCGCCTTTCGAGGGCGGCGAGCAGCTTCCGGTCGCCACGGTCCGCCCCGTCCGCCAGGGCGAGGGACGCCGCGACCACCACCCGGGGCTCCGCCGCGAGCCGGAGCGCGTCGCGAAGCAGGAAAC
>CAYZAI010000288.1:0-6363 GCA_964476305.1 uncultured Myxococcales bacterium
GTTTTGCCCTCTGTGGGCAATAATAAGTGACAAGTGACAAGTCCTGACCCCCCAGGGTTTTTGCCCTCTGTGGGCAATAATAAGTGACAAGTGACAAGTCCTGACCCCCAGACTCGCCGGAAAACCGCGTTAATCCGGCCTATCCCCTTTTAAAGTATCGATATTATTGACAATTCAGCATCTCTGCCCTGTTCCCGAAGAAAATACATCAATACAGATAGATAAACAGAATAAAAAGGAATAACCTTGATTTTTCGCAGAAAAAATTGCATACCATACTCAACACATTGATATCAATAAATAATAAAGCATCAATTTCTCAAGGAAACCGGTTTCCTTGAGAGGGCGATACAATTCTGACCAGGGCTGATCCATGCAGTCGGAGGAAAGAGTCCGGCGATCGTCGTTCCAGATCGCCGCCAGACCCGGCGCGTCATCCAGGCACATCCCGGCTCCGGGTCAGTGTACAGCCTTTTTCGTCGACGGGCGCATCGACGGGCGCGTTGACGGTGCCGGGCATCCGGGGGAAGGTCGAAGGATGCGGCTCCTGCACACCGCCGACTGGCACCTCGGACGCGCCTTGCAAGGTCCCGAGTGAACCAGCGCGCCCCGGGAGCGCTCGACCCGGAAACCCGATGGTGGATTCCGGGCCGCGTCAGAGGCCATCGACCGCTTGATCGCCGCCGGGGTCGGAGTATCTTCCCGACGATGCGCTTCATCAGCCTCGTCTCGTGTCTCGCGGCCATGGCCGCGATCCTGCTGGCGGCCGATCCGGCCCTGGCCTGGGGTCCGGTGGCCCACCTCGACATCGGCCTGCGCCTCGTCGAGGGCGCGGTGGCGCTGCTGCCGGCCGTGCGCGTCCTGCTGGATCGCCACCCGGACGACTTCCTCTACGGATGCCTGGCCGCGGACACCATTGTCGGCAAGGACCGCGCGCGGCAGCACGAGCACTGTCACGACTGGAACGTGGCGCGCGCGCTTCTTCGCGTCGCCCGGGATCGCGGCGCGGCCGCCGAGTCCTTCATGCTGGGCTACTTCTCGCATCTCGGGGCGGACGTGGTGGCCCACAACCACATCGTGCCGCTGATGCTGATCACCCACTACCGCGCCAAGGGGGTGGGGCACCTCTACTGGGAGGCCCGCGCCGACGGCAAGCTGCTCGACGAGTTTCCCGAGCTGCGCGGCATCTGGAAGGACTTCGGCCGGATCCGGCTGCCGCACCACGACCGGCTGCTGGCCGAGCACCTCGTTCCCACGCTCTTCACCAACCGGGTGTCCTCGGGCGTCTTCCACCAGAGCCTCGCGGTGCAGCGCTACCGCCCCTGGCTCTCGGTCATCGAGCGCATCGAGCGCCGCTCGAGGCTCGTCTTCACGCGGGAACAGCTGCTCCACTGGCGCACCCTGGCCCTCGAGGGGGCGAGACGGGCCGTCAACCAGCCCGAGAGCCCCCGGCTGGAGAGGCTGGACCCCACGGGCCGGGAGGCGCTGGAGTGTGCCCGGGCGCGGCGCAAGGCGCTGCGAAGGCTGTTGCAGAGCGACCGGCTGCTGCCCTCGGCCCTCGATGCGACCCTCGCCGAGGCCCTCGGCGAGATCCGCACCGTGGACATCGGCCACTTCGAGGACGATCCTCCGGGGGCGTGACGACCGTGGAAACCGGCTGCATCTGCGGACCTCTGTTGTGATACACTGAAAGAAGAACTCATCGCCGGTCCCAGGCTCGGCGGGAAAGGCTGGGAAGCAGATGGAGAATCGATACTGGAAGCTCGTCGCCGTGCTCGCCGCGACGCTGGGCATGGTTCTCGGCTGCGTGGACAGCAAGATCGACACGGCCGGCAGCAACGACGCGGACGCCGACTCCGACGCCGACGGGGATTCGGACGGGGACTCCGATGGTGATACCGATGCGGACGCCGACTCGGACACGGACGCGGACGCCGACTCGGACACCGACTCGGACACCGACGCGGACGCCGATGCGGACGCGGATTGCACCCCGGTCAACCCACTCGCCGAAGGCGGGTTCGAAGGCGGGGCTTCCAGCACCGCCTGGACCCAGTCGTCCACCAATTTCGGCACACCGCTTTGCGACTCGACCTGTACCTCGAACCCGGATCTGGGACCGCGCTCCGGCGCGTGGTGGGCATGGTTCGGCGGGTACAACGCCGGAACCGAGATCTCGTCCCTGAGCCAGAGCGTCCACCTGGGTCAGGGCGCGGCGTCCGTGACTTTCTGGCTCAGCATTCCCTCCACCACCGGGACGGCCTCCGACCTACTCGCATTCTCGGTGGACGGGACCGAGGTGTTCCAGGTGACGGGCCTGGACCAGGCGGCGTACGCGACCTACACGCAGGTGGACGTCGACATCAGTGCCTGGGGCAACGGCGCCGACCACACCATCGGCTTCGATTCCACGAGCTTCGGCTCGGACACGATCACCCCCAACTTCTTCGTGGACGACGTCACGGTGACGGCCTGCCCCTGAGCGAGCGCTTCAGTACTCGATCTTCAGTCCCAGGCTCGGCAGCACGGGCAGGCCGTAGAACCACGTCCGCCGGGAGTAGTCGTAGCTGTAGCGGTAGCCCTCCACGTTCTTGTGGTTGTAGATGTTCTGCACGTCCACGTAGACCGAGACGTCCAGCGTGTTCTCGATGCGGAAGTGCTTGTCCACGCGCAGGTCGAGCTGGTGGAACAGGGGCAGACGCTCGGAGTTCGGCTCGCCGTAGACCGGCCAGTGGATGTCCGAGTCCGCGTCGTAGGCCGCGGCGATCACCGGCGTGATGGGCTCCCCCGAGACCAGGCGGAAGCGCAGGCCGGCCTCCCAGCCGCGGCCCACCGCGGCGCTGGCCACGATGGTCAGGATGTGGGTCTGGTCGTGGTCGAAGGGGCGCGGGTCGCAGCCCGGGCAATCGACGCGCGAGCTCTTCATCAGCGTGTACGAGATCCAGCCGAACAGGCGCTCCGTGGGCTGGTGCTTGACCAGCAGCTCGAGGCCCCAGACCTCGCCGGTGCCCTCGCTGGCGTAGACCTCCGGGACGAGCTCGCCGTCCCGCTCGACGGTCCCATCCGACGGCACGGGGAGGTCGAAGATGTCCTTGTAGAAGCCCTCGAGGCCGATCTCCACCTGTTCCAGCGGCGCGGGCAGGGTCTGCTCGAGCCCGAGCCCGTAGTGCACGGCCTTGATGTTCTTCAGGTCGGGGTTGCCGTACTCCTCGTTGGCCATGGCCCCGTCCGGGCTCTGGTGGAACAGCCCGAGGCCGCCCTTGGCCGTGGCGCCCTCCCACAGGCGGTAGCGCGCCACCATCCGCGGATCGATCTCCACCTTGCGGATCCGGTCGTGGTAGTCGAAGCGCATTCCGTAGATCATCCGCAGCCGATCCACCGCGGTGAGCTCGAGCTCGCCGTACCAGCCGGGGCGATAGAACCAGACCTCGCCCTCGTCCTCGACGTAGCCCGTGTTGACGGTGAGCGGGTCCCACGCGGCGCCCTCCCGCGGGTAGACCTCCGGCGCGCGGAACCGCCACTTCGCGTAGCCGCCCTCGAAATCGACGCCGGCGCGCAAGATGGCGAAACGACCGGGATCGATCGTCAGCTCGTCGCGCAGCCGCAGGGGCACCTCGTCCTGCTCGAAGCGGATCTGCTCGCCGAGGTCGCCGGCGTTGGAGATCAGGCCGCCGCCCGCGGACAGGCGGTTGGCGAAGAACCTGGAGAGGCGCGCGTCCCAGCGGGCCTGCAGCAGGTGGAACGACAGGCGCACGTCCGCCCCGCCGCCCAGGGTCGGGTTGTCCATGACGTCGTCGCCGAGGACGAGCACGAGCCGGTCGTCCGAGCCGTAGACCATCAGGCGCAGGTTGTCGCCGTCCGCGGGGTGCCAGTCGGCGATGGCCTGGTAGTCCCAGTAGCGCGGGGCGGTGGTGAAGCTGAGGCCGCCGTCCTCGGGCAGCACGGCGTTCAGGATGCCGTCGATGTAGCTGCGCCGGGCGGCGGCGGCCACGGACCAGTCCTCGCCAAGGGGTGTCTCCACCAGGGCGCCCACGTCCCAGAAGTCGGCGTCGACGTACGCGTGGAGCCGGTCTTCGCCTGGCGCCCGCGTGTAGGCGTCGATGATGCCGCCGGTCGCCCCGCCGTAGCGCACCGAGTAGTTGCCCGGGAAGAAGTCGATGCTCTCGAGCAGGTCCGAGTTCACCACCGAGGTCAGGCCGCCGAAGTGGTAGAGCAACGGGAGCGGCAGGGAGTCGAGGAAGACCGAGGTGTCCCCGGGGGAGCTGCCGCGCACGATCAGCGCGCCGGAGATCGCCGGGGCCCGGGCCATGCCGGGCAGGTTCTGGATGGCTCGAAGGGCGTCGCCGCCGGTACCGGGGATGCGCGTGATCTCCCGGGCGGTCACCTCGCGGCGCGTGACCTCCCGCGGCGGGTGGCGACCCCGGACCACGGTCTCGCCCGCGGCGTCCTCGTCGATGGCGGGCTCTGGCTCGTCCTCCACACCGGCGTCCCCGCCCGGCGCCTCCTCGTCCTCCGGCCCGGCGGGGACCTCCTCGATGAAGAAGCGGTAGCGGTAGAGCACCTGGGAGGGCACCGGCTCGCCGTCCCGGGTGGCCGGCGCGAAGACGAAGGCCAGCATCGCCGCGCTGGCGGCCTCGTCGAAGCCCATTCCGGCGGGCTCGACCACGGTGACGGACGTGACCAGGCCGCTCTCGTCGATGTCGATGGTGGCCACGACCACGGCCTCGATCCCAGCGGCGAAGGCCTCGGGCGGGTACTCGGCGGTGACGTACTCGAGCAGCGCGGGCGGCTCGAAGACCGGCGCGGCCGGCGCGGTCGGCTCCGCCACCTGGGCCGCGACCGGCGCCGCCGCGAGGAGCGGCAGCAGCAGGAACGGCAGTTGGCGCGTCGCCCGAGGCATGAGTGAGAGAGGTTATAGCAGGATCGGGGCGGGCAGCGACAGCCGGCGTCGGCGGTCAGGCAAGGTCCGCAGTCGAGCCCCCGCGTCCACGTCAATTCCGACGAGCCACACGGCCAAGTGTCATCCGGCGGGTTACGACCCCTGTCCTCCCCTGTCCCTCCTGATCCATTCAGTCCGTACGGGTTCCGGGGTTTCCTTTTCGACTTCTGCGGTTGGCTGATGACGAATATTCCGCTGGTCGTTCGGCCGCCCGATCCACAACGAGGTCGCCGCACTTCGTCTCCGATCCTCGGGCAGCGCGGAGGTAGGCGCGGACGAGAGCCTCGGCTATCCGCTGCTTCTCGGCGGGTTGGCCGTCGAGCATCGCTGTGACGCGGGCCACGTATGCGGATCTGTAGGGGATGGGACTGGGAAGATCGCCAAAGAGGTCCAACCATGAGGCACCGAGGGCATCGATGATGCGTTCCAAGGTCTCGATGGACGGGGTCCGGCTGCCGATCTCGATCCGGCTGATCGCGTCGCGAGAGATCCCGGCCATGCCGCACAGCTGCTCCTGGGTCAGCTGCCGTCTGGTCCGCAATTCGCGTATTCGCATTCGAACCAGCTCCGCGGAGGAGGAAACGATATCTGCCTTCTTACCCATGGTTCCGATAGCCAATTTGCGGCGCATCCGTCGCCTGCTACAGTGACAGAACACCATATGGTCTATTTGGTCTTGAAACGTAGTTCGCGCAGTGCTACAGACTGGTTATCGCAAGCCATCGACGGGGACCATGGGCGAGAAATGACGATCGTGCAACCAACCCCTTCGCGAAAAAGGACCGTCCTCATCGTGGACGACCAGCCGGAGGTCGCCAGGGCCCTGTCCCTACCTTTGTGCCGCCTCTGCAAGGTCATCCAGGCGTACACCGCGGAACAGGGCGCGGTCCTTCTCTCTGAGGATCTCACCGCGGTGTTGACCGACTACGACATGCCGGGCAGGAACGGGATCTGGCTGCTCTCCCAGGCCCGGGAGCGGTTTCCCCAGGTCTTTCGGGCGCTGATATCCGGAAATCCACCGGATAATCTGGACCAGCACATTGCGAGCGGTGTGGTTCAGAGCTTCGCGATGAAACCGGATCTCCCGGACGCGCTGCTTGCCCTCCTGCGGGAGCAGGAGGGGATCGTCGTTGGCGAGTAGAGGCCGAACGAAACCTGCGTTCCGATACCGGGGTCGCAGGTCACTTGTCACTTGGACTTGACGTCAAACCAGCAATCCCGCTCGAAAGCACTTCATCCACAGCCGTTCGCCTTTCGACGGGAGGCGAATCGTGGACGGTCTCGGGGCGGGCGGCCCGGGAGATAACGTAGCAGCCTGGTCGGGGTCGGGAGCCAGGCGGCGGTCTGACCGGCCGGCCTCGAAAAAAAAGCCTCTTCAACAGAATCTGTGGGCGAACTCCGGTTCCGGCAGGCGTCCGAGTTCG
>CAYZAI010000289.1:0-6355 GCA_964476305.1 uncultured Myxococcales bacterium
CGCCGCACTTCGGCGAGCGGCCACACCGTCCCGCCGCCGCGGTTCGCCGTGTTCACCGAGAAAACGGTTCCGCGCACCTCCATCGAGCCGTCCGCCTGGTACAGCCCGCCGCCGGAGTTGTTGGGCGCCACGGCAGCGTCCGCCTGCCCGCGCCCGACGACGAAACCGTCGAGCAGCGCGTCGTCCGCTCCGGTGACGACGTGGTAGACCCCGCTTGGCGTGGCGGAGCCGTCCAGCCACGAGGAGTGGGCCGCGAGATCGCGCTCGTCCGGCGACTCCTCGGTACCGGCGAACCCTCCGTAGACCTGGAGGCCCGCGCAGAGCTGGAAAGTGTCCGCGCGACTCGAGACGAAAGCGTCGTAGTTGCCCTCGGCCACCCAGACGTCGCCGGTGGTCACGTCGTCGTCGATGGCCAGCGCCGAGCAGGCGATCTCGAGCCCGGTCCGCAGGCTGGCGAAAGCGTCGTCCCAGCCGGTACCGCCCGGGCCGGTCACGGTGGAGGCGACGTCCACATAGACACGGACGATATCGCAATCCTGCCCCCAGAAGCCGGGTGGGCACCCGGTGTCCGTGTCGCTGTCGGAGTCGGCATCGGTGTCCGAGTCTGAATCGGAGTCGGTATCGGAATCGGTGTCGGCATCGGTGTCCGAATCCGAATCGGAGTCGGTGTCGGAATCGGTGTCGGAATCGGTGTCGGCATCCGCGCTCGCTCCCGGTTCGGGAACGATCAGCGAGCAGCCGGCGGCGACCGGCAGCGCCGCCGCGCACAGCGCGACCAGGGTGGCAGGCAAGCGGTTCATCCAAAGCCTCCGTTCAAACCAAATCGAGGACGGTGGACAGTGTAAGCGAAAACCGGGCCGGCCGACATCGAAAAAACAGTGGGACTGGATCGGGCGCGGGAACGAGGGCGGCTACATGGACGCGCCGCCAGCGAAGGAGGCGGCGAGCTTGGCCAGGGCCTCGGTGGCCATGGCAGGGATGCCCACGATCTTGTTCTGCACGTCCTGGATCTGGGCCTCTACGCTGGCCTGGACGTTGACGACGGCCGAGAGGTCGGCCTGGGCCTGGGCCTTGGACTCGGCACTGGCCAGGGGGTTGGCCAGCTTGGCCTGGGCCGCGGTGGAGATGCCCGTGGCCAGGACCGGCACCTGGGCGATGGCCGCACCGGCCTGGACGGTGAGCGCCTGGACACGCTCGGGGGTGGCCTTCAGCCCGGCGACGATGGCCTGGATCTTCTCCAGCAGGGCCTGGACCTCGGCCTGGGCCTCGGCCGCGAGGTTCAGGTCCGCCGAGATCGAGATGGTGCCGCTGTCCATGGTGGCCTTGGCCATGCCGAGCAGCGACCCGGCGTCGAGGTTGAGCCGCGCCGGCAGGGAGGTGATCTCATCGATGACCCACTGGGTATCGGTGATGGGCTGCATCAGTTGATCGACGCCGGCCTGCAGGTTGGCGGACAACTTCTCGAGCTTCTGGATCCCGCTCAACTGGACCTCGGCCTCGCCGGAGGCGTTGGCATCGCCCTTGCCCTTGCTTCCACCGCAGGCAGCCACGGCGCAGACCAACAGTGCGGACAACAGACACGTGAGTTGCTTTGACATCACCATCGACTCCTTGTTCGGCCCGGGGCGTCCTGGCGCGGCGGATTCCGCAGCCTTTGGAACGCATCCTGGAAAAAAGATGCTGTTGAAAGAGCACTGCCCGCGGCTTCTGTCAAGGGACCACCCGTCCCGGAGCCTCCGAGGGCTTGTGCAGGCGGCAGGCAGGACGCATATTGTGAGTATGAGGGCAGTGTTGTCGGAATGGTCCCCCGGGCGCAAGACGGTCGGTAACCTGCTGGCCGGTGCCGTGCTCGTCGGGTGCCTGGGCGCCGCCGCTCCCGCGGCCGCCTCGGAGGTCGGCACCGATCGCATCTTCGGCCTCGGCGTGGTCCTCGGGGAGCCCACGGGCGGCACGGGCAAGCTGTTCCTGGGCGAGGTGTTCGCGTTCCAGTTTTCCGGGGCCTTCTGGTTCTTCCACGGCCGCGACTACCTGCAGGGCTTCATCGACTTCGTCTGGCACCCCTCCGTGATCACCCGCAACGAGTATTTCGACCTGCCCTGGTACTTCGGCGTCGGCGGCGGCATGGGGATCTGGGCGCCGTGGGAGGACGATCGCCACCACGACTGGGATCCCCACCTGCGGGTCGACATCCGGGTGCCCTTCGGCTTCTCGTTCCGGTTCCACGAGGTGCCGGTGGAGGCGTTCGTCGAGTTCGGGCCGATGATGCAGGTCTACGATGACCTGGACGTCTGGGGCTTCATCGCCATCGGCGGCCGTTGGTACTTCTGATGAGGAGCCCGCCGGCCATGGCTGCCGTCATTCGCCGAAGATCCCGACGAGCACCAGGGCGGCGAGCGCCAGCAGCGACAGGGCGAAGGCCTGGTACCTGAAGAGATCCATTCCGATCCACGTTCTGTTCGTCCCGCGTCTCATGATCCCATCGTCGGACCGCTTCGTGACGGGAGTGTGACAACCGGGCAACGCTCTCGGGAAGATTCCGGCCGGCTTCCTCACCGCCGGCGGCGGGCGGGTCAGGCGGACGCGCCTATGCCAACGCGCTCGGCGATGTTGGTGAGGTGGTCGCCGATTTTCTCGAGGTTGGCGATGACGTCCAGGAAGACCACACCCGTCTGGACGTCGCAGGATCCGTTTTCGAGGCGCTCCACGTGGTTGTGGGACATGACCTGGCAGGCCTCGTTGAGCTGCTTCTCGATGAGAATCGCTTCCGTCACGGCCGCGCGCCTTTGCGTCTCCAGTGCTGCGATGACCGCCTTGAACTGGCGGTCGACCAGATCGAAATAGTTGTGCAGATCGCGTTTCGCGTCGAGCGAGAAAAAGAGCTTACTGCCGATGCTCAGCTGCGTCAGCTCCATCAGGTTCTCGGCGTGATCGCCGATCCGCTCGGCGTCGTTGATGCAGTGGATCAGCTTCGGGATGTACCGGCTTTCCTTCTCGCTCAGCCCGAGCCGCCCGAGTTCCACCAGGAACCCCGTGATATTCGACTGCAGCCCGTCGATTTCCTCCTCGCGCTTCTCGATTTTCGGGGTGTTCTTCAGGTCCTTGTCCATGAACGCCTCGAAGGCCGCGATGATGTTCTTGTGGCACTGGCGCGTCATGTAGGCGACCTCCCTGACGCACTGCTCCAGCGCGATGGGCGGGGTCATCAGGAGGAGGGGATCCAGGTAGCGCGTCTGGTCCTCCTCTCCCGTGTCCTTGCCGATGAAGCTCATCTTCCTGGCGCCAAGCAGCAGGAGGCGCCACAGGACGGTCGAGAAGAGGACGACGTTGACGAGGATGAACGCCGTGTGCGCCACGGCGATCTGGACCATGATCGTGCTGTTGGCCCCGTCCGCCGCGATCCTGTCCGGCACGATGGCGAGGACACCCGCCTCGTAGAGCCCAGAGACCAATAGCGGGATGAAAAGGACGACGCCAAGGACTTTGAAGAGCGTGTTTGCCATCGCCACGCTGCGAGCGGTCTTGGTCCCGCCGATGACGGCGAGCTGCGCTGTGATGGTCGTGCCGATATTGGCGCCGAGCAGCAGCGGCAACGCCGTCTCGAGCCCGAAGATGCCCTGGAACGCCATGATCTGGACGATGGCGATGGTCGCGCTCGAGCTCTGGATGATGCAGGTGAAGACGGTGCCGACCACGATGCCGAAGAGCGGTTTCGGGCCGCACTCCTCGAAGAACCCCATGACCGATTCGCTCTCCCTGATGGTCTTCACGCCGTCGGACATGATCCCGAGGCCCAGGAACAACAGGCCGAAGCCGAGGAGCGTCTGACCGATCATCTTCCTTTTCTGGGACTTCGCGACGAAGTTCATCGCGAAGCCCACGGCGATCACGGGCAGGGCGTACATGGCGATGTTCAGCTTGCCGATGCCCATGGTCGAGACGACCCACGCGGTGATCGTCGTGCCGATGTCGGCACCCAGGACGACCGCCACCGCCTGCTCCAGGAGCAGGAGCCCCGCGTTGACGAACCCGACCACGATCACGGACGTGGCGCTCGAGCTCTGGATGATGCAGGTGACGCCCACGCCCACGAAGATCGCGGACAGCCTGTTCTTCGTGAGCGCGTGCAGGAGCTTCTTCAGGGACTCGCTGCCGATCTTCTCGAGCCCTTCGGACATGTACGTCATGCCGAACAGGAAGACCGCCAGCCCGCCGATGGATCCGAAGATGACTGCTTGAACGTCCATTTCTCTTCCCGTACGCTGGGGTGGTATCGCCCCCCGCGTGGACCCTATCATCAGTCGGTTATTTTTTCGGCCAGTTTTTCGGCGAGTTTTTTCAAGGCCGGATCCGCGGTCGATCCTCGTCGATCAGGCGGGCGATGGACGTGGCGTCGGCGAGCAGTTCGTCGATGGGCAAGGGCTCGACCGACGGGTGATCCCCGCCCAGCGTGACCGATGCGTCGCCGACGGCGATGATGGGCCAGCGGCGCATGGCCGTCTCGAGCCGATCGCGCAGGATCTTGCGCTCGAACAGCCGCCGGGCCCCCCGCGCATCCCGGGCGCGGGGCTCGAGAGCCCGGTCGAGGGCCGGGTTGCCCGTGGCGAAGGGCGTGGCGCCATCTGGCACGGGCTCGCGCAGCCGGGGTTCGGAGCCGAGCGTCATGCCCAAGTCCAGCGGCGGAGCCAGCCCGACCTTCACCGAGACACGGCGGTGTCCCCGGGGCAGCGTTTCCACCGTGATCCCGACCTCGAAGCCCAGGCAGCGGCCGGCGAGGGTCCCGTCCCCGGTCGGCAACCCGGTCGCCTCGACGTCCAGGCCCAGCCGCTCGGCCACGGCGGGCCAGACCGGCGGCACCCGCTTCCCTCGGGCCGAGGCCCGGACGAGCGCGACCACCAGCGCGGCCAGGCCGAGGACGGCCAGGACCAGGATCGCCAGGATCAGCGACGGGCTCATCTGTCGTGCTCCGTCGGCCCACGTGGGGCCGCGTCGAGATCGAGGGGCGAGATCCGCGCTCCGCAGACCGGGCAGAAGATCCCGGGCTCCGCTCCGAGGGCCTTGCCGCAGCCCGGGCAGAGCCTCGCGCGCCGCAGGGGCACGGCCAGCATGGCCAGCACCGCGAGCCCGGCCAGCACGATCGCCAGGGGCCCGGCCTGCCACCCGTCCAGCAGCAGCACGGCCAGCGTGGCGCCGAGGGTGATCGCACCGACAGAGACCGCGGCCCGGGACAGCGGACGGGCGGCCGCGATCCGACGCAGGTGCTCGCCGCTCACGTCGGGCGAAGCGCGGCGCGCGTTCACAGCAGAGGGGAACAGATGCCGTCTCCCTCCCCGCCCCGGCAGAACATGTTCTTCGGGCACTCCTCGTCGAAGTCGCAGGTGTAGCCGCAGTGCATCTCGCCGGTATCGTGGTTCTCCATCACGCACAGGGGGCGGGCGTCGCACGACAGATGGACCACGCAGTCGGTGTCGCTCTCGCACGGGGGCAGGCAGATACCCATGGAATCGTCAGGCTCCAGCGTGCCGCAGGTGGAGTCGTCCGCGCAGCCGGTCTCCGGTGTGCACGGGCAGGGGAAACCCGAGCCCACGGTGCAGTAGGATTCGCACTGCTCGTACACCGGTTCGCCGTGGTCGTCGTCGCAGGCGCCGGCCGCGGCGCCGACGGCCAGCAGCAGCAGCAGTCGTTTCATCCTTCAACCTCCCTGACGCACGCAGCGGGCCGCGTACAGCTCGAACCCGGTGGCGCCCATGAAGACCGCGCCGCTGTCGAAGGACACCGCCCACGGGGCCGGGTTGCCCGGGGTCGAGGTCCAGTAGGTCTCCCAGTCGGCGCCGAACAACTGGGTGCAGAGGTCGGAGCCGCCACAGGCGTCGCACACCCCCTCCAGACCGTCCAGTGCGACCGCGTCCTCGCAGCCGCCGAGCAGGGCAATCATCTCGTGCCGGGTGGCGGCGTGGGCTCCGCCGCCGAGCAGGGCGCAGGCCGCCTTCGCCTCGCCGGACTCGTACAGCGACACGATCCCCTCGCAGGTGCCGTCCGCGGCGGCCCCCTGTCCCAGGGGACAGCGCTGCCAGCACAGTCCCGCGCCGGGCTGCTCCACCTCGTTCTCGTCGCAGGCGTCGCCGCCCGTGCCGGTGTCGGTGGCCGTGTCAATATCGGTGTCCCCGGCGTCCGGGATCCCGCTGCTGTTGTTCTCGCCGCCTCCCGGATCGCCCCAGGGAGCCGGGTCGTTCTCGTGGCAGGCCCAGGCTGCCGCGGCCAGCATCGCCGCCATCGCAATTCGGCCTCGCATGTCGCCGATTGTACACGAATCGCCGCGCCTTCCGGAAGGAAATCAGCTCCACAGGTCGATGGCGGC
>CAYZAI010000290.1:0-6353 GCA_964476305.1 uncultured Myxococcales bacterium
CACGGCCAGGCCCGTGTAGACCGCTGCCACGAGGCACCCCAGCGTCACCAGGGTCCAGACCGCGATGAAGACCTGCAGCATGTTGTGGATGACGAAATTGGCCGGCGGCCGGAACTGGCGCCAGGCCAGGACGAAGAACCAGCTCACGATGATCAGCGTCACCACCACGTGGACCTGGGTCAGCCCGAGGGCGAGCAGCACCCATTGCCATCGTTTGAGCGGGCTCCTCGGCACGAACCCCAGCACCAGCCCTCCGATGAGGATCGAGATCAGGAAGCCCCAGAACAGCACGGCCGGACCCCACGACGGGCCGCCGGTGAAGATCAGCCAGCGGTCGCTGGGCAGCTCCACCGTGCACGTGATGTTGGCCGCGGGCCCGCCGAGGGTCACCTCGGGCACCCGGAAGGCGCTGCTGATGCCCCCGGGCTGCTGCCAGGACAGCACGATGCGCTGGCTGCCCGGTCGCAGGGTCACCTCGATGTTGCGCCCGTCCTGCCGGAAGGGCTGCTTGGCGCCGTCCACGGTCAGCTCCTGGATCGCCGCCTTCTCGGGCAGGCCGACCACCTGCGCGCCGCCGCGGCTCGACCGCACTTGCAGGACGAGCTCGGCCGTGACCAGGCGGACCCCGGGCACGACCCGCAGACGGGCGGAGTCCACGGTGACGGACTGGCCCTCGGTGCCGGCCGGGCGGTGCATGGCCACGGTGATGTGCTCGCCGGGCCACGGCCGGAACGTCGGCTCGAAGCGCCCCTCGACCTTGTGCTCCACGGGGGGGAGGCCTTCGTGGACGCAGCGCCAGACCGGGCTGCACCGCAGGATCCACTGCTCGGACCAGGGCCGGCCCTCGGGCGCCGTGATCTCGACGAGGTCGCGCTCGGTGAGCGTGGACGACCATTCCAGCTCGGTGTCGTCCCGGCCCAGGGAGAGCACCACCGCGCCCTCCTCGACCTGGACCTCGGACTCGGTCACGGACTCTCCCTCGAGCAGCGGGATCTTGGCCATTACGGGCGACCCCGTCGGGCTGACGCGCCGCACCCGCGTGTGGACGAGCCACGGGATGCCGAGGTCCAGGGTTCGGGTCACCTCCAGCCACGGGGGGTACGAGCTCTCGTCGGTGGCCATGGCCTGGCCGCCGTCCTCGACGCGTTCCACCATCCGCGTGAGCTGGATCGAGCTCTCGGCCCGCCCATCCTGGCGCAGCCCGTCGACGACGAAACCGGGCGCGTCCACGGTCACACGCCGCGCCGTGGCGCCCAGCTCCAGGGTGACCGCGTCCCCGGGGGGGAGGCCCCCCACGGCCTCGACCCGGTGGCGTCCGGGCCCCAGACGGACGTGGAGGAAACCGTCTTCGAGCAGGGCGATGCCGCTGGTGGGCCGGCCGTCGACGTCGATCGCGCCGGGCACCCAGTTGCGTGCGGGACCGGGCACGCGCCATGTCGCCTCGTCGCCCGAGTGCACTTCCGCGACCAGGCGCAGGCCGGCCGGGGTCACCCCGATCTCCAGCAGGGATGTGCTGACGCAGTCGGGTTGGCAGTCTGGCGCCCGGGTCAGCCGGTCGCGCAGCTCGCCGAGCAGATCGGGTCGCGGCGACTCGGCCAAGGCCCGAGCCGGGACCAGGGCCATCAGGGCCAAGGCCGCGACCCCGGCCGCGGCGGTGGCTCCCGCGGCGGGTTTCGGCCGCTCGGGCGGGGGTGCCGGCCTCGACCGGGCCAGCACCTCCACGACCACACGGATGACCAGCAGCAGCAGCAGCGCCACCCGCAGCAGGGAGAGCGCCAGGTTGACCGCGGGCGAGAAGAGGTAGAGCCGGATCTCGTGGTCGCGATCCACGGGCCCGGACCAGCCGAGCCGCCAGCTCCGCCAGGACCAGTCCGGCACGCCGGGCCCGGTCTGCACCACGGCCTTGGGATCCTGCTGCAGCGAGGCGCGCTTGGGCGCCTTCTTGCCGGCCCGGGTCCAGCCCGGCCCGCTGCCCGCCGACGAGGCCAGAAGATCGTCGAGCTCCGCGGTCTGGACCTGCTGCTGCACCTGGTACGCGGCCTTCAGCTCACGCTTCGCGTGCTCAGTGCCCTCGCCCCCGACGATGCCCGTCTCCTCATTTGCCTCGAGGCGTCCGTCCATGGCCATCTCCGCGGGTGGGGACATCGGCGCGGCCAGCGTCATGTCGGCGTCATAGAACAGGTCGCCCATGCCGTCGGAGTATTCCTCGTCGATCTGCGGGTAGAGGCCGGTGCGGATCTGGGTCACCATGAACGGGACCATCGCCATCACCAGGAACACGACGCTCACCCAGCAGCAGATCCTCGCGGCCAGGGCCAGCTTGCCCTTGGGCAGCACCGTCAGCAGCCCGAGGAAGACCAGGAGGTCGACCCAGAGGAAGACCCACAGCCCGAAAGGCATGTCGGGTCTCTGGTGCAGCAGGATCAGCGCGACGAGGGCGATGACGCCGTACCACCAGCGGGTCAGCCTGCCGATGGCGAGGGAGACAAGCAGCACGAAAAAGAAGGCGAACAGGTCCCATTCGTCCCACCACGTGCCGGGGAGGTCGTCCACGCCGCGGGCGGTGATCAGGGTCCAGCCGGGCGGCAGGTGCAGGGTCGTCTCCAGCGACTGCACGCTCTCGGACCACGCCACCGCGGGCAGGGAACGGGAGGCGCCCTCGACCCGCCACTCCGCGGTCATGCCGAGAGCCCCGTGCCTGAGCTCGACTCCGGGCCTCGAGTTGCGTTCGTTGGTGGTGATCAACTGGTCCGTGCCGTCGACGGCCACGTGGCCGAGCTCGCCTTTCGCGGCCAGATCGAGGCGCCAGGTGCGGCTCAGCTCGCCGCTCAACCGATCCCGGGCGGTGAAGCCGTCCCCGTCGAGGTCCATCCACAGCTCGCGGGTGAGGTGGATCTGGTCGGGTGGCGGTTCGGGCTCGCCGCGGCGGGTCGTGTCCAGGACCAGGGAGGTGTCCGGGCGCACCAGGAACGCGGGGAGGGATGTCCACTCCGCGGGCAGGTTGGTGCGCGCGGGGTCTATCCCCGGCGCCCCGCCGACGGTGACCTGGCGCAGTTTCTCGTCCGCCTGCCAGACCCAGATCTCCTCCTCGGGCCACGCCGCGGTCGCGGGGCTCGCGGCCGGGGTGGGAGACGAGAGGCTCGTGGGGGCGCCCTCGAGCCGGGCGACGATTTCCACGTGGTGGGTGCCGGCGCGCACCTGCACCCTGAGCCGCCCGTCCTTGTCCACCCGGGCCGGGATGTCCGCGGTGACCTCGAGCGGGACCGTGCCGGGGACCAGCGCCGATCCGAGGTCCACCTCGCGCGCCTTGCCGGACGCGCGGAGCACGATCTTGGTCGTGATGACGATGGGGATGCCGTCGGCCACGTGGCGGTACACCTCCAGGTCGAGGCGCTCGGTCTCCTCGTCGCCGGCGGCGGCGGACTGGAGCCAGAGCAGGCCGTCCTCGTCGCGTCGCGGGAAGGGCACGGAGCGGCCGTTCATCACCAGGGAGATCAGCGCGGTGCGGGGCGGGACCCGGATGCCCTCGGGCACGCCGCTCCAGACCATCCGGCCAGCCAGGCGCCTGGCGCCGGCCTCGACGCGCACCGCGGGGTGCTCGCCGATCTCGAGCACCACGGCCGGTCTGCCGTCGATGGTCACGTCCTGCGGCCAGTGGGCCGCATCCCCGGGCAGTGGGAACCACAGGGGCCGGTCCGCGAGCACGAGCTGCTCGAAGCGCCCGCCGCCGTCGTCGAGGGTCAGGGAGAGCATCCCGGGCCAGGCGCAGACCGCGCCCTCGCCCTGCTGGACGCAGGCCGCTACCGGGACCTCGTCGAGGACCCAGGGGACCCACGGCACGAGATCCGGGGGCAGGTCCTTCGCCGGGAACGGGTCGGCCACCGCCGCGGCGGGGGCCAGCGCGAAGGCCGCGAGCAGCAGCCAGGCCGGAACGGAACGCGAGTGATGTCGCATGCGAACTCTCCTCAAGTTTTTTTTCGGACGGGCGAGTATACTACGGGAAAGGATTTGCGACTCCCCCATATGAGGGAGCGGCAACCAGGGAGGGACTGCCATGACGAAAACATCGGGATTGTGGATCATCGGCCTGCTGGCGGCGCTCGCCGCCTTCGCTCTTCCGGCCTGCGGTGACGACGACGACGGTGCGACCACGGACGCCGACACGGACGGAGACACCGACACCGACACCGACGCGGATTCCGACGCGGACTCCGACGCGGACACGGATGCCGACACGGACGCGGACACCGATGCGGATACGGATGCCGACACGGACGCGGACACCGACCCCTGCGCCGACATGCTGGAGGGTTGCTGCAACTGGGCCTGCGAGTGCCCGAACGAGACGCCCGAATGCGTCTACACCGACCTCCTGGACGGGTCGACGGGCGTGTGCAAGGCCCCGCTCAACGGCACCGCCTGCTGGTGGATCGAGGACTGCGAGGACATGAGCGAGGTCTGCCAGGGCGCCCAGGTCTGCCCCTGCGGCTACGACTGCGACATGGAGGACCAGCCGGGCGAGTGCGTGGCCGTCACGGACGGCTGCTGCGACGCCACGGTGACCCCGGACGAGTGCGACGAGGGCTATCATTGCGTGGACATGCCCGGCGAGGACACCTGCCACGCGATCCCGGACTGGCCCTACTGCTTCGTCGACGGAGACTGCGGCGACGACATGGTCTGCTACGGACAGGAGCTCTGCGACTGCCAGACCTGGTGCCTCTCCGAGCCGGGATACTGCGACCAGCCCGAGGACTGAGCCCGAGCCCGGGAAACCCCGGCCGAAGTTGACAAACCCGCGATCGCGGATTAGCAACAAAAACCCGTTATTTCCCCGGGGCCCCGGGTGCCCCGCACTGCCAGCGAAGCGAAGGAGCACGAAGAAGATGGCCGATTACCTGTTCACTTCCGAGTCGGTTTCCGAGGGGCACCCGGACAAGGTCTGCGATCAGATCTCGGACGCGATCCTCGACGCCTGTCTGAAGGACGATCCGAACTCGCGCGTGGCGGTCGAGACCATGGTCAAGACCGGCATGGCGATCATCGCCGGCGAGATCACCACCCGCACGTGGGTCGACATGCCAGAGGTCGTGCGCTCGACGATCCGCGACATCGGCTACACCGACTCGTCGATGGGATTCGACTGCAACACCTGCGCGGTGCTGGCGGCCATCGAGAAGCAGTCCCCTGACATCTCCCAGGGCGTGACCAAGGGCAGGGGACTGTTCAAGGATCAGGGCGCCGGTGACCAGGGGATGATGTTCGGCTTCGCCTGCGACGAGACGCGCGAGCTGATGCCGCTGCCGATCTCGATGGCCCACAAGCTGATGAAGAACCTGGCGAAGCTGCGCAAGACGGGCAAGTACCCGTTCCTGCGGCCGGACGCCAAGAGCCAGGTCACGGTGCGCTACCGCGGCGGAAGGCCAGCCAACCTCGACACGGTCGTGGTCTCGACGCAGCACACCGAGGACATCTCGCACAAGGAGCTGACGTCCTGGATCCGCGAGGAACTGCTGGGGCCGACCCTGCCCGCGAAGCTGGTCACGCCGAGGACCAGGCTGCTCGTCAACCCCACGGGCCGATTCGTGCTCGGCGGGCCGTACGCGGACGCAGGGGTGACCGGGCGCAAGATCATCGTCGACACCTACGGCGGCATGGGTGCCCACGGCGGCGGCGCTTTCTCGGGCAAGGACCCGTCGAAAGTCGATCGCTCCGCAGCCTACTACGGCCGCTACCTGGCCAAGAACGTCGTCGCCGCGGGCCTGGCCGCCCGCTGCCAGGTCCAGCTGGCCTATGCCATCGGCGTGGCCCAGCCGGTCTCCGTGCTGGTTGAGACCTTCGGCACGGGCAAGGTCGATGACGGGAAGATCGCCGGGTACCTGCAGAAGCACTTCGACATGCGACCCGCCGCCATCATCGAGCAGCTCGACCTGCTCCGGCCCATCTACCGGCAGACCGCGGCCTATGGCCACTTCGGGCGCACGGGAAAGGCCTTCACCTGGGAGAGAACCGATCGCGCCGCGGAGATCGCCGCCGCCCTGGGGTGAGGCCCGAGATGTTCGAGCCGCCACCGGCTTGATTCGGAGGGGTTGCCCGCGAGAGCGCTCCCGCGACCCGCCCCGTGCGGGGGCCCGCTTCGACCCGTTTCCCGCCCATTCACAGGTCGTGCATTTTACGCGTTGAACTCTCATTTTTCACTGTGATATTGTTCCTCGTTCCCGTCATCGAAAAGACAAGAGGTGGAAATCCATGTCAGACCTCGAAAAATATCAGGCCATCCTCGAGCGGGATCCCACCGATACGCAGGCCTTCGTCAGCTTGTGCGACATCGCCGAGAAGGACTCCGATTTCGC
>CAYZAI010000291.1:0-6352 GCA_964476305.1 uncultured Myxococcales bacterium
AGGGCTCTACAAGAAAATTAAGCGCGGCACCGTGACACCAAAGCGCGATGACTACGGCAAACCGTTTTTTTATGAAGATGATCCATGGCCAATTGGTAAGGCGGGAAGGCCAAAGGTAAAAAAGACCTAAATGACATACAGATACGAGGGGCATACCGTGACCATAACCGGGATAGAATTGCGCCCAAAAAGTATTGGATCCGAACTGTATGGCCCAGAATTTTACAGGTTGAGCAATGGGTTTCTCGTTAGGAAGTGGTATTTTGTATACCGCCTCAAAAACGCCTTTGGGTTTTATAACAAATGGATTGTATCTTCTTATGGCCTTCTCAAAATCCTCTTGCGAGATATCCACATACCTATCAACCATCCAAAATCCCTGAAGGATAGTGGTGGTTGATTAGATAAGTTCTTTCTTACTCCTTGTATCTGAGATTACCAATCATCTTCAGGGAGATCATGATGATGGTCATCCTCCTCTTCCGTATTGGCAAAGTACTCTCCCTGCCTAATAGGACTGAACTCTCGCAAGCGTTCCACTCCGGGAATGAGAGCTTCAATGAATTCATCAACTTCGTCTTTGGTATTGAACCGTGAGAATGATACTCTTAGAGACCCGTGTGACAACTCTGGAGGCAATCCGATTGCCTTCAAGACGTGACTTCCTTGTAGCGTTTTTGACGAGCACGCTGACCCTGTTGAAACAGAGAAGCCAAACATATCAAGTTGAACCAGCATTGATTCTCCTTCAATATACTCCACGAGCATGCTGAACAATCCTGGAATCCTCTTCTCTTGATGGCCAGTAAGTCTAATGTGAGGGAGATTCTTCTCTACTTTTTTCGTGAGATATACTCGCAAATCCTCAAGATGCTTGATATCTTCCGGGTTCCATATTTCTACCGCCTTTCCAAAACCGACAATTGCTGGGATATTCTCCACTCCCGGGCGCAGTCTTCTCTCTTCATCGCCTCCTTCATGAAGTCGATCTATTCGAGTGCCTCTCCTGATATAGAGAGCGCCAACCCCTTTGGGTCCGTGAATATGATGTGCATCAATTGTAAGAAGGTCAACCATCACCTTCTCAGTGTCTATTGGAACCTTCATGTATGTCTGAGTCGCATCTGTGTGAAATAGAATCCCCGCTTCTTTGGTTATCTTACCGATATCTTCGATTGGTTGAATTGTTCCAATCTCCGCATTGCCATGCTGAATAGATACTAGAACTGTATCCTCTCTTATCATACTCCTTAGTTGCTTAATGTCAATTAATCCGAATTCATCAACGTCCAAGAACGAGATTTCATAATCTGCGCTAGCTAGTCTCTCATATGATTTCAGGACCGATTGCGTTTCAATTGGCGTTGTAATAATGTGCTTTCCTACCTTCTTATTCGCACGAGCAACACCTCTGGTTGCAAGGTTATTTGATTCAGTTTGGCCTGAAGTGAATATGATTGCTTTCGTATCTGCATTGAGAGAATCTGCAATTATCCTTCTCGCATTCTCCATACCGGTTACTGCACCAACATCTTTAGCATGGCTCAGTTCTAGTCCAGCAGTTCCATACCATTCTCGATAATAGGGGATCATGGCTTCAATTACTCTTTCATCAACTTGAGTTGAATTCGCATTGTCAAAATATGCCATATCGCCCTCAGTCCTTGCAAGCCGAACACTCATTATCTACATGGGCACAGTACTCTCTATGCACTTCGCAGAGAGTTCCCTTTTCACGGAGGACCTCTATGATTCTATTAATCTCTCGTGTCATCTCTTCGTAGACGTGAGCGTTCTCATCTCTGTCTTCCCACGCTTTTATGATTAATTCAGCTGACTTAGACAATTCTGGGAGAATGGATTTTGGAATATCTACTTGGTCTCCGCGAGAACGTTTTGACTTATTGAGTTTGTATTGCGTGACTGCGGGCTCAGTTACACCAAGCATTTGAGCGATCTGCTTTTGCGGGATTTCTTTGGAAATCATTACCCGTGCAAGCTCTCTCCTAATCGCTGGTAGCACATACCAAACTTCCACTTCTTGGGGCATGAGCCACGTTCTTCTTTTGCTTCTCTTGGGTTTGCTATCTGCTGACACGGGAATCCCTCGAATTTACAATAGTTATTGTTTATGATTGTTAAGAGGGCAATATAAGCTTGATGGCTAGGACATCCAATTTGTAACTTCTCGCAGATTCCCATGGTGCCATTGATAAGAGATTCTCATTGAATAATATTTGATTGCCTTGGACGAATTATCAATACAACTTGCTTCTAAGATGCTGGATGATTCTGAATATCTTGTCGCTCTTACGGGTGCAGGTATTTCAAGGGAGTCAAATATCCCTACATTCAGAGGAGAGGACGGTCTCTGGAGAAATTATAACGCGATGGAATTGGCTACACCACAGGCGTATGCAAATGACCCCGAACTTGTCTGGGAGTGGTATTCTTGGAGACAAGGGCTCATTCGGGATTGCAGTCCCAATCCTGCGCACATGACGATTGCCAAATGGGAGAAAAATGATTTGTTGAAACATCTAATCACTCAAAATGTAGATGACCTTCATTGCAGGGCAGGGTCTCGAAGAATTACACAGGTTCATGGAGATATCTTTGGTCTCAAATGTACACGATGTGGCTACAAAACCCGAATGAATGAACCCAGTGAAGATATACCTGAATGCCCTGAGTGCTATGCAAACCTGAGACCTGATGTCGTATGGTTCGGCGAGAGTTTGGATACTCAAGTTATGAATACAGCTTACGATCAATTGGAGCGAGCCGATACTATTATTGTAGTTGGAACTTCTGGAATCGTCCAGCCTGCAGCATCTTTTCCTCTTATTGTAAAGAATCAAGGTGGAATTATGATTGAAATCAATGTTGAAAGAACTGCATTGTCAGGCTATTCGGATATTCATGTGTCAGGGAAAGCAGGAGAAGTTCTTCCTTTAATCGATCAGCATTTGTTTTGATGAATAATCTAACCCTGTTTTAATGCCCTCGCTTTTCTCTTTGCTCGCGTGCCTTCTTCCGATTTTCCGAGTGCAATGAGAATATCTCCCAAATCCCTCCATGCCTCCGCAAAGTCCTTTCTGTAGCTAATTGCCATTCGGAGAACGTTTTCAGCTCTAGACAGTTCTCCCTCTCCGCGAAGGGAAAGGGCATATTGGTAGAGCAAATCTGGGTCCTTTCTATTGTCCTTTAATGCTCGAAGGAATGCCTTCTGTGCTTGACCGTGCCTATCCTGCTTTGCTAATGAAATCCCAAGTTTTTTCCAAGCGTCAATGTAATCATCATCTATTTTGACAGCCTCATAAAGCGCCTTGCTGGCATCCCAGTACTTCCCAAGCTCTAGGTGAGCAACGCCTAAGAGGAACCAAGCATGGGCATCGTCTGTATTCTTGGCTACCACATGATTAAGCCAAAGAATGGCTTCAGTGTAATTCGTCTGTTTGATATACACCTCTCCAATTCGAACTTGTGCGTCGATTTTGCCCGGATCTAGTTCTAGGGTTTTCTGTAAAGCTCGTAGGGCATCAGGATATTTCTCCTGTTTTTGATAGAGCTTAGCAAACTCATACCAATTATCAGCAGTTTTGGGTTCAGCCTTTTCGGATTTTCTTAGTTCCCCCTTTCTGGCATTGTGCTTCTCAAATTCCTCTACTGCATCATCTTCTGGTTCAGTCATCAAACCCTCTCTTACTTCGTGTCTGGGCGATTCAACCCGCGACGGATACATAGATGATTCTTCTTGGTATTCCGTTACCTTCTCAGAAATATCAGCAACTTGTTTTTTACCAACATACTTCTCTCGCAGCTCACTTCGCAATTGTGCCCATGTTAAGCTCTTCTCCTTTCTCAATCGAAGAATCTGTTTTCCCGAAAGCTCGGCATCTGTTTCTCTTCGAAGTGATAGCAAAAGAATACACAATTCCGTCCACGCTTCAAGAGAATCAGGCATCTGACTTGTTGCTTCCCGAAGAACATCTTCCGCCTCGGTATTGCTTTTCTTCTGCATGTAGGCGCGTGCAGCCATTATCCATGACTTGACTTCTCTTGTCTTGTCTGTGAGTTTCGTCTTCTCAGATCCCAACTTTTCCCATCCACCACGTTCTCGTAGTCAACACTACCTATGAAACCTAATTAGGGTTCTGGCTTTGTGAACCGGTAGCTTTGAATCAAGTCTTTCGGCAAGAGATAAATGGGTGTTGAGATGCACATTCCAACAAGTGTGGTAACGCATGAAAGTTCTAATAACTGGAGCTACCGGCTTCATTGGTCGGAAACTGGTTGCCAAATTAGTTGAAAAAGGATTCAAGGTTGCTGCACTTGTAAGGGCAAGCAGCAATACTTCAGCTTTGCCAGATGTAGTCGATATCAGAGAAGGTGACCTTCTTGATATCCAAACACTTGAACCGCTCGTCGGTGATGTTCAGGTTGTTATTCACTTAGCCGCGTATTTTGATTTCTATCCATCAGATGTGGAATTGCTGTATCGCGTGAATGTAGAGGGAACCAAGAATCTGATGAATGCCTGTGTTGGAACAAATGTTGAACGATTCATCTATGGTTCTACGGCCGAAGTAACAGGACCAGTACGTTATCCTCCTGGTAATGAGGATACAGAACTTCGTCCGCAGTTTGATTATTCAAAAAGCAAAAAGATGGCAGAGGAAGCTATTCGTGAGCTTACAAAGGATACCGAAATGAATCATATCATTCTGAGACCAACAGGTGTTATGGGAGAAGGAGATACGTATACTGCACTTGAACTTATACAGGCACTAAATAATGGTGAAATCCCGGTACTCCCTGGTGATGGTGAGAAACATCTCATGTACACCCATGTAGATGATGTCGTCGATTCTTTTATAGCTGCAGTGACATCTAATTCAGCAGTCAACAACACCCTCCTCATTTGTCCTAATGACCCATTGAAGTACAAAGAGCTCATCATTTTTATCGGTAACACATTGGGTATAAAACCACCGAAAAGAGGAGTACCTATCAGTCTGGCTAAGATGGGCATAGGTCTCATGGTTCCGATAAAGAACAGAAAGCGGACAACTTTTCTTTGGCATATGAAAACAATTGAAAGCATGGACCAAGAACGATGGTACTCGAATGAAAGAGCAAAACGTCTTCTTGGGTGGAGTCCGAAAGTCACCATGAAAGAGGGTCTTGTAAGGCAAATTGAGTGGGCCTGGAAAGAAGGACTTCTTGAGAAGAAAAAGGAGTGATGCAATTTGGATCCGTTACTTGGATTATTACTTATCATTGCGCCAATTGTATTGGCTGTTGTCATGCTAATAGTGTTGCACAAAGCCGCCGATACTACAGGAGTAGTAGTGTGGCTTGCTACAGTTGTAATCGCAGTCGTAGCTTTCCAAACCGATATAGGTGTCGCGCTAACTGCAAGCGTCGTCGGAATCGTTCGGTCGTTTCCCATATCATTGATGGTGCTTACCTCCATTCTCATGATGACATACATGCAGGAGACCGGCGCACTATCGCGACTTATCGTTTTCTTCAAGACTTTGGGCGGTGGAAGCAGACCAATGCAGATTATGCTAATTAGCCTCGGATTAGGTCTCTTCCTTGTTGGAATTGGTGCCACTCCTGTTTCAATGTTGCCTCCAGTTATGCTGGCACTTGGATTCTCGCCTCTTGTTGCAGTTGCATTGCCATCGATAGGATATGACCCACTTACGACCTTTGCACTTCTTGGAGTTCCAGCACAGGTCTTTTCTGATGTTTACTCCTCCGTTTCAGGGACTCCACTTGATCTCTGGGTTGCTGGGTCGACATTCGCTGCCTTCATGCCAGTTGTGTCTGTTGGAATTGCAGTTTCAATGCTTTGGATTGCGGGCGGTAAAAAGCTCCTCGTAAATCGGGAAGGATTGTTCCTCGCTATCTTGTCAGGCGCTACTGCGGGAGTAACTGCAATAATATGCAATCTTGAAATCGTAAATCTCACACGTTTGACCAATGTAATTGCGGGGGCTGCTGTTCTGGGCGTGCTTTTCGTTTACAATAAAATAAGAAAGAAGCCATTTCTTGACCGCGAAGAGCTAAATGAGGAGGACCATGAAATTGAGAAAGGAATGAGTCTGCTTCGAGCTAGTATTCCTTGGGCTATCCTTGTCGTTCTTTCACTACTTACTACTCTTGTTGATCCTATTAAACAACTCCTGGCAGTTCAGATGGATTTGGCAATTAACTTCGGACAGTATCAAACAGCTGAACTTGTTGTTAGAGATTATGTGATTAGCACAAAGTTTTTTTGGCAGGCTTATATTTTTATGCTAATTGCTACACTTGTTTTAATGTTGTTTTTCAAAAATGA
>CAYZAI010000292.1:0-6346 GCA_964476305.1 uncultured Myxococcales bacterium
GGCGCCCTTGCCGGCGATCGCCGCTGGCCGGGAGGCGGATCGGTCCCGATCCTCGTCAGCGACGGCTCCTTCGCCCCGGCCCGCGAGGCAGCCGGGTCTGGCCATTGTTGCGGCAACGAACGAGGAGTGGGAAAATGAAAAAGATGAAAGTGCTGATCACCCTGGCGGGCGCCCTGTGCGTCCTGGCCTTCGCGGCCTTTGCTTGGGCGCAGGACGACGACGTCCTCGACGAGAACCACATCGACGACCCGGAGAACGGCAAGTACGTTTTCTGGGACGAGGACGAGATGAACGAGTTCCTCCTCGAGGTCGCGGCTTCCGTGGATTCGGCGTACGACGACGAGGGCGGCGGGATGCTGGACTTCTGCATCCTCTGTACACCGATCGCGTACGCCGTGAGTACCCTCCACTACGAGGGATCGCCGAGCCAGCATTGGCACGTCAGCACCGATATCCAATGGATGGGGTACGACAGCACATTTCACGATTGTGGAGGCAGCACGCACATGTACTCCGACGTGGATGGTCTGAAAACGTACTGGAAGACCACCTCGGCGTCCTGTTGTGACTACTGCAACCTGGAAAACTGGGTACCGCAGCACAAATACCCCGCTTGGCAGGATGACACTGGCGACTGGGACTGTCTCCATGATATCTACAGTGACGACATCGTCTACTGGGGATACGAGCTCGCCGACTTCAACAACTACGACTTCACGTCGGGTGACTACCTCTCCCGATTCAAGAGATCGAGCACATACCTGTCGTACGTGAAGTGGGCGATCTGCCCCGAGTAGACGAGGGTGATACTGCGCTCACAGGGCCGTCCGTTCTCGACTGGCATTCCCCTGGCAGCTTCAATCGTGTTCCTTCTGCTGGAGTCCGGCTGCACTCGGGGCACGAGGCCCGGAGAACCGCCGGACGGGTCGTTCGACACCGTCGAGTTCGCCGGTATGGGCTGGGGGGCAGCGCCGGGGTACCACCTCGCCTGGGCGATCCAGGCCGGCGGGCCGGCCTCCTCGCCGCCGGATTGCTTCGATTACGCCTGGTCCGTGGATTCCACCCCTGGCGGCGACTTCTTCCTGGCCGGGTTCATGGCCTTCGGCGAAGCCGTCTTCGGCGCCGGGACGGACGGCGAGATCGCGTACGACACGGCGCAGGAAGGCGGCCCCTACCTGGCTCGATACGGCGACGACGGTGTTCCGTCCTGGGTTTCGACGATCAGGGGGAGCGCCTATGAGATCAACGACGTCGTCGCCCTTAAAGGCGGCGGCGCCCTGGTCGCCGGCCGAGTGGACGTGAACGAGTTCCAGCCACCGGTCTTCGGCGCGGGGGAGCCGGACGAGGTCGCGCTCGACGTGTCCTGCAAGGAAGCCCCGTTCCTGGCCGCGTACCGGGAGGACGGCACGCTCTACTGGGTCTCCCACGGCGACGGGGACGGCGGGTACGGCGGGTTCCACGGCCTCGCCCGCACGAAGAACGGCGACGCCTGCGTGGGTGGCATGTACCAAGGCCTCCTCGTGCTCGGCGACTCTGACACCCAGACCGTGACGTTCACGGCCGAGCAGGGAGTCAGGAACGGCCTGGTGGCCAGGTACAGCGCGAATGGCAGGCTGCTGTGGGCCCGCGACATCCGCGCGCCAGCCGTCGCGCACCCGCAGCCGGTGGTCGCCCTGGCGAATGGATCCTGTGCCGTGGGTGTCTACTTCCAGAACGAAGCGCTGGTATCCGCGGGCGACGGCGAGCCCGTGCTCGTGGAAGCCGACGGGGACTGGAGCTACCTCGTGGCGGTGTACGACGGCAACGGTGAGCTGACCTGGGTGCAGGACATCGGCGTGACGGAAGGCACCGGGGCAGGGCTGGATCTTTTCGCCGGCAACGTCATGGGCGCGCTGGCGGTGATTGGCGACGATGTCGTGGTCGCGGGCCAGTTCTCCGGCTCGATTCGAGCCGGGACCGAAGACGAGCCCGAGCTGGTATCCGCCGGCCCGTCGGAAAGGGACCGCGGCTTCTACGTCGCGAGGTTGCGGGGCGCGGATGGCTCCCGGCTCTGGACATCGGTGGTGCTGGGAGAGACCGACCAGCAGCGTCCCTACGACAACCTCTCGGCGATGACCGTGCTTCCGGGCGGGACCGTCCTGGTGGGCGGCGGCTTCACGGGCCGAAAAACCTTCGGCGCCGGTGAGGTGCGCGAGACCGAGCTCTTTTCGACACGGCCGGACCTCGACGGCTTCCTGGCCGCGTACGGCGGGAACGGCGCGTTGCTGTGGGCGGTGCGCGCAGTCTCCAGCCCGACGTCCGCGAACCCGATCACCCTCCAGTGGGGAGACTGGATCTCCAGCGTGTCGGCCAGCGACGAGGGGGCGATCCTGGCCGCCGGCCAGTTCCTGGGCACTGCGACCTTCGGCACCGGCCCGCAGGACTCTGTTTCGATCCAGTCTTTCGGCGATTTCGACGTCTTCGTCCTGCGCCTGGATCCGGACGACGTCCCGCCCACCAGATGATCGTCGCCCAGTCAAGCGACCGGATTCACAGCGGCCAGTCGGCCCGGGGGGCGAGGTCGAGGGGGCTGGTGATGCCGTCGCGCAGGTCGAGCCAGCCGGCATAGGCGATCATCGCGGCGTTGTCCGTGCAGCGTGGGGGGGGTGGCGCGAACAGCTCGAGGTCGAGTTCCTCGCAGACCTCGGCAGCGCGCCGCCTGAGACCCCGGTTGGCCGCCACGCCACCGGCCAGCACGAGCCGGGGAAGCTGCTTGGCCCGGGCCGCCAGGGTCGCCTTGCGCACGAGGATCTCGACCACGGCCCGCTGGAAGCCCCGGGCGATGGCGGTGATCTCCTCCTCGTCGGGATCACGTCCCAGGCTCGCCACGTGCTGGGCCACGGCGGTCTTGACCCCCGAGAAGCTGAACTCGTAGGAGTCGCGACGGCGCAGGGCCTGGGGAAACTCCACGGCCGGGCCCTCGCCGTCGGCCAGGCGGTCGATGGTCGGCCCGCCGGGATAGCCGAGCCCCAGCAACTTGGCCACCTTGTCGAAGGCTTCGCCCGCGGCGTCGTCCCGCGTCCGGCCGAGACACTCGATCTCGCGTTCGCCGCTCACCCGGTAGACGGCCGTGTGCCCGCCCGAGGCGAGCAGCGCGAGGTACGGGAACTCCGGCCGGGGCAGCCCGTCCTGCTCGATGCGGGCTGCCAGCAGGTGCCCGCGCAGGTGGTTGACGCCGACGAAGGGCAGCCGCAGGGCGTGGGCCATCGCCTTCGCGGTCTGCAAGCCCACCAGCAACGAGCCCACCAGCCCCGGCCCGGCCGTGGCCGCGATCCCGTCGAGGGCGTCCACGTCGATCTCTGCTTGCTCCAGGGCGGCCCGGACCACGGGGACGATGGCGGCCATGTGCCGGCGGCTGGCGATCTCCGGCACCACGCCGCCGTAGGGCCGATGCTCCTCCACCTGGCTCCACACCACGTCGCTGCACACCCTTCCGGCTTCGACCACCGCGGCCGCGGTCTCGTCACACGAGGACTCGATGCCCAGTACCCTCATGACGACGGCCTCCATCCGCTTCCCCCTCCCCTCCCGGGGGCCTGCCCGCCGAAGCCTCGGCGAAGGCTGGAGGGCCGGGGTAGGGGCTCTTCCTCCCCTCCCGCCAGCACGACCGCGAGGTCGGCCACGTTGGTACCCGTGGGTCCGGTGACCATCAGATCGCCGGCCGCGGCCAGGGCCCGGTGCGAGTCGTTGTCGCGAAGCAGCGCTTCCGGATCCAGGCCGGCGTCGCGGATCCGGCCGGCGGTGCCGGCGTCAGCCACCCCGCCCGCCGCGTCCGTGGGCCCGTCCCGGCCATCCGTGCCGAAAGCCGCCACCAGCGCACCCTCCAGGCCATCCAGCTCAAGGGCCGCGGCCAGGGCCAGTTCCTGGTTGCGACCACCCTTCCCGGTTCCGGTCACCGTCACCGTGGTCTCGCCGGCGTGCACGCGGCAAACGGTCCTCGTCCCCGGTGCCAGCCTCCTCGCCTCCGCCGCGAGCCGGCGCCCCGCGTCCCGGGCCTCGCCCCCGAGGCGTTCGCCCTCCACCTCCGCGTCGCAGCCCAGGGCCGCCGCCCGTTCGGCCGCGGCCGCCGCCGCCAGGGTCCCGCTGCCCACCAGCATGTGGATCACGCCGTCGAAGAGCGGGTCTCCCGGCTTCGGCGTCTCGGGGATCCGGCCTTGGGCGCCGGCCTCGAGGTGCGCACGAACCCGCTGTGACACCTGGTCCCTCCCGCAGCGGCGATCGAGGACGGCCAGCGCGTCGTCGAAGGTCGTGGGATCCGGGGCGCACGGACCCGAGGCGATGACGTCGAGGCGATCCCCGGGCACGTCGGAGAGCGCCAGGACCAGCGCGGGCGCCGGATGCAGCAGGTGGGCGAGCCGCCCGCCGGAGATCGCTGAGAGGTGCTTGCGCACGGCGTTCAGCTCGTCGATGGTCGCGCCGCCCGCCAGCAGCGCGCCCGTGACCGCAGACAGGTCATCGAGGGTCAGGCCGGACATGGGCAGCGCCGCCAGCGCCGAGCCGCCCCCGGAGAGCAGCACCAGGGCCAGGTCGTCCGGTCCCAGCGACGACGCCAGGGAGACCAGCGTGGTCGCGGCCTCCGCCGAGCGACGGTCGGGCAGGGGGTGACCGGCCTCGCAAACCGGCAACGGACCTACCCGCTCGAGCCCGGCGGGCCGGGCGTGCGTCACAACCGCGCCTCCCCTCGCGAGATCGCCGACGATCTCCACCGCGGCCTGGGCCATGGGCACCGCGGCCTTGCCCAGGGCCAGCACGGACACGCGCCCCGCCACGGGAAACGTCCGGCCGCCGCCGACCAGCGAGGAACCCCGTCGTGAGAGGGCGGTGCGCACCGCGGCTCCGGGCTCCACTGCGGCCAGGGCCGCGCCGAGAATCGCCGAGAGCAGGTCTCGCGGGGAGCTCAAGGCCGTTCCCCGTGGCGCGAGACGCGGTAGGCCAGGGCCTCCCGAGCCACCCGGGCCACCCTGGCCGGGCTCGCAACCTTCGAACGCCCCGCGGCCCGCGGCCGAACGTGGATCGAGGTGCATGCCCAGGTCAGCCCGCGCTGGATGCCCCGCTGCACCAACTCGAAGCTGTAGAAGAACGTGCTCGAGCGGACGCGTGGCTCGAGCTCTCGGGCCATGGCAGTCGGGAAGACGTACAGGCCTTCCAGCTCGAAGCGAATCCCAGCCACCATCCGCAGGTAGCCGCGCAGGCCCCGGCTGAGCAGATCGCGCCACGCCCCCCGGGAGCGCCGCCGCTCGGCGTAGACCGACAGGGCGATGTCCGCCCGTTCCAGCAGCGGCAGCAGGGCGCCGATCTCGGCGGCCGGAATCTGGCCGTCCATGGCGTTCATCACGAAGTGGCTCTTGGTCGCCGCGCGGATACCGCTGGCCAGGCCGGCGCCCATCCCGAAGTTGCGGCCATGGCGCACGAGGCGTGCCCCGAAGGCACCGGCCCGCTGCCCTGCGTGCCGCACTCGGCCAACGTGTCGATGGTGACCGTCTTCACGCTGCACATGTTGGCCGCCATCCCCAACGCGGGCGACTACCTGGAGTTCTCGATCGAGCCGACCGAATGGGCCCGCGGCCTGTACGAACCGGCCCTCGAGGTCGCCGACGGCAAGGTGGCCGTTCCGGAAGGCCCCGGGTGGGGCGTGGAGATCAGCCCCGAGTGGCTGGCCGCCGCCCACAGGCAGGTGAGTGGGGAAGAAGGTTAGAGGGTAGGCGGTTAGAGGTTAGAGCTCGGCAGTCGCATGCTCGCGGGGCGCCCCGGGCTCCGTAGCGCGGCCGATCCGCAATCCGCAATCCGAAATCGGGCAGATCGGCTGCTATAATGGCGCCGTTGCGCTGCTGGAGAAGCGAATCGGTACGGCCAATGTGCATTCCGATGTCCGTCAGGGGACCGGTGCCGCTGCGCGCGGCGGGGCCGAGGGCGTGATCTTCGACACCAAGCGGTACGCCATCCACGACGGGCCGGGCATTCGCACGACCGTCTTTTTCAAGGGCTGCCCGCTGCGGTGCCTGTGGTGCCATAACCCCGAGAGCGTCCGCGGCGGCCCCGAGCACTCCCGCCGCGCCAACCGCTGCACGCTGTGCTTGCGGTGCATCCAGGCGTGCCCGCACGCGGCGGCGCGGCTGGACGACGGGCGGCTGCACGTGGACGCGGATCGCTGCAGTCTGTGCGGCGCGTGCGTGGCCGCCTGCCCCGTCGAGGCCCGACAGATCATCGGCCGCCGCGTCGGCACCGACGAGGTGATGGACCAAGTCCGGCGAGACGTGATCTTCTTCGACGAGTCCGGCGGCGGCGTGACCTTTTCCGGCGGCGAGCC
>CAYZAI010000293.1:0-6345 GCA_964476305.1 uncultured Myxococcales bacterium
AAGGCGGCGCTCAAGGGTCGTCGGGCATCGGTGGAGTGGCCGCCGTGGACCTACGCGCCGTCCACGATGGTTCCGGTGGCTGCGAGGTAGTCGACCACTTTCGGGTTCTTCGGGGGAGCTGCGGGGGACGGCGCTGGGACGGGTTTGCCCGCCGAGCCGCTGTTTTCGATTTTCGAGGCGTCGGCGCCGCCTCGAGCGCCACGATTCTCGCATCGCAGCGGTCGCGTGACGCGAGCCGGCACCGTTTTCGTCCTTGGAACGGGCGCGATCCGCCCGCCGCGCGTTCGCAACTCCCACTGCAACCTACCCTGCCCGGCGCACCCCCACAGAAACTCGAGTGATGGCGAAGGGATCCATATAGTTCCTACCCGGCTACAGACCCGGCTACAGTTCCTGGCCGGTTCTTTGGTCGGTTGTCCTGCCGCTTCGCCCGTCGTCCCGACATGAAACTGGGGAGCTGTGAACCGGAAGGGCCCGCCCCGGCGTCAGTAGAATGAGAGGGCGATCTCCTCGAGCAGGCCCTCGGTGGCGCCGAAGCCCACGAACTGCAGGAAGTGCTCGCCCGCCGCGAGGCTGGTCGCCTGCCAGGTCGCCAGATCGCCTTCGTCGCCGGGCTCGATGGTCGGGACCAGCGTCGCGTCCCGGGTCGCCGAGGCCGCGCCCCATGCCAGCGAAGCGCGGGCTCGAGGCCCCGTCAGCGGTCGCCCCCCGGGGAGACGCCGTCGTCTCCGTCGTCGTCGTCCGTGTCGAGGGATTGTCCGATGCCCAGGACCGCGCCGGACTCGCCGGCGGGAAGCTCCTGGACGTCCCGGAGCTTGCGCTCGATGGCGCGGGAGCGCCTGGCGGTCTCGTCCATGGTATTGCTGGCCTCCTTCAGCTTCTTCCCCACCTTCTCGAGGACCTGGCCGTACTTCTCCCACTCGGTCTTCACCGCGGAAAGGAGCGTCCAGACCTCGCTCGACCGCTGCTGGATGGCCAGGGTGCGGAAGCCCATCTGCAGGCTGCTCAGGATCGACCAGAGCGTGGTCGGGCCCGCGACGACCACGCGCAAATCGCGCTGCAGGGACTCGGTCAGGCCGGGCCGGCGGAGGACCTCGGCGAACAGGCCCTCGGTCGGCAGGAACAGGATGCCGAAGTCCGTGGTCACGGGCGGGTTCAGGTATTTCTCCGCGATGCTCTTCGCGCTCTTGCGGATCGCGTTCTCGAGGTCCTTGGCGGCGACCTCGGCGGCGACCGGGTCGGCCGCCTCCTGCGCGTCCACCAGCCGCGTGTAGTCCTCGACGGGGAACTTGGCGTCGATGGGCAGCCAGACCGGCGCATCCCCGTCGCCGCCGCGGCCGGGGAGCTTGACCGCGAACTCGACCCGCTCGCCGCCGTCCCTGGGCGCCATGTTGGTCGCGTACTGCTCGGGCGACAGCACCTGCTCGAGGAGCGCCCCGAGCTGGACCTCGCCCCAGGTGCCGCGGGTCTTGACGTTGGTGAGCACCTTCTTCAGGTCGCCCACGCCAGTGGCCAGCACCTGCATCTCGCCCAGCCCCTTGTAGACCTGCTCCAGCCGTTCGCTGACCTGCTTGAAGGAGTCGCCGAGCCTCTTCTCGAGCGTGCCCTGGAGCTTCTCGTCCACGGTGGCGCGCATCAGGTCGAGCTGCCTGCCGTTGTCCTCCTGGAACGCCCGGAGCCGTGCGTCGAGGCCGGTGCGGTTCTCTTCCAGCTTCTGGTGGATCGACTCGGTCAGCCGGGCGACCTCCCCGCGGATCCTCTCGGCCGCGGCGGCCAGCTCCTCGCGGGATTTCCTGGCGTCGTCGGACGCCTCCTTCCGGCTCGACGCGAGCTCGTCCCGCACGGATCGCTCGGTCCGCTCGCCGGACGCCTCGGCTGCCTTGAGCGCGGCCTCGATGGTCGACAGATCGACCCGGGCCTTCCGCCCGAACGAGATCAGCTGGATGATCAAGACCGCGACCAGAAGGACGACCGCGATCACGATGAGCACCTCGAGCATGAGGGCCTCCTCCACCGATGGGCGGTCCGGCCCGCCGGCCGACCACCTCCCGACCACCATGCCGCACCCGTGCGTCAGGGCGTGTCCCAGCGAAGAGAATAGTGGTTTTTCCGGCGAAGGGAAGCGGCCGGGCCGCGGGTGTTGAACGCAGGAGCGGTCCGGGCTACGTTCGGTCGGCGATCGGGAACCGCGGGAGGTGCGGGATGCGATGTCCGGCCTGGCTTCTGGGATTGGCGCTGGCGGCCTTCGCCTGGGCCTGCGACGAGCAGAGCGGCGAGACCTGCCCTGAGCCGCCCTACACCTGCACGACCGGGAGCTCCTGCCTCAACTCCGGGGGCGAGGTCCTGAAGTCGTACACCTGCCCCGACGCGGCCCACGTCTGCTGCGACGTCCCCTGACAGAATCGCGTTCGGCCCCGATCCCGTTGGGGTTCTGACCCTAGACCCCCTCCAGCACCTCCAGCAGCTTGACCATGGCCATGGTGTCGAGGCCGCAGTAGTCGAGGAGCGCCTTGCGGACCTCCTGGATCTTCACCAGGTCCAGCTCGGTGTGGAGGCTCTCGTACGCGGCGCTGGCCTCCTGGCCACCGGCGATTGTCATGCCCTCGTAGGACAGGTCCGGGACCAGGGCCGGGAGCACCTTCTTGATCGAGAACGAGCCGTCCATGTCCGCGGTGTAGAAAACGTGCTCGCGGAACGGGACGCAAAGATCCAGCAGGCGCCGGATGCGCTCTTTCAGCTCGGCGGCGCGCTCGGGAAATGCGACGGCGAGCCCGTTCAGCACGGTCTTCTCGTAGCCGGAATAGACGACGATGCGGCCCTCGGCGCGGGTGTCTTCCAAAAGTCTCTCGACGAGGGCGGGACGCGGGTCGTTGCGACCGTCGCCCAGGAACGACTCGTGCGAGAGCGGCGCGCCCCTGGCCTCGCGGAAGTGCAGCGAGTACTGGAACGGGAGCGCCTGGTACGGCTTCGTGCCGTCGAAGAGCGGCACGGCCGGCATCACGGTCTCGAAGTCCAGGAAGAACAGCGGCCCCGCGGCCTGCTTCAGGAAGGCGTTCACCTTCTCGCGGTTGACGTGGGCCTCGCCCGTGGCCGCGGCGCGCACCTCGATCCGCTGTTTCTGCGTGAGCGCGACGTCCTCCGGGATGTCAGCGGCGCGGGTGATGCCGCGTTCGACCAGGATCCACGCCAGTTTCCCGATGTGGCTCAGGTCGAACACCGAGTGCTTCGGGAAGCCCTCCCAGCAGTGCCCGATGAACGGGCAGTCGTAGGGCTCCGAGCAGTGCGGGCCGATGGGTGTCTCCGGCGCGGCCTCCCGCGCCACGACCGCCTTCAGCCGCTCCACCTCGCGGCCGATCTCGTCGAACCTCGCCTCGGCGTGCTCCAGCACCGAGCGGATGGCAAAGAGCGCGTGGACGTCCACCGGCCCCTGGCGCACGTAGGACGTGTCGATGTGCACGATCGAGACGTCCGCCAGGTCGAGGCCCGCGCCCCGCAGCACCCAGTGCTGCAGCGCCGCGTCCTTTGCGTAGGTGTCCTTGACCGAGGAGCCGCTCTTGACCTCGTACGCCCGGAAGCGATCGCCGTCGCACACCAGGATGTCGAGAGCGGCGAGCACGCCGTCGTGCACGAACGCCGGCTCGTAGAGCACGGGCACGCCGTCCCGCACCGCGTCGCGGGTCCGCTCGATGGCCCTGCCGAAGCGCGGCAGGCCGCCTGCGTACTCGGGCGAGAGGTCGATGCCGCCCGGGAACAGCCCCCAGGCCAGCCTCCCGACGTCGGTGCCGCGGTCGAAGATCGCCTGCCGCGAGGCCGGGATCTCGTCCATCAGCCCGGGCCGGTGGCGGTACAGCCACAGCGCCTTCTCGCACTGCAGGCCCTTCATGAACGAGGACTTGCTGAGGACGTGGGTGCGCGCGTGGCGGCCGTTGCTCATGAGCGCAATCTAGCACGCCCCTGCGACATCCGGTGACTTGTCGCGACCCGCCGGCTCACGGCATCTCCGCCTGAAGTGCACACAGGATCTCCTCGAGTGTCTCGACCTGCCCGAAGCTTCGCACGAACTCGCGGGCGAAGGGGACGAAGCGGGGCGCGTGGTCGTGGCGCAACATGCGGACGTCCAGGTCGCGCTCGTGTCTGCTTCTCGCGGCCGCTCTCGAACAGTCCTCGGTCTTTAGATCATCCGCGGCGGACGGAGAAGCGATCCGGGTGAGAGCTACAAAGAGTTCGAATCAAGAATGCGACAGCGGTCCAACGCGGAATGCAGCTCTGGATCGAGAGCGGCGTGCTCCTTCAAGTATTGCCAAAGTGGCCGGAGAGCCATCGTGTAGGAACTGGCCCGAAGCGAGGACTGTCGCCAGGCCTCCCGCCAGGTCCGGACTTCGGGTTGCATCGTCGGAAGCAGGCGCTCGACGAAGGCGCTCTGGGTGGAAAGGGCCTGCTCCACTTCGTCCGGAATGCGTTCACCGCCCGGAAGGCGTGCGGACCAGCCGGCGAGAAGACGTGCCAGAGCAGGCGCGCACAGAGCGGGATCGTCGAGGAGCACAACCGTCGACTCCAACTCGGCGACCCAGCTTTCCGTCGTGGCGAAGATCTCCCGCACAGCTTCTCGTGCGGCAGGGACCGCCTCGTTGCCGAGGCTCCGCAGCGCCCGTTCGGCCTTCTCGTGTCCGTCCTCGTACGCATTCCCGTGACGCAGAATCCCGATCAGCGTCGGTGCACCGACAGCTCCCATCTGGGCGAGGATCTCACAGAAAGCCTGAGTCTCGGAGCCCTTTGTGGCTGCCCGGGCGCGTTCGCCGATGAGCTCGGCGGCCTCGATCGTCCCGAGGCCAGCGATCGCCTTCAGAACGGGCTTCCCGATCCCCTTTGCCGTGGCCAGTTCTCTTTTCAGCTCCTCAATTCCCATCCGATCGAATTTGCCCATCTTGCCACTCCTCCAATTCCGGCTTCCGCTCGTTCACGACCAGGAAAGCCTAGCAAAGCGGGGGAGACGCATCAACAGCCCAGGCTGCCAGGCTGGAGCTTTTCGCCACCCCAAATCGAAGGTGCCGCGCGTTGACTGCGGCCGCGTCGCGTCGCTCCGTCGCTGCGGCTGTACTCCGTCCAGCGTCCGCCTTCGCGCAGGCGCTTCGGCGTGATCACGCTGGACTCCGTACAGCAACGGGGTCCGCAGAATCACTGGATCGTGCCGAGTTCCGCAGCACGTGGAGGCAATGCTCCTCGCGTCTTCTTTTTCCGGGCGGGGCCTTGCCCCGCCCCCATCACGACTCTCCCGCAGCTCGGGGTTACCGAAGACGTTTCTTTCCTTCTTTCACCTCTCGAAGACGCGAGGAGTGTCGTCGGAACGTGCGAGGACTGTCCGCTTGCCTTGCCGTAGCGCGAAACGCGAAGGCAGGAGGCACGACACAGGCGCCCCCTTGCCCTCGGCCCGACCGGCCCCGTCCGGCGCCCGAGCTCAGGAAGTGGCACCGCGAGAACTGCTTCGACCCCGATGCCTCTATTGCGGCCTGCTGCCCGCCTACCTGCCTTCCGTGGTACAAAGAGGGCACGATGACGACCGTCGCGACCCGGGCGCGGATCCTCGGCGGGCTGCTGGTCCTCTCGCTGGTGGCCAACGGCCTGCTGGTGGTCCACCTGCTGCGTTCGTCCCCTCCACGGGCAGGAACCGATCCCGCAGCGGGGCGCGGGGAGGCCGGGAGGGCCGACGAGCCGCGCCGCGTGGACACCAGGCGCGTCGCCCAGGGCGCGGGCCAGGGCACGGACGGGCTGGCCCGGCTCCTGCTGGCCGCGCGCGCGGCGGCATCCATGCGCGCAAGCGCGGACGAGGGCGCGGACGCCGAGCCCGACCTGCAGACCGTGCTCTGCCGCATCGCCGAGAGCTCGACCCGGGGTGCCTGGCTGGAGAAGCGCGCGGAGATCCTGCGTTCCGTTCGGCAGGGGCTGGCCGATCCCGGGGAGCAGGAGCGCGACGCGCGGGACGTCGCCGGGCGCCTGGCCCGGGCCGCGGGGGCCGAGGATCCCGGGGCGGCCGCCCTGGAGTCCCGGTACCGCGAGGTCCGGGCCGAGCGGCTCGCCGCCGTCCAGGCGGCCATCGACGAGCCCACCGTGGACTACGGGGCGGTCCTGGAGACGACCCGGGGCCTGTTCGCGGACGAGGACCGGCTCGTGTCCGAGATGTTCGGCAGCGAGGCCCTGGATCGCGTGCGGGCCGCCGAGCGGGAGAGCCGCCTCGTGGTGATCGCCATCGTCGCCACCCTGGGCGGCCTCCCCTGGGAGGAAGCGGCCGAGGGGCTGTAGCGGAATCGATCGCGGGAATTGGGGGAGTCGAGTAGCCCCGGTCGGTTG
>CAYZAI010000294.1:0-6330 GCA_964476305.1 uncultured Myxococcales bacterium
CCTGGGGGCCGAGACGATCGACGCGTACAGGCACTCGGCCACGTCCCGATCCAGCGGCCAGATCAGCTCCCGGGCCAGCTGGAAGATGATCTCGCCCACGGCGGCGGCCTCCCGCCGGATCACCAGATCGCCCATCTCGCCGTGGCGGGAGTGGTGATCGATGACCACCAGGATCCCGCAGCGCTCGGCCGGCGGGAAGCCCGGGGGCAGCAGGTTCGTATCGGCCGTGTCGAGCAGCAGCGTCATGTCGAAGCGATCGCCGTCCTCGAGGGCGGCCGTGACCGCGCCCGCCCCGGGGAGGAACCGCAAGGGGCGGGGTACGCCCTCGGGGGCGTAGGCCGTGGCGCTCTTGCCCATCAGGCGCAGGATGCCCCACGTGCCCAGCAGCGAGCCGATGGCATCGCCGTCGGGGTTGGCGTGTGTCGCCACCAGCACCCGCCGGGCGCCTGCCAGCCGCTCGACGAGCTCGCGCACGACCGGATCCCCTTCCTCCCATGCCGCGGCGCGGCGGTTCTCGGCGATCAGCGCGTCGATCCGATCCGCCCGGTCCAGGCTCTCGTCGTAGCGGAAGACGAGCCGCGGCGTGACGCGGAGCTGCAGCCGGCCACCGACCTCCCGCTGCAGGAAAGGGGCCGCGCGCTCCAGGCCCGCGAGCAGCCGCCCCGGGTCCCTCTCGCCCGTGGCGACGAAGAACACCCTGGCGTTCTGGAGATCCGGCGACATGTCCACGCCGGTGATGGTCGCCCACGCCAGCTCGTCGTCCCGGACGTCGCGAAGCAGCAGGCGGGTCAGTTCCTCGCGCACGGCCTCCCCGACTCGTCGCTGGCGCCGTGCAGGTTCGCCTGGCCGCTCTACCATGGATCCTCCTCGCCCGCGTCTCCGGCCTCGGCGGCGGGCTCCCACCCCCGCGATCCGGGATCACCTTCGCCGATCCCGTCCCCGAGCGCAATCACCTCGGTGCGGATCTCGGCCACCGGGGCCAGTGCCAGCCACTCGACGAAGGAGCAGATCCGGGAGAGCATGGCGTCCGCGTGGGCCGCCGAGTTCGTCGCCACCGCCACCCCGATCACCGCGCGGGACAGCGAGTCGTTGGCCTCGACCTCGGCCACCGCGGCGTTGAACTTGGTCCGGGTACGCTCGACGGCGCGGCGCACGACGCTGCGCTTGGCCTTGAGGGACACGATGCCCTCCAGTCTCAGGGTGAGGCGGCAGACACCGACAAACATCGCGTCAGCCCGGCTCCTCAGGAGAGCGTCGCCTCGACCTGTTTCTCGGTGTAGACCTCGACCACATCCCCGGCCTTGACATCATTGTAGCCCTCGAGGCTGATGCCGCACTCGAAGCCCGCGGCCACTTCCTTGACGTCGTCCTTGAACCTCCGCAGGGATCCGAGCCGGCCTTCCCATATCTGCACCGAGTCGCGGATCAGCCGGGCGCTGGCGTTGCGTACGAGCTTGCCCTCCGTGACGTACGAACCCGCGATGGTGCCCACCTTCGGGATCGAGAAGATCTCGCGGACCTCGGCCTGGCCGAGCGCCTCCTCCTTGATGATGGGCGCCAGCAGCCCGAGCATCGCCTGCTTCACGGCGTCGACCACCTCGTAGATGATCGAGAACACGCGCAGATCGACGCCCTGTTCCGCGGCGAGCTTCTTGGCCTTGCCCGCTGGACGGACGTTGAAGCCGATGATGATCGCGCCCGCCGTCGCAGCCAGCAGCACATCGGACTCGGTGATGCCGCCCACCGAGGCATGCACCACGGTCACCTTGACCTTGTCGCCCGAGAGCTTCGTCAGCGAGTCGCGCAGGGCCTCCATCGTGCCTTGCACGTCGGACTTGACGATCAGCTTGAGATCGACCTGGTCGCTCTGCTGCATCTGCTGGTACAGCGCCTCGAGGGAGGGGCGCGCGGCCGGCGACACCTGGCTCGCCGCACGGCGCTCGGCACGCGACACGGCCACCTTTTCCGCCAGGCGCATGTCGGAGACGATATCGAATGTGTCCCCGGCCGCCGGAACGACGTCGAGGCCGAGCACCTCCACCGGCAACGAAGGCCCGGCCTCGCTGACCTTGCGCCCGTCCTCGTCGGCCATCGCCCGGATCTTGCCGTGGGCCGGCCCGGCGACCATGATGTCTCCCGGTTTGAGTGTCCCGTCCTGGACGACGATGTTGGCCACCGGGCCGCGGCCGCGATCCAGATAGGCCTCGAGCACGACGCCGGACGCCGGCTTGGCGGGGTTGGCGCTCAGCTCCATCACCTCGGCCTGGAGGGAAATCATCTCGAGCAGCTTGTCGATGCCTGCCCCGGTCTTGGCCGAGACCTCGACGATGATCGTCTCGCCGCCGAGCTCCTCGGGCACCAGGTTGTGCTCGAGCAGCATCCGCCGCGTGCGCTCCGGGTTGGCGCCGGGCAGGTCGCACTTGTTGATGGCGACGATGATCGGCACCTCGGCCGCCCGCGCGTGGTTGATCGCCTCGATCGTCTGCGGCATCACGCCGTCGTCCGCCGCCGTCACGAGCACGACGATGTCCGTCGCGTTGGCCCCGCGTGCCCGCATGGCGGTGAACGCCTCGTGCCCCGGGGTGTCGATGAAGGACACGACTCCGCTCGTCGTTTTTGTCTGGTAGGCGCCGACGTGCTGGGTGATGCCGCCGGCCTCGCCGGCCGCCACCTTGCTCTTGCGGATCACGTCGAGGAGCGACGTCTTGCCGTGATCCACGTGCCCCATCATCGTGACGATGGGCGGTCGTGCGATGCGCAGGCCGGCTTCCTCGACGCTCTCGTCGCCGCCGCGTGTGGCCGCCAGCAGATCCTCCTCGTCCAGCGCTACGTTCTCCACGTCGTAGCCGAACTCCTCGGCCACGATCTTGGCGGTTTCGGAATCGAGGGTCGAGTTGATGTTGATTCCGGCCATGCCCAGCCCGATCAGCTTCATCAGGAGCTCGGTGGACTTGACGCTCATCCGTTTGGCCAGGTCCTGCAGCGAGATCTGCTCCTCGATCCGGATCACGCGCTTGCTCGCCCGGGGCACGGTGATCTCGGTCTTCTTGCCCTTCTTTCCGGGGGCCATGCGACGCTTGCGTCCCGGGGCGCCGCCGAAGGCGGTGGTCGTGGACGCCCGGCGCTGCGGGACCATCTCGCGGCTCTCCACCTGCCGCCGGCGCGTGCCGCTCTTGTCCCGCTGCGAGTCGTCTTCGCCCCCCACCTGGATGCGGCGGCGGATCATCGGAGCCTCGGACGAAGGCCGCAGCGACTGGGCGCGCTGCTCGGCGGTCTCGCCCTCGCCGGGGGCGCCCTCCGCCACTGCCTCCCCATCGGGCCGGAATTCCACGAAGCGGCCGGTGGCCAGCTCCTCGAAGCCGAAATCCTCCGCCGTGAGGCCGGTCTCGGCGACCTGGGGCTTCTCGCCGTCCGCCTCTTCGATCGCCGCGCTCGCCACCGCATCGGCGGCGGCTGCGGCCGCTTCGGTGGAAGCCACGACGACGGGGCTCGTGGCGACAGCCCCCTCGGACTCCTCCTGCGCCGCCTCCCCGATCTTGACCGCGCGCTTCTTCACCGGCTTGGCCGGCGCGCCTGCCTTGGTCCGTCGCCTGGTGACGGTCGGCCGGATGTGCTCCTCGACAGTGTTCGCCTCGCGCTCCTTCTCGAGCAACCGGCGGACCCGCTGGGAGTCCTCGACCTCGAGGCCGCTCATGTAGTTGCGCACGCTGAAACCCAGGTTCTGGATCTTGGCGACCATCGCCTCGTTCTCGAGGCCGAACTCCCGAGCCAGACTGAAGACGCGCACTTTCTGAGACATCGTTCCTCCGGGTCGCGTTGCCCAAGCGGCGACGGGCGACCCATCCGTCATTGAACGCGCAGGCAGCCGGCCGTGGCTGCTCCTACCGCAGGCCCTCGAGGCCCGCCATCCCTCTGCACAGGGCCCGCGCCAGGCCCCTGTCCGTGATTCCGACCACTCCCGTGTCCGGTCTGCCGAGCAGGCCGCCGATCCGTGCCTTGTCGAACGCCACGCCGGCCGGGATGCCCGCCCGCTCGGCACCTGCCACAAGCCGGCTCGCGCTCGACGAGTCCTCGGCCGCAAGCAGGCAGCGCAGCACACCCCTGCCCATGGCGGCCGCCACCGCGTCGGTCCCGACCACGAGGAACCGGGCCCCCCGCGCGGACCGCAGCAAGGTCTCGATCCTCCGTTCGAAGGCCACCCGCGCCGCCTCGAGCAGCGCCGCCGCCGCCGGATAAGCTGGCCGGGCGTGCAGGGCACGGTCGAAGCTCCGCCTCGCCACCGCATGCTCGATGCACTCGCGGGAGGGACAGACGTGGGCACCGCGACCCCCGAGGCGCCGCTGCCAGTCGAGGACGAGTCCCTCGCGAGGCAGGGCCGTGACCCTGAGCAGCTCCTCGGCGGGGGCCACGCGGCCGCAGGCCACGCAGGTGCGGCCCGGATCCCGGCCTGTTCGCCGCCTTCCCTCGGCGGCATCTGGCGTCGCTGCGATCACGTCCTACCAGCCCTCGTCCAGCGAAGTTAAGTCGATCTTCCCGGCCTCGGTCCCGGTTCCGGTCCCGGCCTCTTCCTGTTCCGCCTGGGGACCGTCCTCACCACCCGCGTCGGTCTCATCCTCGGAGGGGCCGGCCCCGCCCGCCTCGTCCCCCTCTGCCACGTCCCCACTCGCGGCCTCCGCCTCGGCGGCCAACTCTGCCTCCTCCTTGGCCCTGGCCGCGGCCGCGACGCGGGCCTGTTCCTGCAACTCGGCCAGGATCTGCATCTCGCTCCCCAGGTACTGGCGGATGCCCTCCATGATCTGCCTGGCCTTGCGGATGCCGAGGCCCGTCTTCAGCGCGAGGCGGTCGATGTCGATGTCGCCGGACAGATCCTCGACGGTGCGGTAGCCGGCGTCGGCCAACAGCTCGATGGTCCGCTCGCCGATCCCGCGCACGAACAGCAGGCGCTCGCGCTCGCCGAGGGGCTCCGGCCTGGACGCCAGGGCCCGGATCCGGCTCTGGCGCAGCTCCTCCATCGTGATCTCGGCGGCGCCCTGGATCGCGGTCACGACCTCGGAGCCTCCCAGACCCGGGATGGCCGACAGCTCTGCCGGATCCGCCTCGGCGACCTCCTCGACGTTGCGGAAACCCAGCTTGTACATGGTCCGCGCCATGTTGTCGTCGATGCCGTCGATCAGCGCCAGCGTCTCGATCGCGATCTGCTCGCGCTCGCGGAACTTGGTCTCGCCGATCACGTCGAGGCGCCAGCCCGTGAGCTGCGAGGCCAGCCGGACGTTCTGGCCGCGCCGGCCGATGGCCAGCGACAGCTTGTCGTCCGGGACCACCAGCTCCATCGAGCCGTTGGCCTCGTCGATGATCACCCGCGCCACCTCGGCGGGCTGGATCGCGTTGCAGACGAACCGCGCCGGGTCCCGGTCCCACGGCACGATGTCGATCTTTTCGCCCCGCAGCTCCTGGACCACGGCCTGCACCCTCGAGCCGCGCATGCCGACGCAGGCCCCGACCGGATCCACGTCCGAGTCCCTCGAGACGACGGCGATCTTCGACCGTGCCCCGGGCTCGCGGGCCGAGACCACGATCTTCACGATGCCCTCGTAGATCTCGGGGACTTCCATCTCGAACAGCTTCTGCAGCAGGCCGACGTCGGTGCGGGAGAGGATGATCTGGGATCCGCGGGCCTCGCGGTCGATGTCCTTGACGTAGGCCATCACCCGGTCACCCGGCCGGTACGACTCGCGGGGCGTCTGCTCGCGGGCGGGGATCACGGCCTCGGTGCGACCGAGGTCGACGACGATGGAGTTGTTGCGCTCGAAACGGCGCACGATGCCCGCTATCACCTCGCCCTTGCGATCCTTGTACTCGTTGTAGACGTTCTCGCGCTCGGCGTCGCGGACCCGCTGGATGATGACCTGCTTGGCGGTCTGTGCCGCGATGCGGCCGAAGCCGCGGCCGGCGGTCTTGAGATCGAGCAGCGCGCCGTACTCCTTGTCCTGCTTTCGCGCCTGCTTCTCGTCATCCTCGCGGTAGAACACCTGGAAGCCCAGCTCCTCGCCCACGTCGGCCTCGAGCTTGGCGGCCTTGGCGTCGACGAACGAGATCTCCCGCTCGGGGTATTCAATCTCCTCGACCACGGTCATGTACTGGTAGAGGTCGATGACGCCCGTCTGCTCGTTGAACCGGGCCTCCAGTTCGCGCCCCTGGCCGAACGTGCGCTTGGCGGCGGTGAGGATCGCGGCCTCGATCGCCTCGATGAGGACCTCTTTGTCGATCCCCTTGTCCCGGCTCACCTGGTCCAGGATCATGTTGAGGGGGAGGATCCCGTCTTGCATCTCT
>CAYZAI010000295.1:0-979 GCA_964476305.1 uncultured Myxococcales bacterium
CGGACCAGCGGCCCCACGGTGACGTCGTAGGCCCCGCCGCTCGTGGCGCTGATCGACCGGGCCAGCCCGAGGACCTCCGCCAGGTCCGCCGGGATCGGCTGCGCCGCGATCTTCCGCGAGCGGTTGAGCCGGTCGACATCGGATCCGGCCCGGTAGCGCGACATCACCGCATCGACCCTCTCCAGAGCCGCGGCGACGGCCTGCTCGACGGCGGCGCGGTCCTCCGGGCCGAAGCGCGGTCCCACGACCTTGATGCCATAGCTCGTGGCCATGGCCGCCCCGGTGAGGTGGAGCACCTCCGGGGGGCGCTCCCCGCCGCGCCGGGCCAGCACGACAATCGCCAGGGCGACCACCAGGACGCCGGCGGTGGCCGGAGCCAGCCATCGCCCCCTGCCCCGCCTCGGTTGGCGCTCGCCCTCCATGAGCCTCAGGCTTTCAGATCAAGTCGAGAACGTGCCGCAGCAGGCGGGAGTTTCCGGGCCCGGCCGCCGAGCAGCCGCACCCGGCGTTGTCAGGCGGGTTGAACCCGACCGTGCCGTCGGTGCCGGTGTCGGTGTCGCCGTCCACATCCGTGTCGCCGTCCGTGTCGCCGTCCACATCCGTGTCGCCGTCCGTGTCGCCGTCCGTGTCCGCGTCGCCCCCAGTGGGCAGGCCGTGGCCGGTCCAGCCGTAGACCACCTGCTCGATCCAGTTGCGGTAGGTCAGGACGTTGAAGTCCCAACTCCCGAATGCGGCGGGGCAGTCGTAGTCCTCGACGAACGAATGGACGCCGCTCACGACCCACTGACCGCCCTGGAACGTGAACAGCGGGCCGCCGGAGTCGCCGCTGCACGTGCCCGTCTCGCCGCCGAGCTCGATCAGGTTGGTCTCCACCTGGAGGAGCTTCGTCTCGCCCACGCGGTGCACGCCCGCGGAGTCGATGCAGATCATCAACAACGTCGCGCTGTACCAAACCTACGGCGGCGTGGACGATCCCGAC
>CAYZAI010000295.1:989-6314 GCA_964476305.1 uncultured Myxococcales bacterium
CCACGCGGTGCACGCCCGCGGAGTCATCCTGGCTGGCGTTCCCGAGGCCGTAGCCGGCGATCATCGCGTCCTCGCCCACCTCGGGCATCGGCGCCACGCGGGTCAGGTAGAACTCGATACCGGTCACCGGCGCGGCCAGGTGGATCACGCCCAGGTCCACGGTCCCCTGCTGCATGATGTCGCCGTTCCAGTTCGGGTGCTTGATCGCGGCCTGCACGTCGCCGATCCAGACCTGATCCTGCATGAGATCCGCGCCGCCGATTATCATCAGCTCATCGGGGTGGGCCGTGAAGTCGATGTCGTACTCCGGCAGGTAGACGCAGTGCCCCGCCGTCAGAACGACCTCCGGATCGATGAGCGTGCCCGTGCACAGCATGCCCGCGCCCCAGAGACCGACCGCCCCCTTCCAGGTGTTCCATCCGGTCTCGGTGCCGCCGATGATCCCCTGGCCCCGCGGCTGGTGGGGCATCGGGTCCACGTCGACGCCCTCGGTGCACCCCATGGCGGCAACGACCAGGATCCAGACCGCCGCCAGTCGGCACCAACCCGTCACTGGGAACCACATCGGCATCACCTCCTGTTCCTGGCCCCGCCACCCCGGGACTCTGCTACGCGATCGGCCCCTTGGCCAGGGAAAACATCGCCATTTCGTTGCGCTTCCAGCAGCGATGGCTAAAATGCGCCATCTCCGGGCCCGGGCACGAACCGCCCGGGAACCGACGAAGCGCTCGAAGAGAGGGAACCGCAATCGATGGGCGACATCTCGAAAACGAGGAACTTCTCGATCATCGCGCACATCGACCACGGCAAGTCCACCCTCGCCGATCGCATCCTCGCGCTGACCGGCGCCGTGGACCCGCGCGCCCTCAAGGAACAGCACCTCGACCGCATGGATCTCGAGCGTGAGCGCGGCATCACGATCAAGGCCCAGACCGCGCGCCTGGTTCACCGCTCCGCGGACGGCCAGACCTACCGCCTGAACCTGATCGACACGCCCGGGCACGTCGATTTCCACTACGAGGTCGAGCGCTCCCTCCAGGCCTGCGAGGGCGCGATCCTGCTGGTGGACGCGACGCAGGGGGTCCAGGCCCAGACCCTGGCCAACGCCTACCTCGCCATCGAGGGCGATCTCGAGATCATCCCGGTGGTGAACAAGATCGACGTCCAGGGCGCCGACGTCGAGGGCACGCTGCAACAGATCGAGGAGGTCGTGGGCCTGGCCGTGGACCACGCGATGCTGGTCTCCGCCAGGACCGGAGAAGGCGTGGGCGGGCTGCTCGAGGAGATCGTCCGCCGCATCCCGCCGCCGCGCCTGCTGGTCGACGACGGGCGGCTGCGCGCCCTGATCATCGACTCCTGGTACGACTCCTACCGCGGCGCGGTGGTGCTGGTCCGGGTGTTCTCGGGCGAGATCCGGCGCGGAATGAAGGCAACCTTCATGGCCTCGGGGCGCTCCTACGAAGTGACCGAGGTCGGCATCTTCACGCCCGAGGCGATCCGCCTCGACACTCTCGAACCCGGAGACGTGGGTTACGTGATCTGCTCGATCAAGTCGGTGCACGAGACGCGGATCGGCGACACCATGACCGAGAGCCGCGACCCGGCCCCGGAGCCGCTGCCCGGCTTCCGCGAGGTCAAGCCGATGGTGTTCTGCGGCGTGTTCCCCACCGATCCCGGATCCTACGAGGACATGCGCGACTCGCTCGAGAAGCTGGTGCTCAACGACTCGTCGTTCGTCTTCGAGCCCGAGACGTCCCAGGCCCTCGGCTTCGGCTTCCGCTGCGGGTTCCTCGGCCTGCTGCACATGGAGATCATCCAGGAGCGCCTCGAGCGCGAGTACGACCTCGATATCGTCACCACGACGCCCTCGGTGGTCTACCGCCTGCACCTCGACAGCGGCGAGACGGTCCATATCGACAACCCGGCCAAGATTCCCGACGCCGGCATCCGCGTGATCGAGGAGCCCTACATCAAGGCCCAGATCCACGTGCCGAGCGAGCACGTCGGCGCGGTGATCAAGCTCTGCGAGGAGCGCCGCGGCGGGCAGCAGGGCCTCGAGTACGCGGGGCCGGGCCGCGTGATCCTGGCCTACGATCTGCCGCTGGCCGAGGTGCTCTACGACTTCCACGACCGCCTGAAGTCCGTCTCCCGGGGCTACGCGTCGATGGACTACGAGCCCATCGGATGGCGGGCAGGTGACCTGGTCCGGCTGGACGTGCTGGTCAATGGCGACGTGGTCGACGCCCTCTCGGCGGTGGTGCACAGCGACAACACCTACCTCATCGGCCGGGATCTGACCCGCAAGATGAAGGAGCTGATCCCGCGCCAGCAGTACGAGGTCGCGATCCAGGCCGCCATCGGCAGCCGGATCATCGCGCGGACCAACGTCAAGGCCCTGCGCAAGAACGTCACGGCCAAGTGCTACGGCGGCGACATCACCCGCAAGCGCAAGCTGCTGGAAAAGCAGAAGGCGGGCAAGCGGCGGATGAAGGCCGTGGGCCAGGTCGAGATCCCCCAGGAGGCCTTCCTGTCGCTGCTGAAGATCGATCGCTCGGGAAGCGCGTGAGGGGCGAGGCCGGGAGCTTCAGCAGCCGTACTCGCTGGAGTCGCAGCCGCCGTTCTCGAGGCAGTCGCAGTAGTCCTCGTAGCAGGCCATGCTGCACTCGGTGTCGGTGCCGCACTCGTCGTAGCAATCGAGGTACGTGCCTCCGCAGTCGTTGACCACGTTGCTCGGGCAGTCCGCGTCCGTGTCCCCGTCCCCGTCGCCGTCGGCGTCCATGTCCCCGTCGGCGTCCACGTCCACGTCCGGGTCGCCGGAGCTGACGTCATCGCCGAAGTCCTCCGTGAAATCGTCCCAGAACATGTCGTCCCAGGGATCGTCGTCGCCGGGGTCGTCGTCCTGGCAATCGTCCTGGCACTCGTCCTCGTCGTACGCATTGGCCAGGAACTCGGTATAGTCGTCGCTGCTCGAGGCCGCGTCGGTCATGCACTCCAGGCAGTCCTCCACGGCATCCTGGTCGGAGTTGCCCAGCTCGTCGAGGGTCTGGGTGCAGGACTGCTCGCACTCCTTGCGCGCCTCCTTGGGCGACTCGATGAGCACCTGGCCGTCGCTCTGGCTGCTGTCCATGCTGTTCTCCATGGACTCGATCAGCGCGTCGCAGAATTTCTCGCACTTGGAGTTGACGCTCGGGCTGTCGTCTCCACATGCCACGGCCAGCAGCAAGGCCGCGAGCGCCGCCAGGGTGATTACCGCGAGTGCCTTGAACATTCTCTCGCTCCTTCCGCAATTCACGACTCGTCAGAGTCTACCAGCGTCCCCGACCCGGCTGCAAGTGTCTTGAAAACCCGGTTGTTTTGGGAAAAAGGGGCCAGAACGTGAATTGACACCGGCGATCGCGCCTCTATAATCCGGCGAAGGAGGCTGGAAGAAGGCCTTCCTTCGTCACCGGAGGAGTAGCGAAGTGCTCGAGATCATCGTCGATACCAGGCGAACCGTCACCCTGAGACAGGTCGTGGCCGACGCCATCGAGGAGGGGGAATACGAGGGCCTCGCGGACGACATCCGCGACTGCTTCACCGACGATCAGATCGAGTCCATCGAGGACATCCTCGAGTCGAGCGACATCGAGGAGATCATAGACGAGATCCTCTCGGAGTGGGGCGGCGACGACGCCGAGGCCCTGTTCGACACCCTCGAGAGTTTCTTCGCCGACGCGAACATCGAGATTCATTTCGAGGAAGCGGACCTCGAGGATGCCGACGACGTGGTGATCGGCGACGAGGTCTTCGACGACGTGCCGGGCGAGGACGAGGAAACCGAAGACGACTTCGACGAGGATGACGAGGGCGATGACGACGAGCCGCTCGAGGAAGAGGAAGACGACTGACAAAGATGTCCGCCGGGCTCGCGCCCTACCCTCTAGCGCCCCCCACCGCTCCCGCCGCAACCGTTTTCCAGATGCAAGACGCGCGCCTCGCGCGCCGCGCTGGCATCCCGGATCGCGAGCACCCGCTCCAGCAGCGCGCAGGCTCCCGGGCCGTCGCCACGGGCCAGCCGCAGGCGGGCCGCCTCCAGCAGCGCGTCGTCCCGCAGACGGGAGGTCCCGGCATCCCCGAGCCCCAGCAGGATCCCGAGCGCGCCGTCCCGGTCCCCTCGCTCGGCGCGAAGCCGGCCGAGGCGCAGCAGGGCATCGTCGTGGTGCGGTGAAGTGTGGCTGCCGATCACCTTGGACGGTTCCCAGGCCTCGACGAGCCTCCTCAGGCACCGCTCCTCCCCTGCCGGATCCTCCCGCTCCCGCGCCAGGACGGCGAGCCGCCACGCCGCGTCGTCCCAGAGCTGACTGCCCCAGCGGCCTCGTGCGACGATCCGTTCCAGCGCCTCCCGCTCGGCCTCCGGACGCCCGGCGCCCTCGTGGAGCCTCGCGATCTCGCGGTCGATGGAATCCCCGGCGTCGGTGTCGGCGAGATCGGCGGACAGCCTGCCGAGCAGCGACAGCCCGGCATCCGCCTCGCCCGCCTCGGCAAAGGAACGCGAAAGGCGCTTCACCGCGGGCTGGGCCAGGGCGCTTCCGGGAAAGCGCCGCAGGAACGACCCGGAATCGGCGCGGGCGGCCTCCACCGCGCCGGTCTCGAACAGAAGCCGGGCCCGGTCGTAGCAGGCCCGCGCAACGGGCGGCTCCCGCCCGCACAGCACGCGGTAGCCCTCGAGCGCCTCGGTGGTGCGGCCCTCCTTCTCGAGCGCGAAGACCGCCTCTCGCGCGACCTCGTCCTCGCCCGGCACGCGGGGCGAGTAGGCCCCGTGGGGCCCGCCGCAGGTCTGGCACCACGAGGCGACCCAGAGCGCCAGGATCGGCGGCAGGTTCTTCGAGGGAGGCTTGTTCCTTCCGTTCACGGCCACGAGATGCTACCTCAAATCCGTGCGGGAACGAAGGGCGTTCCCCGCGGAAAGGCGAAGGACCCCGGATGACGACGAACACCAGGCTCTGTCTCCCCATCCTTGCCCTGGCGCTGCTGTCCTGTCGCGGCGATCCCGAGAAACCCGCCGCTCCGGCCGCGAGCCCTCCCGCCCCGGCAGCCGCCGTGCCGGAGGCTCCCGCGGCAGCCGCGGAAACGCCGGCCGCCCCGGTCGTTCTGCCGACCTACCAGTGGACGGAGATTCCGGACCTGGAGGGCATCCCCGGGGAGCCCATCGGCGGGGTCATCGGCGGCGAACCGTTCCGGGTGGGCGCCGTCTTCGTCCAGCCCGGCCTGGGCCGCACGTGGCAGATCCACCTGGCAAGGGAGGGGCCCAGCGCCGGCCAGATGGGGCTGCTGCTCGGCCAGCCC
>CAYZAI010000296.1:0-6309 GCA_964476305.1 uncultured Myxococcales bacterium
TCGTCAAGAAGAAGGCCGCCCCGAAGAAGAAGGTCGCCAAGAAGCCGGCCAAGAAGGTCGTCAAGAAGAAGGCCGCCCCGAAGAAGAAGGTCGCCAAGAAGCCGGCCAAGAAGGTCGTCAAGAAGAAGGCCGCCCCGAAGAAGAAGGTCGCCAAGAAGCCGGCCAAGAAAGTCGCCAAGAAGCCCGTGAAGAAGGCCGTGAAGAAGGCTGCTCCGAAGAAGAAGGTCGCCAAGAAGCCGGCCAAGAAGGTTGCCCCCAAGAAGCCGGCGAGCACTCGCAAGCCGCTTCCGATGCCGCCGATCCCGGTTCAACCCGCGGGAATCTAGCAGCGTCGCGTCGCGACAACCGAAGAAAAAGCCCGGGGCGCTTGCCGACCAGTTCGGCGGCGCCCCGTGCCGTTTCTGTCCTGTGGATGATCAGACCTGGACGGGAAGGTCGATGCGCTCCACCGAGCACGCCAGGCCGGTGGAGGAATCGGCTTCGATGAGCAGGCCCTGGATTCGCGCGCCGGCCTTGCCGGGCTTGAAGGCCGCGGGCAGGCCCGTGCGGAAGCGCTCGATGACGATATCGGAACGCATCCCGATGACGGAGTCATGGGGTCCGGTCATGCCCAGGTCCGTGATGTACGCCGTGCCGCCCGGCAGGATGCGCTCGTCCGCGGTCTGGACGTGGGTGTGTGTACCCACCACTGCGGTGACTCGGCCGTCGAGAAAGAGGCCGAGAGCCCGCTTCTCGCTGGTCACCTCGGCGTGGATGTCGACCAGGAGCAGCCGAGCGGAACGCCCTGGCCCCGCAAGGAGCGACTCCACGGTTTCGAATGGATTGTCCGCCGGGTTCATGAAGACCTGACCGACGAGGTTGATCACGCCGATGGGCACGCCGCCAGCGGTTTCGAACAGGCCGAAGCCTGCTCCGGGTTGCTTCGAGGGATAGTTCGCGGGCCGGAGAAGTCTCGGCTCCCGTTCGATGTAGGGGCGTATCTCCCTTTGGCGCCAGACATGGTTGCCGGTGGTGATGACATCGACACCGAAACCGAAGAGCTCTTCGGCCAGGTCCGGTGTGATGCCGATCCCGCCGGCCACATTCTCACCGTTCGTCACCACAAAATCGATGGCCCGATCGGCCACGAGCTTGGGCAGGTAGCGGGAGAGAGAGCGCACGCCGGTCTTGGCAACGATGTCGCCCAGGGTGAGGATGCGTATCGCGCTCACCTGTGACCTCTCATCTAGCGCGCGGTCGCCACGGCGCGGGTCTCGCGGATCACCGTGACCTTTATCTGACCCGGATAGGTCAACTCGGTTTCGATCCGTCCTGCGATGTCCTTGGCCAGCATCACGGCGCTCTCGTCGTTGATTTGCTCGCTCTCGACAAGCACCCGGACCTCCCGGCCAGCCTGGATCGCGTAGGACTTGCTGACACCGTCGAAGCCACGGCAAATGTTCTCCAGGTCTTCGAGCCGCTTCACGTAGGATTCCAGCATCTCCCGTCGGGCGCCGGGTCTGGCTCCGGAGAGAGCATCGGCGGCGGCCACGAGATGGGCGATGACGCTGGTCGCGGGCTCGTCCTCGTGGTGGGAGCCGATGGCGTTGACCACGAGGGGCTCCTCGCCGTGTTTCTTGGCGAACTGGGCACCGATCACGGCATGGGAGCCTTCCACCTCATGGGTCATGGCCTTGCCCAGGTCGTGGAGCAGGCCAGCGCGGCGTGCCTTTCGCTGGTTCAGGCCCAGCTCCGCTGCCATCATGCCGGCGATGAAGCCACACTCAACCGAGTGGCGCAGCACATTCTGGGCATAGCTATAACGGAACTTGAGGCGCCCCAGCATCTTGACGATCTCGGGGTGCACCCGGGCTAGCCCGAGCTCCAGGATCGCCTGCTCGCCAGCCTCCTTCACCGCCTTCTCGACGTCCTTCGCCGCCTTTGCCACCACCTCCTCGATGCGGGTGGGGTGGATCCGCCCGTCCTGGATCAGTCTCTCGAGGGACAGGCGCGCCACTTCGCGGCGAATCGGGTCGAATCCGGAGACGACAACGGTCTCCGGCGTGTCGTCCACGATCAGGTCGATGCCCGTGGCCGCTTCGAGGGCGCGGATGTTTCGGCCCTCGCGGCCGATGATCCGCCCCTTGATCTCGTCGCCGGGCAGGTGGAACACGGAGACTGCGCGCTCCTGGACATGCTCGCCGGAGTAGCGCTGGATCGCGATTCCCACAATCCGCTTGGCCCTGGCCTCGGCCTCCTCCCTGGCCTCGTCCTCGATCTGCTTGACCTGCATGGCTGCGCTGCGCCTGGCCTCGTCCGCCACCTGCTGAACGATTTCCTTCTTTGCCTCGTCGCGGGAAAGTCCGGCTTTTCGTTCGACGACCCGTTTTGCCTCCTCGATCTGGTCTTCGAGGCGCTGTTGCTTCTCGGTCCACGAGCGCTCGAGCCGCTCGATGGCGGCCTCCTTCTTCGAAATCTCGATTTCCTTGCTCGTCAGCAGGTCCTTTTTCTTCTCCAGAATCTCTTCCCGCTGCCGGAAGCGCTCCTCGTTCTTCTTGGCCTCGACCTTGACCTGTTTGCCCTCCTCCTCGACTTCGGCCAGCGCCTTGATTTTCAGCTCTCGCGCAGCAATCTCTGCGTCCTTGACCAGGTTGCGGGCCTCGAGCGCTGCCCGTTGCCTGCTGTCGGCGATCTCGCGCTCCACCTCCTCGGTCTTTATTGCGGTTCCGCGCCGCTTGATCCTGCTCATGATGAGCAAACCCAGCGCGAAACCGACGAGGGCGGCGATCACGGCGCCGGCAATCACGAAGATGTTGCCCATGGCCGCTCCTTCTCCCCGCGCCCGCGCGGGACCCTGCACGAGACAGGCTTTTTCCCGGCGAACGGAAAAATCACCGGTCGGTCGGTATCGGGGAAGGATTCGATGCGGTGCCGGACCCGTTAAGGGGCGTCACCACTCCAGATGGCGTCAATCCCCCGCCGCGACCGCCATGGAGAGCAGAGAGCGGGGCGATATCTGATCCCGGACGGTCACGGCCACAGTACAGCAACTGTCGTCACCCGCCTCGCCTGCCCAGTCCCTTTCCTTCCTTGCGAGGCGATCCCGTGATCTTCTGCCCGGGTGAGGGCCCTCGTCGAATCCCTGTATCTCGACACTCCCAACGACCGGGAATGACTACAAAATCGACAATACGCCTGGCTGGCCGGAAAGGCAAGAGAAAACGGTAACCGATTCTTTGTGGATCAGGAACGCGGCTTGTAGCATCATCCGTCTGGACCGGGCCGCAGTGGCATCCCGTCACCGGGGTCCCGTTTCGCGAGAGGAAGACACATGCTCCGATTCGCCTCCAAGGCCGGAGAGGCCGTGCTGCTCGCCTCGTTGCTGGCGAGCGTCATGGCGGGTTGTTCTCCGGAACCGGGCACGCCGGAATACGTTCTCCAGAAGATGAAACAGGGAAATGCGGTCGGTGGCGAGAACCTCGGGCTGCTCGGTCCGGACCGGGTCCCTGTCCTGCGCGCACTGCTCGACGATCGGACCTCGCCGCGGATGGCTCGGATGCAGGCTCTCGAGCGTCTGTGCCAGTTGAACGGTCCGGGCGAGGAGACCGCCCTGGCATCCTTCCTGGACGACCCCGACCCCGAGGTGCGGATCCGCATCGCCCGTTTCCTGTCGGAGCGGCGTGCGCCCGAGGTCGTGTCGCTGCTGCTCGGGCGCCTCGGACGTGAGCAGGAAGAACTGGTCCGTACGACACTGGCACGGGCCCTGCAGGCCGCTGGAAAGGCAATGGAGACCCCGCCGGAGGGCACGGTCGAGGGGTTCGCCGCCGGCTTGGCTGCGGACAAGGGGTCACGGCGGGCCGATTGGTTGCTGGCCCTCGGCGGCTTCCACGGCGAGGACGTCGAGCGCATCCTGATAGCCTCCCTCGAGGACCAGGATCCGGTGGTGGCCGCAACTGCTGCCCGGTCGCTACGCGGCCCGGCGGTTCGCTCCATAGAGCGGATGGGCCCGATCTACGTCGGTTTGCTGGCAAGCCCCAGGCTCGCGATTCGGCAGGCGGGACTCGCCGCGCTCGAGGCTGCCTCGCATCCCAACAGGGTTCCCGGGCCCACCGCCTGCGCGGAAAAGCCCGTGCTCAAGCTCGTGGAGGCCGTGCCCGAGATCTCCCAGGCGATCCAGGTTATGCTTCGTGATACGAATATGTCAGGGCGAGACCGCAAACTCGCTGAGAGCTTGCGGGATTGCTTGGCGAAGTTCGCGCCTGACGCAGCGGACGGGGGAGCCTGACCCGTGGCGGACAAGCCACTCTTTCCCGCGAGCGCCGAGCTGTTCGGCCTGATCCGCGAGGTGGTGGACATCCGCCGACGTTCCGACGGCCGGTCCAGCGACGCGGAGATCGGCCGGGTCGTCGGCCTCGAGAGCGCCCGGACCAGCCGCTGGAAGCACGGCCAGATGGAGATCTCCGACGCGGACAGACTGATCGCCCTGTCCCAGGCTTTCGACATCGATCTGACAGTCCTCTGCCATGTGGCTGCCGGGCAGCTCTCGGCCGGGGCGGCGGCCGAGCTGATCAGCAGCGACCGCGAGCTGGTCCGGTTCCTAGGGGAGCAGCTCGTGCTTCCGGCAGAGCGGAGGAAGGTCACGCTGACGTCGGGTGAAGGGGCAGAGGCCCGTATCGTCAAGCACGCGGATGGCGGGTACGAGCGGACCTTCCGGCGTCGCGGATCAGGCGTGGTCCCGGCTCCGGAGCAGGAGCCGGTGGTGCTGCTCGTGGACGATGATCCTCAGACCCTGACGCTGTTCGCCAACCTCGGTGGCAGCCGGGCCGGGATCAAGGGGATCACGGCCCGCAGCGGACCCCAGGCGCTGGTGCTGGCAGGCGAGTGCCACCCGCGCCTGGTGATCTTCGACCTGTTCGTCGGAGGCGTCGACGGCTTGGCGGCAGTGCGGAGCATGGCAGCGGGGCGCCCGTCCTCGGGGCCCGTGGTCGTCGCCACCAGCCTGCACGTCAGCCCGGAGCTCGAGCGTGCGGCGCTCGGCAACGGCGCGGCCGAACTTCTCCAGCGGCCCTTGCGGTCCCGGACCCTGGGCAAGCTGCTGCGTTCGGTGCGCGGTGCGTGAGCCAGAATCGTGTTTCGAGATTCAAAGGTGCCGCTGTCAGTCTCGATCGATGAGATCGCCGAAGCGCTGCCTTGCCAGGCGCTCTACGGCCCCAACCGCCTCTTCGTGGAATGACTCGAACTGCCTGAGCAGCGTCAGCGCGGCCGACGTGAGCTTGGCGCCTCCGTGACTCGATCCACCCGACACACCATCGACCAGGCTGGTCCCCAGTCGCTTTTCTGTGGCGCGGATCTTGCCCCAGGCCGCGCGGTAGGACATGCCGAGTTCGCGGGCCGCGGCGCTCAGCGATCCGGCGCGCTCGACAGCCGAGAGGATCGCCAGGCGTCCGTCACCCATCAACAGCCGGCCGTTCGCGTCTTCGAGCCAGATCTTGGTGCAGACCCGCATGTGGGCATCGCTCCTTGGACCTGTGTGGGTGTCTGGGATCAGCCGCAGTTGTCGAACCACAGCTCGGCCCGGACCCAGTTCAGCGTCGCCCCGCTCGTGGACGGGATGCCGAGGGTCCGGCAGTTCAGGCGCATGTAGTAGTCGAAGCTGGCCTGGTTGGGATCGACCTCGCCCTCGATCGGCACCGCGTAGAGCTCCACCATGCACAGATCCTGGTCCCCGGCGTCCCCCTGGGAAAAGGCGAACTCGTTGACGTTCTTGATGAAGCCCTGGTCGAAGTCCGTGCTCGGCCCGTCTTTCGTCAGCAGGGGTGTGGTGCTGGCATAGACGCCTTCGGTCGGCGGCCCCTCGACCCCCGTGAGCTGGAAGTAGAAGTCGCTGGACGCCGTGGCGTGGGACTTGTCGTCGGTGCCCACCACGAACTTCAGGTTCTTGTCGCCGTCCACCTCGCAGTAGCCGTAGTACTTGGAATCGCCCTCCGAAAGGTCACCGTTGACGGTGAAGGTCTGGCTGCACGTACTGCACTCCACCGTGCCGTAGACTCCCGAGGGCGTTGCGGGCTCTTCGCAGGAAAGCGCGGCGAGCGAGAGCAGGCAGATGACGGTCGTCGTGATTCGGTCCATTGGTGGCATCTCCTTGCCTGGCGCACCACAGCGGGCGCCAGGACGATATTACCTTCCTTTGCCATCCGGCTTCAACAGTCTTGTGGCTGACCGCTTGGCGCCTCACCGAGAAGCGCACGCCCGATCCCCATCGCACGGCGCACCACGTCCATGGTCTGGCCCGCCTCTTCGCGGCAGCGCCGGGCTCCAGCGTCGAGGATC
>CAYZAI010000297.1:0-6281 GCA_964476305.1 uncultured Myxococcales bacterium
TCCCCGCGCGGCCAGGGCCAGGAGGTTCCACGAGCTGACCCGCGGCTCCATTCCCGTGCTGCCGCCGGATGCCCGGCACGTGGACTACGAGGTCATCCCCCTTTGCCTTGCTGAAGGCTGCCGGTACCGCTGCGGCTTCTGTACGGTGAAATCGGGTCACGGTTTCTCGCTTTGCAGCCGGAAGCAGATCACAGAGCAGATCGCTGGCTTGAAGGAGTTCTACGGCCCGGATCTGGGCAACTACAATTCCATCTTCCTCGGCCAGAACGATGCCCTCCTGGCAGGGCGGGAGTTGATTGAATTCGCGGCCCGCAGCGCCTATGAGATGCTCGGCCTCGAGGACTCCAACATGAAGGGGCCCTGCCTTTTCCTGTTCGGCAGCATCGATGCCTTGCAGCGCTCGGATGACGCCCTCCTCGCGGCGCTGGGCCGCCTGCCCTACTACACCTACATCAACGTCGGGCTGGAGTCCGCGGATCAGCAGACGCTCGATGCCCTGCAGAAGCCGGTCTCGGCCGCTGCTGTCCGCGAGGCGTTTTTCAGGATGCTGGAAATCAACGAGCGCTACGAAAGGATCGAGGTCACCGCCAATTTCGTCATCGGCGGCGGTCTCCCGCGGAACCACCTGCCTTCGATCCTGGAGTTGGCCGGAAGCGGTCCGGCCCGGACCTGCGTCAAGGGCGGTCTCTACCTGTCGCCCCTGATGGGCAGCAAGGACAAGAGAGCGTTGAAAAGGAACTTCCTCGAACTGAAGACCAGGAGCCGCGTGCCGACCTATCTCTACCAGATCCAGCGGCTCTAGACCCAGCCAGCCGACCGGTGGGGCGAAACCGTGGGAAAAAGACCGGCGTCGGCTTTGCGGCTCACCATCGGCTCGGCTATACTGCCGTAATGAGATGCCCCGGACAGGATACGAGGTACTGGAAGCCGGGAGACATCTACACCGTGACCTGCCCGTCCTGCGGGGCGTCGATCGAGTTTTTCAAGGACGAGATGCGCATCCGCTGCCGCAAGTGCGGCAAGCTGGTTCCCAACCCCAAGGCGGACTTCGGTTGCGCGAAATACTGCGCGTTCGCCGGACAATGCGTAGGCCCGGAACTGGCGAAAAGGCTGAGAGAAGGGTTCAACACAGAAAAGAACTGAAGGAGGTCGCATCATGTGCGAGTCCAATGCCTATCTCATGCGCGACGGCAAGGAGGAGTTGGTGTTCCAGGACGTGGCCGTCCTCGAGCCCAAGGGTGACTATCTGCTGATGAAGGGGATCCTGGGCAACCCCTTGGAAATCAAGGCCAAGCTGGTCAAGCTCGATTTCATGAGCCACAAGATCCTGCTCGAGGATTCCCCCTAGAGCAGCCGCTCCACGATCTGACCGAATTCACTCGGCGCCTCTTCCAGCGAGTCGTAGGGCCGGCGCTCCTCGCGATCGGCGGCGGCGATGTTCTCGTCGACGGGAATCATGCCGATGATGTCGAAGTCCGCCAGATTGCGCTCGATCAGGAGCCGGTCGTCCTCCCCACGCACCCGGTTCGCCACGACAGAGACGTTCTTCAGCCCGATGTCCGCGGCCAGCTTGCGAATGCGCTTGGCCGCCATCTGGCTTCGTCCGCCGGGATCGACGACGATGATGAGCCGGTCCACGGCCCTGGATGTGGCCCGTCCGATGTGCTCGACGCCGGCCTCCATGTCCATGACCACCGCGTCGTCCCGGTACAGGATCAGGTGCTGCATCAGCGCGCGCAGCACCGCGCTCTCGGGACAGAAGCACCCCGATCCGCCCTCGCTGATGGTGCCGGTCACCAGCAATCGCACGCCGTCCCGCTCGCGACTGAAGCGGTCCGGCAGGTCTTCGACGTGAGGGTTCAGCGTGAAAACGCCCCCGTACTGCCCGGGCTGCGTGCCGGTGCGTTCGGCGATGAGATCCCGCAGCTCGATGATGGGCGTGATCGGTGGATCCTCCGACACGCCGAGCGCCGCGGCGAGATTGGTGACCGGATCGGCGTCGATGGCCAGCACGCGCTTGCCGCGCGCGGCCAGCAGCCGCGCGATCATCGCTGAAATCGTGGTCTTGCCGACGCCGCCCTTTCCGCTGACTGCAATCTTGAGCCCCATGGTCAATCCCGTCCGCCTTCGATCAGCTCTGGTTCCGGCTTGCGGCCTTGGCCAAGTGACCGACTACCAGCCCGGCGAGCACCGCGGTGTCCTCGGCGTCCAGGAAACCCTGGATGCGCTCTCCCAGCAGCACGGAGGCCTCCGGCGGAAACTCGTCGTCACCCCGCCAGAGCAGCAGGTAGATGTCCACGAACGGAAAGGCTCGCACCCGCACGGCGACATCTCCCATCGCGGCCGGTTCCGCGTCGAGCGAGTGCGCCGCTTCCAGCAGCCGTTCGGGAGCCGCGCCGAACACCTTGAGCAGGTAGCTCTTGGTGCGCCTCTGGTAGGCGTCGTCGTAGAACTTCCCGTCGGGTATCTCACTGTAGGCGATGACGCGATCGGTTTCGGGTACGGGACGTTCGGAGGAGAGGTAATGCATGACCAGGATCTGTTCCCACAGCGGTGGAGGGGCCTCCTCTTCGGCCAAGCGTACCAGACCATCGGGGTGACTTGCCTCGAAAGTGCGGCCCAGAAAGGGAACGGAAACAATGCACTGAACGCCTTGGCCAAGGCGTGTCTCGGCTCCCGAACGAGCCGCCTGCCGCAGCGGATCCATGGTTCTCCATCTCTCCTGGGCCAGGCGCAGGGCGACCTCGTAGTTGTCCTGCTCGATGAGAACGGGTTTCACCGCGGGCGGCATGCGGTCGTGCTAGAGTTCCAACCACGAGTCGGAGTAGAGCGACTCGCCCAGAAGAAGCTTGGCCGTCTTGACGTAATCGACCTCCTCCTTGCTCAGCGTCTTGAGGTCGACACTCTCCTTGTCTTCGACCTTCGCTACCAGCTGCTCCAGCTCGGGATTCTGGTCCTTGGCGATGGCTAGGATCCGCTTGTCCAGTCCGTCCAGGATCGCGGACTCGAGGTTGTTGCGCTTGAGGATGCACAGGTAGGTCTGGTTCACGATATCGCGCAGGTGGTCCGGGCTGCCGTTGGAGCAGTTGCTCAAACCGCAGGTGGACTTGGCGGTGGGCGCCATGTCCGGCAGCATCTTCATGAACTCGGTGCATCCGATGAGCTGCTGCTGCTGCGAGTTGATCGGCACTACGACCGGGTCATAGAAAATCCGATCTTCCGGGATACCCGCCTCCATGGCCCGGAACTGCAGGACGGCCGCCAGCTCCCCGCGCTCGTTGGCGTCGCGCGGCAGCCCCTCGGGACCGTAGAGCAGCGCGATGAAGTTGCATCCGTACTTCGCCGCCATGGGCAGGAGCTCGTCCATGCGCTCCGGACGCGCCATGATGGAATTCAATATCGGCTGGCCCCACTCGTTGTTGTGCGCGCGCAGACCCGCCTCCATCGCCTGGTTGTTCATGGTATCCAGGCACAGCGGTTTGTGAACCACCTCCTGCACCGTCTTGACCACGAACTCCATCAACTCCGGACCGCCCTTGCGCGCCGGCCCGATGTTGATATCCAGGTAGTCTGCGCCGTTTTCTGCGAGCTTGACCGCGAGATCCTGGATCGGCTTGGGCCTCCTTTCGCGCATCGCCGGCCCCAGTGTCTTGGACATGACATTGATGTTTTCCGCGATTACGATCATCGCTCTCTCCTCCCGTGGCGTGTCTCAACGCCACACACAGAACTTTCGTTGTTCTCCAGACCCTTTGTTCCGAATCGCCGCTCAGGCGGCCGTCCGCTTCATGGCGAAAACACCCTACCATCGGCAGGATGGAAGCCGAAGGGTACCGGTTTTCAAACCGCTTTTCAAGACCGGGAACTGCATGGCTATCGCGGCATGCCTCTCAGCCGGCCTCCAGTTTTTCGACCACCTTGTCCAGGATCGCCCGGACCGCTACGACCGCGGGAGTGTCACCTCCCACCTCGAACACGCTTTGCTGCTCGAGGTCGGCCTCGACGAGCGCCGGATCGGCCGGGACCAGCCCGGCGAGTTCGATCCCATCGACTTCGGCCCGCCGCATCATCTGGCCGAGGGCCTCGCGAGCCGCCGCGTTGTCCGGCGGAGCCCGGCTGACCACCAGCATGCGGTGTCCCACGTCGAGGTCGAGTTCGGTGACGAGCTCGTCGATCCGTTTCGCGGCCCGCAGCCCCCGGACCGCGAAGTCGGAGACCTCGAGCAGGACGTCGATCTTCCGCTGCGTGCGCCGCGAGAGGTGCTCGAGGCCGGCCTCGTTGTCGATGACGACGAAAGCGTAACTTCTTGTCAGGTTTTCGACCAGCGTGCGCAGCACGTTGTTGACCGAGCAGTAGCAACCCGGCCCCTCGCCCCTGCCCATGGAGAGGACGTCGAAGCCGGCGCGTTCCTCGACGATCGAGGCGAAGCGCATCTCGATGAGCGCTCCCTTGGTCATGCCGGCCGGAACTTCGACCCGCTCCCCGTAGAACTCCTCGACCGTCTGGCCGAGCGTCTTCCAGGGTCGGACGCCGAGGGCCTCGCCGAGGTTGGTGTTGGGGTCGGCGTCGACCGCGAGGACCGGCTTGCGGCCTCGTTCGAGCATTGAGCGGACGAGCAGGGCGGCCAGGGTCGTCTTGCCACTGCCACCCTTGCCCGCCACTGCGACGACGTGGGTCATGGGGCCCCGTTGCCGCGATCGACCCCGGTGTCGCGGTTGTGCGCCCGGATGGAGATCACGGGATGTCTCACTTGGAGTATCTTTCCCGGAAGTCTTCGTGGACCATCGACCCACAGGTCTGGTTGCGCCACTCCCTCACGGGTTGGATCTTGAGGATGTTCCCCAGCCGGTCCTGTTCCTTCAGGCGTTTGAAAATCTCGTTCCAGGCACAGGGGGTGTCCTTGTTCACCTCGCACTTTCCTTCGCTGGAGGTGCCGCCGCAGGGCCCGTTGAGAAGGTTCTTGGCGCATCTCGTGATGGGGCAGATCCCCGCCGTTTCTCCCAGGACACACTCCCTGCAGGCCCGGCAGGTCTCCTCGAACCAGCCGATGTCCCGGTCCACTCCGATGAAGGTGGTGTTCAGGGCGGGGAAAACGGGTTTCGTGGGATAACGGTCGGCCAGGAACTGGACACCGGCACCGCAGGCCATGGAGAGAAAGGCATCATATCCGCCCGCGATGCCATCCAGTTCCTTGTAGAAGTCTGCATTGCATTGGCGTTCGATGGTGAGGCCGTCCGGCCGAAACTTCACACCCCCCGGTTTCATGGCGTTTTCCAGGTCCTCGTTCAGTTGGGCGACCTCCTTCTGCCCGCCGGTGTAGCAGATGGAAGTGCAACCCCCGCAGCCCACGTTCAAGACCTTCTTGTATCCCTTGATCATTTCCTTGATCTCTTCCAAAGGTTTTCTTTCTGCAACGATCATTTCTCTCCTCCGGTTCGTGGAACGTGCGCTTTCTTTTCAAGATCCCCCTGTTCCATCAGTTCCGCACATGACAGCCTCCGCAGTAGCGGGGAGGTATCTTCTTTTGCTCTTTCAACGGTTTTCTGTGGCAGCCCATGCATTGTCCGTGATAGGCATCCCGGAGATCGATCCGGGATTTGGGACCGTGACAGGAGGAACACCGAAGCTCCTTGTTCCCCTCCTCCAGCGTACCCTCGTCCAGGACGTTCTTCCCTCGCTGATAGACATGGTGGCAATCCTTGCAGGACGGCACGACCTCCATGTGGAGGCTGTGGGGAAAACCCACGGGAGGACGCGTCTTCTCCGGCGAACCATTCAACGAATCGAGAAGCATCACGTCCGATTGGGCCAACAGGGAAGACCCCGCTGTCAGGATGAGAGCCATGGCGGCCAACCAGAACCAGAATCCCAGCCTTTTCTTTGCCATCGCGACCTCCGGGTATCTTCATCCGTCGCTACAACCAGCTCTCCGCGGAGTCTGCCTGGTTCCGGGGATAGATCTCCTGGGATCTCAAGATGCTCCTGGCGAAGGTGATCATGCTCGGGACCGAAATGCCGATCGGGCAGTAACAACGGCCGCAGAGCACGCAGTTCCTCCAGACGATCCCCTTCATCTCTTCCAGGGACTGCCGATCCACATCGCCCCTCTTCCTATAGAGCTTTCCCAGGGATCGGATCACCTTGTAGGAGGGCATGTATTGCGGATCCCTGCTGTGTTTCGTGTAGAGAAAGCAGCTATCGGCGCAAAGGCTGCAATGGGCACAATAGGAAAGGAACCGCTTCATCTGCCCCTTCCTGCTGTCCAGCAGTTCCTTGATCCG
>CAYZAI010000298.1:0-6272 GCA_964476305.1 uncultured Myxococcales bacterium
CCGGCGGCGTGATCGACGTCCGCGCGGCCATGCCGTTCCTGAAGGACAGAAGGTTCTGAGCTCAGCGGCTGCTGTACAGCAGGTCGAGGGCCCGGAGCAGCTCCCGGCGGCCGGGATCGTTCGGCGGCGGCAGGGTCGTAATCGCGTTTCCGCTCGCGGGGTCGGGATCGCAGATCAGGCAGCGCCACTTCACGGCCTTGTAGCCGGTGTCGCTCTCGGTCCCGGTGTCTGTGTCGGTGTCCGCATCGGCGTCGGCGTCTGCGTCGGAATCGGCGTCGCCGTCGATGTCGGAGTCCGCGTCCGAGTCGCCGTCCGAGTCGCCGTCCGGACCGCCGTCGTCCGAGTGGAAGCCCGGCTCCGAGACGTGGGAGCAGGCGGCGAAGGCCAGGAAGACGAGGGCCACGGTCGAGAGGAGTGTTCGTGCGGCGTTCATGGTCACCTCCAGCCAGGGAATACTATAGCAGAATCCAGGGCGCGGCGCCTGTGTTATCATGGGCCGCCGAAAGGGGTGACCGACATGAAGATTTTCGCGTGGGTGCTGCTCTGCGGGGTCGCGCTGGGGCTCGCGGGCTGCGGGAACGGCGACGACGACAACGACAACGATGACGGGACCTCGGACGCGGATGTCGACTCGGACTCGGACGCGGATGCCGACTCGGACTCGGACGCGGATGCCGACTCGGACACCGACGCCGACGCGGATGGCGACGCGGACGCCACGGTCTGCGAGCGCTGGAACGACGACCGGGTCGATCTCTCGGAGGGCACGTGGACGGGCAGCGTCGGCACCTGCGACGCGGGCGACGTCACGGGAAACGGCCGGGCCAACGCCCTGAAGCTGATCAACCTCTACCGCTGGCTGGCGGACCTGCCGCCGGTGACGAACGACGCGGGCCGCGATGCCATGGGCCAGGAGTGCGCGCTGATGATGCACGCCAACGGGCAGCTCAGCCACTCCCCGCCTTCCAGCTGGACCTGCTACACCTCGGACGGCGCCTCCGCCGCAGGCAGCAGCAACATCGCCAGCACGCCGGGGGTGGCCGGCGTGGACCTGTACATGGTCGATCCCGGGAACCCCACGACCATCGGTCACCGCCGCTGGATCCTCTCGAACAGCCTCGGCCCGGTCGGGCTGGGCTCCACGGATTCCTACTCCTGCGCGTGGGTGCTCGGCGGCAGCGGCAGCGCCGGCGCCCAGTGGACCGCGTGGCCCTCGCCGGGCGTGTTCCCGTTCGAGGCCATCGCCCCGACGGGATGGAGCTCGGTGGACGAGACGGGCTGGACCCTCCAGAGCGACTCGATCAGCCTCTCCGGGGCCCAGGTCGCGGTCACCGCGAACTCGGTGGACAAGCCGGTGCAGGTCACCAGCCTCTCGTCGGGATACGGTTCCCAGTACGCCATCCGCTTCACGCCCGTGGGCTGGACGACCCAGGCCGGGACCACCTACCACGTCGCGGTCACGGGCGTCTCGCCGGCCATCACCTACGACGTCGAGGTCGTGAGCTGTCAGTAGCTCCATCGAGCCGGGAGGGCACGACATGAAAAAACCTGCCCCGACCGATCACCCCGTCTGCGAGCTGGTGCGGGAGCGCTGGAGCCCGCGGGCGTTCGCCGACGAGGCGCTGGCGCAGGAGGATCTCGACTCGCTGCTGGAGGCCGCGCGCTGGGCGCCGTCGTCGCGCAACAGCCAGCCCTGGCGCTTCATCGCGGCGCGCCGCGAGCAGGAAGCGGCGTTCAGCCGCATCCTCGGCAGCCTAGTGGAGTGGAACCGGGGATGGGCCGGGGGGGCGGCGGCCCTGCTGGTGGCCTGCGCCGAGGTCCGGGACGAAGAGGGGCGCCCCCTGACCCACGCCTGGTACGACACGGGGCAGGCCGTGGCGTGGCTGACCGTGGAGGCCACGGCCCGTGGCCTCGCCGTGCACCAGATGGGCGGGTTCTCGCCTGACGCGGTGCGCCTGGCCTTTGCCCTGCCCGAGGGCCTCGATCCCGTGACGGTGATAGCCCTCGGCCATCCGGGTGATCCCGGCTTCCTGCCCGGGGAGTACCGCGAGGCCGAGGTCGCACCCCGCTCGCGCCTGCTCCTGGAGAAACTGCTGGCGGGCAGCGTCCGGTGATTTTTCTTTTGAATATGGTTGTCTTTTTTCCGTCCCAATCGCGTTTCTGCGTTTTCCCGCTATAATATGGCGGCAAGTCGGACAACCACTTTGGCAAAACGAAAGGAGCCCGACCATAAGGAACTCCTTGACAACGATTGTGACGAATACGAGGCCATCATGGAGTGCGAAAACCAGTACGAAGATCTGATGGACTGTGAGGGCGAGAACACGGACGAGTGCGCGCCCGGCTGCCCCACCGAATGGATAAACGACGGCTGGTGCGACGACGAGTGCTACAACGCCGCGTGCAACTGGGACGGCGGCGACTGCGACTGAGGTTTCCCTCGACTCCCTCACCGCGGGCATGAAGCCCGCGGCTACGGTTGTTCTGCCCCTCCCGCGGGCATGAAACCCGCGGCCACGAACACCACGCTTTCCCCGACGCCCGTGCTCTGCTAGAATGCCCCTGGTCCCAACCGGGAGGGAAAAATGCGCAACGGAATCCATGCAGTCGTCTGGTCTCTCGCCCTGCTGGCCATGGCCTGCACGGCGGACGCGCCGCCGGTCTTCGATCCGGATGACACCTCCGGGGACGCGGACAGTGACGGGGACAGCGACGCGGACTCGGACGGGGACAGCGACGCCGACTCGGACGCGGACGCGGATTCGGACGCGGACGGCGACACGGATGCCGACGCCGATGCGGATGCCGACGCGGACGCCGACGCGGACGCGGATTCCGATAGCGACCCCGATGGCGCCTGCGCCAACCCCGGCGACATGGGCATCCTGAACACGACGGACATCGCGTCGGTGATCGCGAACAATGCGTGGGACTGCGGCTTCTCGGCCAACGCCGCGGCCTGCATGACCGAGGCCGTCGTCGACGCGACCGGGCTCTCGGAGGGCTGCGCCGGCTGCTTCGGCCAGGTCTTCGCCTGCACCATCCAGAACTGCGCGATGGTCTGTCTCGACATGGCCTCGGTCGCCTGCCAGGACTGCATCGCGACCAGCTGCGCGCCCGCGTTCCAGGTCTGCTCCGGCCTCCAGTGGTGAGCGCACCTCCGTAGTCCACTCCGATTGACGCAGGGTGGTCCCGGTGCTACCCAGGCTTCGGCTCCGGCCCCGCACCGTCGGCGGGGCTCCGTGAAAGGAAGCACGCGATGGCAGCGCTGGCCGTGGTCGGTGCCCAGTGGGGCGACGAGGGCAAGGGCAAGGTCGTGGATCTGCTGGCGGACCGCGCCGACATGGTGGTCCGCTTCCAGGGCGGGAACAACGCCGGTCACACCCTGGTGGTCGGCGGGAAGAAGACCGTGTTCCACCTGATCCCCTCGGGGATCCTGCGCCCGGAGACGCTGTGCGTGCTGGGCCAGGGCATGGTCATCGACCCACGGGTCCTGGTCGAGGAGCTCGACCGGCTGGACGCCAGCGGACTGCTCGCGGACGCCCGGCTCGCTGTCAGCGACAGCGCCCACGTGATCCTGCCCCACCACCTGATCCTCGACCACCTGCGAGAGCAGAGCCTCTCCGGCTCGGTGCCGGTGGGCTCCACGCTGCGGGGGATCGGCCCGGCCTACGAGGACAAGGTCGGGCGCCGTGGCGTGCGCATCGGCGACCTCTACAGGCCCGAGCAGTTCGAGCGGCTGCTCTCCGCGACCCTGACCTACTGGCGGCCGATGATGGAGGGGCGCGGCGCCGAGGTTCCGGACGCCCTCCGGGTGGTGGAGGAGGCCGGCCGGCTGGCGTCCCGCTTCGAACGCTACGTCACCGACACGGTCGAGTTGATCCACGGCGGGTTGGAGAGCGGCGCCCAGGTGCTGCTCGAGGGCGCCCAGGGCACGATGCTCGACGTGGACCACGGCACCTATCCGTTCGTCACGTCGTCGAACACGGTCTCCGGCGCGGCCTGCGCCGGGGCCGGTCTCGGACCGCGCCACGTGGGTGGCGTGCTGGCTGTGATCAAGGCCTACACCACGCGGGTGGGGGACGGGCCGTTCCCCACCGAGATCCACGGCCAGGAGGGCGATCACCTGCGGGATGCCGGTCGCGAGTTCGGCTCCACGACAGGGCGCCCGCGGCGCTGCGGCTGGTTCGACGCGGTGGCGGTTCACCGCGCGGTGCGCCTGACCGGGGCCACGTCCCTGGCGGTCACCAAGCTCGACGTGCTGACCGGCCTGGGCCCGATCCGGATCTGCGTTGGCTACGAGATCGACGGCCTGCCGGTTCCGGGCTTCCCGGCGAGGGATCTCCAGCGGGTCTCCCCGGTCTGGCGCGAGCTCCCGGGCTGGAGCGAACCGCTGGGGGACGTCCGGGACGCGCGGGACCTGCCGGCGAGCGCCCGGGCCTACGTCGACGAGATCTCCCGCCTCGTGGGATGTCCGATCAGCCTGCTGTCCGTGGGGCCCGGTCGCGAGCAGACCATCGAGGTGGCGGATCCGTTCGCGGGTTGACGCTCAGGGGTTCAGGTAGCCGTCGACGACCTCTTCCACGCTGCTCCAGCCGATCTTCTGGCCGCAGATGAACACCGAGGGCGTGCCGGTCACGCCAACGGCCTGGCCCTGGGACTTGTCCCACGCCAGGAATGACATCATCGCGTCGGATTCACGATCGGCGTTGAACTGATCCATGTCCAGGCCGAGCACGGCGTCGACGAACTCCACGACATCCTCGACCGAGTAGATCTCCTGGGGGTCCGCGTTCATCCCCCCGTAGAGCAGGTCGTGGACGGCCCAGAAGTTCTCGGTTCCCTGGCGGCCGGCAGCCTCGGCGCAGGCATGGAGCTGCCAGGATGTCTGGTTGTCGAAGGGGAAGTGGTGGTAGTAGAGGCGCACGTGTTTGCGGAAGTCAGGGCGGGCGGACCAGATCCCCTGGGACAGCTCGGCGAAGTGGGCGCAGTGGGGGCAGCGGAAGTACGAGAAGTTGCTGACCGCGAGCTTGACGGATTCCTCGCCGCCGATGTGGTTGCTGTACGCTTCGTTGAACAGGTTCTCGGTGCCGGGCGGGCACAGCTCGCCCGGGCCGGCGTCGTCCTCGATGGATGCGTCGAAGTCGCTGGCGTCCGGGGCCCAGTACTCGTCCTCCATCAGCGGATCGCGGCAGCCGGCGGCGGTCAGCATCACCAGGAGCGGGAGCGTGCGGGCCAGGCCGAAGGCGGTGAGGGATCCGGGCGCTCGGAAGTCCGTGGTCATGTTCCGATTCTACTCCCCGGCCTCGCCGTTGTGAAGCGTTACGACGTGGCGCGAGCGGGCACGCCGTGCGCGGATTGCGTGCCTTTCCCGCGGCGAGCTGGTATCGTGCGAGGCCATGGGCGGGTTGCCGATCCTCCGTTTCGAGCCGATTCCCAAGCCGACTGTATGGGGCGGTCGGGAATTCGAGCGCCTGTTCGGGCGGCGTCTTCCAGGTGACGGCCCGGTAGGCGAGTCCTGGGAGATCGTCGACCTGCCCGGCGAGCAGTCGGTCGTGGCGGACGGCCCGCTCACCGGAGCGACCCTGGCCGCTCTGGCGCGGGAACGGCGAGAAGATCTGCTCGGTCCGATCGGCTTGCTGGAGGGCCGATTCCCGCTGCTGCTCAAGTTCATCGACGCGCGCCGGACCCTGTCGGTGCAGGTCCACCCGGACGAGGCGGCGTGCTCCCTGCTCGGTGGCGGTGCCCGGCCCAAGACAGAGGCCTGGTACGTCATCGACCGGGATCCGGGGGCGATCCTGTACGTGGGCCTGCAGGAGGGCGTGGACCGGGCCCGGCTGGAGCGCGGCCTGGAGGCGGGGGACCTGGAGCGCAGCCTGGAGCGGGTCCCGGTGGAGCCCGGGGATTTCGTCTTCCTGCCCGCGGGCACGGTACATGCCATCGGCGGGGGTGTGGTCCTGGCCGAGGTGCAACAGTCTTCGGACACGACCTACCGGCTCTTCGACTGGAACCGGGTCGGCTTGGACGGGAAGCCACGGACGCTGCACGTGGCGCAGGCCCTCGAGTCCATCGACTTCGGACGCGCGGGCTCGCGGTCTTCCAACGCCCCGGCATCCGGGAGACCCGGGCTCGTGTGCGGCGAGTTCTCGATGGAACTCGTCGGTGCCCAGGAGGGGGCCGCGGAGTTGTCGGAAGACGGGCCCATGATGCTGCTGGGCGTGGGTGGAGGCGGCCCAAGGACGGTGACGGCCGGCGGCGAAGAGCGGGAGATC
>CAYZAI010000299.1:0-6271 GCA_964476305.1 uncultured Myxococcales bacterium
GGCCTCCTCCTGGGCCAGACCGAGGAACAGCTCGCGGATCTCGCCGTCATCGACCTTCCCCGCCAGGTCCGAGTAGAGCCGGAACGCCGCCTTCTCCTTCTTCATCGCCAGGATCAGGGCGCCCTGGTAGTCGAGGTCGGCCCCGGGCTGCTCGTCGACCATGTAGTCGGCCAGCTTCAGGTCCTGGACCTTGGCCTGGGAGCCCAGCATCCGCTTGCCGCCCTTGACGCCCAGCAGCTTGGCCTTGTGCCCGGCCTCCTCACCGGCGAACTGCCGGAAGGTCGCCTGCATCGCCGGCGACCTGGCCTTGCCCGCGAGGTCGGTGTAGAAATCCACGGCCTCCTGCTCGCGATCGATGGCAAAATTCAAGATTTCGTCCACGGAGTTCAGGTCTGTCATCTCGATGTCCCTCCTCTCGGTTGGTCGTCGGAACGCTGTTGCTAGACGGGCTCGAACCCGTCCTTGCCCACTCCGCACAGCGGACAGACCCAGTCCTCGGGAATGTCCTCCCAGGCGGTCCCGGCGGCGATGCCGGAGGCGGTGTGTCCCTTCTCGGGATCGTAGATGTAGCCGCAGGCCTTGCACTCGTACTTCGTCATGTTGAATCTCCTTGCTCGCTGGCGTCCCTTGCCCACAGGAAAAAACGGATTCGTTGATATACCTTCGGCGCCCGTACCGATCAACCACAAACCTCTATGGTCCGGGCCGCCACAGCCTCGCCGAGGGCCCGGCAGCGGGCCAGATCGTCCTCGTCGGGCACGTATCTCACCTTGAGGTCCTCGCCCACCAGCTCGACCTTCATCTCGCCGAGGATCTCGCGCAGCTGCGCCGTGGCCTCGCCGCTCCAGCCGTAGGAACCGAAGGTCGCGCCCACCAGGTTTCGCGGCTTGAGGCCCTTCAAGTACGTCATCGCATCGGCCACCGTGGGGTAGAGCTGGTTGTTCATCGTGGGCGAACCCACCATCAGCGCGCCGGCGTCGAGCAGTTCGGTGGCCACGTCGCTGCGGTGGGCGCTGTCGAGGGGCATCAGCCTCACCGAGACCCCGCCGGCCGCAAGCCCGTCGACCACGGCCCGTGCCATGCGCGCGGTGCTCTGCCACATCGTGTCGTAGAGGACCACGGCCTTGCGGGCGGGCTTCTGCTCGGCCCAGCGGGCGTAGAGTTCGACGATTCGCGAGGGATCGCTCCGCCAGATCGGGCCGTGGTCCGGCGCAATGACCTCGAAATCGAGATCGAGGCCCGGCAGCTTGGCCAGGAGCCCCTTCACGACGGGCGACAGCGGCATCAGGATGTTGGCGTAGTACTTGGCCGCCTCCCTGTGCAGCAGTGCCTCGTCGACCTCGTCGGCGAAGCGCTCGGAGCTGGCCAGGTGCATGCCGAAGGCGTCGTTCGAGAACAGGATCTTCCGCCCCTCGAGCAGGCTGAGCATGCTGTCCGGCCAGTGGAGCATCCGGGTCTCGACGAACTTGAGCGAGTCGCCGCCCAGATCGACACGGTCGCCGGTCTTCACCTCGGTCACGGCCCGGTCCCAGTGGAAGTGGGCCGCGAGGGCGGCGGCTCCCTGGGGAGAGGCGAAGAGCTTCTCGGGCCGGGCCACGGTCAGCAACTCCGGCAACCCGCCGGAGTGATCCATCTCGGCGTGGTTGGAGACAACGTAGTCGATCTTGGACGGGTCGATGACGGAGCGGATCCGTCCCAGCATCTCGGGCATGAACGAGGCCTTCACCGTGTCGATGAGGGTGACCTTTTCACCGAGCACCAGGTACGCGTTGTAGGTGGTGCCCATCGAGGTCTGGTACCCGTGGAAGTTGCGCAGGCCCCAGTCGATGGCGCCGACCCAGTACACCCGATCAGCGACTCTGACCGCCTCGAAACCACCCGTCATGGCCACTCCTTTCCCGGTACGGAGCCGCCGCCGCTAGACGGTCCCGGCCATGTCCACTGGCATCGTGAAGGCGCGGGTGGCGAACTCGCGATCGAGCATGAACAGCCCGTTCTTCGAGTCGGCCACGAGCTTCAGCTTCTGCACCGCTTCGTCCGCCGTTGACTCCTCCTCGACCTGCTCGGCCACGAACCACTGCAGGAAGTTGGCGGTGGCGTGGTCACGCAGCTCGTGGGAGAGATCGACGAGCGTGTTGATGCGGCCCGAGATGTAGCACTCGTGCTTGTAGGCCACCTCGAAGGCGTCGAGGGCCGACTTCCACTCGGTGGCGGGGCCCTCGATGGCGCTCAACAGCACGCGGCCGCCGCGCCCCGAGACGTATCCGGCGAAGCGCTGGGCGTGGGTCACCTCCTCGAGCGCCTGGACGCGCATCCACTTGGCGAAGCCCGTGAGCGCCACGGACTCGAACCAGTAGGCCATCGAGGTGTAGATGTAGGCCGAGTGCAGCTCGGCGTTGATCTGGTCGTTTATCGCCTTCTCCATCTTGCCGTCTATCATGACGCTTCCCTCCTTGTCGAAAGACCGTCTCCCCTGCCGCGTCGTCCGCGGTGTCGCCAGCGATGGCTGATCTATAACGCCGATTTCTGGGCGGGCAAGGGGGGCTGGGCGCGATTCGGCCTGCCGGGCCCGGCGACGAAAAGGGGCAAAAACCGGCAGATCCGTGTATAAGCCTTGCCGCACCCCCGAGACGGGGGCTAACTTTTCGAACCTTCTTTCTGGTAGAAGCGAGCACAGAGGTCACAGCATGCCAGCGACACGAATTCTCGACATCATCGGAAACACCCCACTCATCGAACTCGCCAAGGTCGGCCGGGGCCAGGTCTTCGCCAAGGCCGAGTTCTTGAACCCCGGCGGTTCGATCAAGGACCGGGTGGCCCGGCACATGATCCGCCGCGCCGTCGAGAGCGGCGCCCTGAAGCCGGGCGGCACCATCATCGAGGCCACGTCGGGCAACACGGGCATCGGCCTGGCCTTCGTCGGCGTGCAGATGGGCTTCCGCGTGGTGCTGGTGCTGCCCGAGAACATGAGCGAGGAGCGCAAGAAGGTCACCGCGGCGTTCGGCGGCGAGTGCCACTTCACGCCGGCCGCGGAGTCCCTCGAGGGCGCTCTGCGCCGGGTCTACGCCCTCCGGGACGAGATCCCCGGCTCGTGGGTGGCCCAGCAGTTCGAGAACCCGGCCAACCCGGAGGCCCACTACCTCGGCACCGGCCCCGAGCTCTGGGAGCAGATGGAAGGCCGCGTGGACGCTTTCGTCGCGGGCGTGGGCTCGGGCGGCACGCTCACCGGCGTGGGCCGCTACCTGAAGGAGCACAATCCCGACGTGCGCATCGTCGCCGTGGAGCCCAAGAACGTCTCGGCCCTGCTCGGCGACGAGCCCGGGTTGCACCAGATCCAGGGCATCGGCGACGGCTTCATCCCCACGGTTCTCGACAAGAAGATCATCAACCACGTGGTCGAGGTCACCGACGAGGAGGCCGTGGAGGTCACCCGACGCCTGGCCCGCGAGGATGGCGTGCTCGTGGGCACGTCGGCGGGCGCCAACGTCTTCGCCGCGATGCGCGAGGCCGTGTTCCTCGGGCCCGAGGCCCGCGTGGCCACGGTGCTGCCCGATCGCGCCGAGCGCTATTTCTCGACCGCGCTGCTCTAGCCCGGGGAAGCATCGAGGACGCCCCGGGAAGACATGCCGAGCGCGGACAAGAGGGAGCGGAGCCGGTGTTCGAAGAAACGATGAGATCCTTCGCGAGGACGGTGTACCCGGACGAGTACTCGGACGAGCTGTTCGAGACGAGGAAGGAGTACGTCCGCAGCTCCAGGGAGATCTTCACCGGCCTCTACGAAGTGCACGACCATCACGAGAGGTACGATCTGCACTGGGCCTTCAAGGATGCCGCCCGCATCTTCAAGGAGTTCTCGGACCACCTTCCCGCTCGCCCGAAGACGGCCTCGCCGAGGGCACCGGAGTACGACGAGCACTTCGACGAGATGCGCAACCGGGTCAGGAAGTACATCGCCGTGACCGGGCGCAAATACGAGCTTCTGTCTTTCGCCGTCTCGTTCATCGATATCGCGATCTCCGTGGCGCTCATCCTCGTGGTGACAGCCCTTGCCCACCTGGGCGAGAAGGGGCTCGAGTCCATCATCCTCCTCGTGGGCTTCGTCTCCGTCGTCGCCCTGGTCAAGGTCTCTCTCGATCGTTTCTTCATCATCCCGAGGGTGGAGAAGCTGGGTTGGAACATGTACCGCCGTCTGACGCTGCGGGTGATGGACAACGCCGCCAAGATCACCGCCATCAGAGTCATCATCAACGGAACCAGGGAACGCATCGGAGAGAACCGTTGTCTGGTGGATCTCTGCCACCGGGGCTTCAAGGAGATCAAGAGAAACGCTGCGGATCCACCGGAGGATTTCCGAAACAGGCGGACGTCACCTGGCGGCGCCTGACGGGGGCTCGCGCCGCGATGCATCTGCGAGGACCCGCTCGGCCAGGGCCGAGTTGCGAGCCGCCCGATCGTCGGTGCGCACGGCGATTCCCAGGGCCCGCTTCGAGCCGACGATCACGACCAGCCGCCGACCGCGGGTGATGGCCGTGTACAGGAGGTTCCTGCGCAGCATAACGAAGTGCTGGGTGTGCAGCGGCAGCACCACGGCCGGGTACTCGCTGCCCTGCGACTTGTGCACCGAGCAGGCGTAGGCCAGCTGGAGCTGGTCGAGCTCGACCGCGGGGTAGCGCACGGCGCGGTCGGGGAAGCGCACCTCGACCCAGGCGCCGTCCCCGTCCACGGCGGTCACGCGGCCGACGTCGCCGTTGAAGACCTCCATGTCGTAGTTGTTGCGGACCTGCATCACCTTGTCGCCGGCGCGGTAGCGTTCGAAGCCGCCGTCCTCTCCAGCGGGGCCGGGGTTGAGCAGGTCGCGCAGGGCGCCGTTCAGGCTCGCCGCGCCCAGGAGGCCGCGGTGCATGGGCGTCAGCACCTGGATGTCGTCGATGGGGTGGAGCCCGAAGCGCGCGGGAATCCGCTTCTGGACCAGCTCCCCGATCACCGCCAGGCACTCCTCGGGGTCCTCGCGCTCGATGACGAACAGGTCCGCGGCGCCGTCGCGCTCGCCGCCCCGGGGCAGGCGCCCGGCGAGCACGTCGTGGGCCCCGATCACGATCAGGCTCTGGCGGGCCTGGCGGAAGATCTCGGTCAGGCGCACGACCTGCAAGCGGGGGTCGAGCCGCGCGCCGAGGGCCAGCAGATCGGCGAGGACCGTCCCCGGCCCCACCGAGGGGAGCTGGTCCGGATCCCCCACCAGGATCAGCCGGGTCCGCGGCCGCAGGGCGTCGAGCAGGGCCGCCAGCAGCTCGATGTCCACCATCGAGACCTCGTCCACGATGACCAGATCGTGCTCCAGGGGGTTTCGGTGATTGCGCTGGAACTTCCGGGTGCGCGGGGCGAACTCCAGCAGGCGGTGGATGGTGGCCGCCTCGCGGCCCGTGCTCTCGGCCATGCGGCGCGACGCCCGGCCCGTGGGCGCGGCCAGGGCCACCCGCAGGCCCAGATCGGAGAGGCAGTCCGCGATGCCGCGCAGCAACGTCGTCTTGCCCGTGCCCGGCCCGCCGGTGAGCACCAGCACCTTGGCCTCCTGCAGCGCGACGAAGGCCCGCCGCTGCTCCGGCGCCAGCTCGAGCCCTGAGCGCGCCTCGGCGCGGCGCACCGCCTCGCCCGCGTCCACGGGCAGGGCGCCGGTCCTCCCGTCGAGCAGCCGCCGCAGGGCCCGCGCCGCCGCGACCTCGGCCTCGTGGAGCCGGGGCAGGTAGATCCGCGAGTCGTCCCCCTTCCCTTCCCGGCGCACGCCGCCCATCAGCACCAGGCGCTCGACGGCCGCCTCCAGATCGACCTGGTCCGCGCCCAGCAGCTGCGCGGCCCGGGGCAACAGCTCCGCGGCCCGGACAAAGACCTGTCCCTCACCGGCCAGCTCGTCGAGGACGTGCAGCAGCCCCGCCTCGTGGCGGTGGGGCGAGCTCTCGGGCACGCCCAGGTGGCCGGCTACCCGGTCCGCCGAGAGGAAACCGATGCCCTGGACGTCCGCGGCCAGGCGGTAGGGGTTCTCGCTGACCAGGCGGATCGCCTCGTTGCCGTAGCGCTTGTGGATGCGGTGGGCGAACGTGGGGGAGACCCCGGCGGCCTCGAGGAAGACCATCACGTCCTTGACGGCCTTCTTCTCGAGCAGCGCCTTCTGGATGGCCCGGGCGCGCTTGGGCCCGATGCCGGGCACCTCGGCGAGGCGGCCCGGATCGCCCTGGATCACCTCGAGGGTGTCGATGCCGAAGCGCGCGACCATCCG
>CAYZAI010000300.1:0-6239 GCA_964476305.1 uncultured Myxococcales bacterium
GACCATCAAGAGCGCCAAGAAGATGGTCGAGAAGGAACGGCCCGAGGTTTGGGACATCCTCGAGGAGGTGATCAGCGAGCATCCGGTGATGCTCAACCGCGCCCCGACGCTCCACCGGCTCGGCATCCAGGCTTTCGAGCCGGTGCTGATCGAGGGGAAGGCGATTCGGCTGCACCCGCTGGTCTGTACCGCATTCAACGCCGACTTCGACGGCGACCAGATGGCGGTGCACGTGCCGCTCTCCATCGAGGCTCAGATGGAGGCGCGGGTACTGATGATGTCGACAAACAACATCCTCAGTCCGGCTCACGGCAAGCCGATCATCAACCCCTCTCAGGACATCGTGCTTGGGCTCTACTACATGACCAGTGAGCGTCCGTTCGCGCGAGGCGAATACCGCAAGGAAAGCCACGGGACCGATCGTTTCGGAGGGATCTACGCCTCGCCGGACGAGGTGCGGATGGCCTACGACAGTGGATCGATCGACCTCCACGCGGCGGTTCGAGTGCGAATCGAAAGGCAGTTGGCCGACACCACCGTCGGACGGGTGTTGGTAAGGGACGTGCTTCCGGATGGGCTTCCTTTCGAGTTGGTCAACAAGGTGCTGGACAAGAAGGCGCTCTCGCGGCTCATCGACGCCGCCTACCGGATCTGCGGCAACAAGGCCACGGTGGTGATGGCCGACCGGTTGCGCACCCTCGGGTTCGAGTACGCCACGCGGGCCGGTGTCTCAATCTGCATGGACAACATGGAGATCCCCAAGGCTAAGAAGACGCTGATCGACCAAGCAAATGAGGAAGTCACGAGGGTGGTCACTCAGTACCAAGAGGGACTGATCACGGATGGCGAGCGCTACAACAAGGTGGTCGATATCTGGGCGGCGGTCTCGGACCAGGTGGCGGACGAGATGCTTCGCGACATCAAGACGATGGAGGCCACGGATCCGGCTACAGGCGAGAACAGGACGGTGGCCAGCTTCAACCCGATCTTCATCATGGCTGACTCGGGGGCCCGTGGTTCCAACGCACAGCTGCGTCAGCTCGCGGGGATGCGTGGCCTGATGGCGAAGCCCTCCGGCGAGATCATCGAGACGCCAATCACCGCCAACTTCCGCGAGGGGCTGTCGGTCCTGCAGTACTTCATCTCGACCCACGGCGCCCGCAAGGGTCTCGCCGACACGGCGCTCAAGACGGCCAACTCCGGCTACCTCACCCGGAGATTGGTGGATGTGGCCCAGGATGCCACGATCACAGAATACGATTGCGGCACGCTCGATGGTATCGAGGTCACACCCCTCGAGGAGGGCGGCGAGGTGATCGAGAAGCTCGGAGAGCGGGTGCTCGGGCGTGTCGTGCTCGACGACATTTTCGATCCCCTCACCGGCGAGATGCTGGTCGAGGCGAACGAAATTCTCGACGAGGACAAGGTCAGGGCCATCGAGAATGCAGGTGTTTCACGGGTGACCATCCGTTCGGTGCTGACCTGCCAGACCCAGCGAGGCATATGTGCCAAGTGCTACGGGCGCGACCTTGCCAGGGGCTATCTTGTCAACATCGGCGAGGCTGTGGGTATCATCGCGGCTCAGTCCATCGGCGAGCCGGGAACTCAGCTCACGATGCGAACCTTCCACATCGGGGGTGCGGCCAAGCGCGGCAAGATCGAGCAATCGAGGCTCGAGGCCAACCACAGCGGCAGAGTGAGGCTGGCTGGGCTCGCCACGGCGACCAAGAGCGATGGAACGACGGTTGTCATGACCCGCCATGGGGAGTTGACGGTTCAGGACGAGGTCGGCCGCGAATATATCCACAACGTCGTCTACGGCGCGACTTTACGCGTGAAGGATGGCCAGACGGTGAGCGCCAGCGATCTCATCGCGGAGTGGGATCCCTACTCGATTCCGATTCTCGCGGAAGTGTCTGGCGGCGTGAAGTATGGCGACGTGATCGAAGGCGTGTCGATGACGGAGATGTTGGACGAAGTCACGGGACTGTCGCGCAAGGTCATCATGGAGTCGCGGGATCCCGAGCTGCGACCACGCATTTCGATCAAAGACCAATCCGGCACCACAAAGGAAGCGGGGGGCAGCGCGGCACGATACCTGTTGCCGGTCGCTGCCAACATCACGGTGAACGAGGGGGATTCCGTCGACGCCGGCGAGGTCATCGCAAAGATCCCGCGCGAGACGACGAAAACAAAGGACATCACCGGAGGCCTGCCACGCGTCGCAGAACTTTTCGAGGCCCGAAAGCCCAAGGAGCACGCGGTGATCTCCGAGATAGACGGGATCGTGAGCTTCGGCAAGGACACCAAGGGCAAGCGGAAGGTCGTCATCACTCCCGATGTCGGCGAACCCAAGGAGTACCTCATCGCCAAGGGCAAGCACATCGCGGTGAAGGAAGGCGACAAGGTGCACGCCGGCGAGCCGCTGATGGACGGAGCAGCCAACCCCCATGATATCTTGCGCGTGATGGGCGAGAAGGCGCTGGCCAAGTACTTGGTGGACGAGGTTCAGGAAGTGTATCGACTGCAGGGGGTGACTATCAACGACAAGCACATCGAGATCATCGTCCGCCAGATGCTGCGGAGGGTCACGATCAAGGACGCTGGCGACACTTCGTTCCTGGTGGACGACCGGATCGACAAGGCGGTGTTTCGCGCCGAGAACGAACGAGTGCTCAGGCAGGGCGGACAGCCCGCCACGGCCGAGGCATTGCTCCTAGGTATCACCAAGGGCGCGCTCAGCACCGACAGTTTCATTTCGGCCTCGTCGTTCCAGGAGACGACCAAGGTCCTGACCGAGGCCGCCGTGGCGGGCAAGACGGATGAGTTGACCGGCCCCAAGGAGAACGTGATCATGGGGCGGCTTATCCCGGCCGGTACAGGTGTGCCAATCTACCAGGGATTGACCATGGACGTCTCCGAGGAGGGAACGCGGCAGATCGTGGATCTTCCAGATGAGTCCGAGTTCGACGAGGTTCCGGGTATCACGTCGGCGTAGAAAAGCGGACAGCTTGACAACGACGAGACGACAGCTTAAAAATACGCCCCTCTAGGCCGCCAGCGGATGAAGAACCGCTGGCAAATGGGAAAAGACGAAAAGGAATGCCGACGATAAATCAGCTCATCCGCAAGGGTCGAAAGATCCAGAAGGCGAAGAACACGGCACCAGCGCTCAAGGCCTGTCCCCAGCGCCGGGGAGTCTGCGTCCGTGTCTACACATCAACGCCAAAGAAACCCAACTCGGCGCTACGCAAAGTGGCGCGCGTACGGTTGTCCAACGGTATCGAGGTAACGACATACATCCCGGGCGAAGGCCATAACCTGCAGGAGCACTCGGTAGTGCTGATCCGCGGCGGCCGCGTGAAGGATCTCCCGGGAGTCCGCTACCATGTGATCCGCGGGACGATGGACGCCACGGGTGTCGAGGAGCGGCGCAAGGGCCGCAGCAAATACGGCGCCAAGCGCCCGAAGAAGTAGAGGGAGCGCGATGCCGAGGAGGAGAGAAGTTCCCAAGCGCAAGATCAACCCGGATCCCAAGTTCAGGAATCGGATGGTCTCCAAGTTCATCAACAAGATGATGTACGGCGGCAAGAAGGCCGTGGCTGAGCGAGCTATTTATGGCGCTTTCGACATCATCGAGCAGCGCTACAAACAGGATCCTCTCGAGGTTTTCAAGAAGGCTATCGAAAACGTGAAGCCGAAGCTCGAGGTCAAGTCCCGCCGTGTTGGCGGTGCGACCTATCAGGTTCCGGTCGAGGTACGCGCGAGCCGGCGGCTGGCCCTCGCGATGCGTTGGATAATCGGATACTCGCGGGAGCGGGGCGAGCACACTATGCGTGAGCGTCTCGCCGCGGAGTTGGTGGACGCCTCGCAGAACCGAGGAACGTCAATCAAGAAGAGGGAAGACACTCACAAGATGGCGGAAGCGAACAAGGCATTCGCTCACTACCGCTGGTAACTGAATACTAGTCCCGGGTCTCCTCCGGCGGGTGCTACTCCGCGCCGAATGATGCCGCAAGGAGGCCCTTGCCGTCTGGCCACGAAGGCGAATCAGGCGGTTGGGAGAGTTGAACTTGGGTAAGCGCGCCGCGCTCGGCCTGACCCGGAACATCGGGATCATGGCCCACATCGATGCCGGCAAGACCACGCTCACGGAGCGTGTGCTTTACTACACCGGAGTGTCCCACAAGATCGGTGAGGTTCACGACGGCACGGCCCAGATGGACTGGATGCCACAGGAGCAGGAGCGCGGCATTACCATCACAAGCGCGGCTACGACCTGCTTCTGGCGCGACCACCGCATCCAGATCATCGACACGCCGGGGCATGTCGACTTCACTATCGAGGTCGAACGCTCCCTGCGCGTGCTCGACGGGGCGGTCGCGGTCTTTGACGGTGTGGCCGGCGTCGAGCCGCAGTCCGAGACGGTCTGGCACCAGGCGGATCGCTACCGCGTCCCCCGCATCGCTTTTGTCAACAAGATGGATCGTGTCGGTGCCAACTTCGAGAAGTGCGTGCAGATGATTCGCGATCGGCTCGGAGCCCGCCCGATTCGGATGCAACTGCCTGTCGGTGTCGAGAGCGGGTTCAAAGGAATCGTCGATCTTCTGGAAGAGCGGGTCGTGATCTGGCACGACGATACCCTCGGAGCAGAGTATCACATCGAGGATATTCCGGAGGAAATCGCCGGGGAGTGTGCGGTCGCGCGGGAGCAGTTGGTCGAGGCGGCGGCGGACTTCGACGAGAAGCTGATGGAGAGCTACCTCGAAGGACGCCCGATCCTCAAAGAGCAGATATGTGCCGCGCTGCGTGTCGGAACACTGAGAAACGCGGTCGTGCCCGTTTTGTGCGGGGCGGCTTTCCGGAACAAGGGTGTGCAATCCGTGCTCGACGCCATCGTGGACTACCTGCCGTCACCCCTTGATCTGCCCCCGGTAGCAGGAACACACCCGCACACCGGCAAGGAGGAACACCGCAGACCAGACGACGATGAGCCTTTCTGTGCTCTGGCGTTCAAGGTGCAGAATGACGCCTATGCCGGGCAGTTGACCTATTTCAGGGTCTACTCGGGAACGATGCTGGCAGGCAAGGCTGCCGAGAACGCGAGCAAGGGCAAGAAGGAGAGGCTCAACCGCTTGCTGCAGATGCATGCAAACAAGCGGGAGGAGCTTTCGGAAGTGCACGCCGGAGACATCGCAGCTGCGGTAGGTCTGCGGTTCACGACCACGGGCGACAGCCTCTGCGATCCCAAGGCACCGCTGTTGCTCGAGCGAATCGATACCCCGGAACCTGTGATCTCCGTGGCGATTGAACCGAGGACGAACGCTGACCAGGAAAAGCTGACCCAGGCGCTCGAGCGGCTCTCGATCGAGGATCCTACTTTCATTGTCAAGATCGACGAGGAGACTGGACAGACACTGATCTCCGGAATGGGAGAGTTGCACCTCGAGGTCATCGTCGATCGAATCCGACGGGAGTTCAGCGTGGAGGCCAACGTCGGTGATCCGCGGGTCGCTTTTCGCGAGACATCGACAACGGTCGCGGAGGCCGAGGGAACGGTCGATCGCCAGATGGGGACCAAGGCCCACAAGGCGACGGTGGGACTTCGGGTCAAACCCGGTGACCGTGGAAGCGGTATCGCTTTTCGCAACGAAGTCGCGCCGGAACAGATCTCGGCGATGGGAGTCAAGGCTGTTGAGGAGAGTGTGCGTGGTTCCCTCGGGGCGGGGGTGCTTGCCGGCTACCCTGTAGTCGACATTGAGGTGATTTTCACTGGTGTCGTCAATCATGATGTTGACAGTTCAGAGCTTGCGTATAAAATCGCCGCCTCGATTGGTCTCCGGGAGGCGCTACGCGCCAGCCACCCGGCGCTGCTCGAGCCGGTCATGGCCGTTCAGGTGGTCGTCCCGGAGGAGTTCATGGGAGAAGTTGTTGGTGACCTCAACCGGCGCCAGGGAAAAATCAAGGGAGTGGAGGCGCGAGGGACGATGCAGGTCTTGGAAGCTGACGTGCCGCTGAGGCAGATGTTTGGCTACACCACAGACCTCAGAACGGTGACTCAGGGCCGAGCGACACACACGATGCAATTCTCGCATTTCAGTGCGGTGCCCGGACAGATTTCAAGGGAAATCATAGGCTGAACTGTCAGTCATCGGAAGATAGAACCGGCGCCGGGGAGTGGCGCACCAAGGAGCTTTGTCATGGCGAAGGAGAAATTCGTAAGGAACAAGCCGCACGTG